>QBWB01000021.1 GCA_003284185.1 Prochlorococcus sp. AG-315-C08
ATTAATAAATTACATGGTTTAACAATCATCAATGCTAATGCCAGTCTTGCCTTCTCTCCACCACTAATTTGTCCAACTTCCTTAAAAACTGAGTCATTACTTATACCAAAGCTCCCTAATAGAGATCGAGCTTCTGTTTGAGTCCAAGTCGGAACAGACTGATATATAGTCTCAATCACAGTTTTTCCTAATTCCAAGGCCTCTGCCTGATTTTGTTCAAAATAACTAGGAATAATATTATGTTTTCCTAATTCTATAATTCCATCTTCAGGCTTTTCTAAGCCCATAATTAATCTAAGCAAAGTAGATTTTCCAGAACCATTCCCCCCCAAAAAGGCTATTCTTTCCCCAAGATTAACTTCTAAATTAGCTCCTAAAAATAGGATATTTTCATCATAACTGTGTGTCAAATCTTGTATACTTAACACATCCTTACCTGATTGAGGTGCTGGCCTAAAACTAAAACTAGGCCCCTTCAAATTATTAACCGGAGCATCGATTTTTTCAACTTTATCTAATAACTTCTCTCTACTTTTCGCTTGGGTACTTCTTGTAGCACTTGCACGAAACCTCTCAATATAAGCTTTCTGAGTTGAAATATCTTTTTGTTGCTTTTCATAAGCAGCTTTAGTAACTTCCAAATCAAAATTACTCTGCTCTAAATACGCAGTATAGTTTCCCAAATAACTTTTAGAACGACCTCTTTCAGTATTAACTATTTTTGTACAAATTTTATCCAAAAAGGCTCTATCATGACTAACAATTACCATCGCTATTTTTTGATTTAATAGATATCTTTCCAGCCATTCAATTGTTTCAAGATCTAAATGGTTAGTAGGTTCATCTAATAATAAAATATCAGGACTTTGCAATAGAATCTTTCCTATAGCTATTCTCATTTGCCAACCGCCAGAAAAATCTCCTACTAATCGATCTGCTTCTTTATCATTGAAGCCAATCTTAGGTAATAATTTCTCAACTTTAGACTCCAAGTCATAGCCATTAATAGATTCAAATTTATTTTGAATAGTGCTTAATTCTTTAATCAATGAATCTAAATAATTTAAATCCTTTATTGCTAATTCAGACTCCATTTTTTGTTGAATTATTTTTTGTCTATTTAATAAAGATGAGGCTTCTTGAAATGCCTGAAACAACTCTTCTCTAACAGATCGATCAACATCAACATCAAATTCCTGTTTTAAATATGCAATAGATGGATCGCCTTCTCTTATGAGAGATCCATCAGTTGCTTCCTCTAATCCAGCAATGATTTTCAACTGTGTCGATTTACCAGCTCCGTTAACTCCTACCAAACCAATTCTTTCGCCAATTTTTATTTCCCAACTAACATCCTTTAGGACTTCACCTGTGGGATAAATTTTAGAAATCCTTTCAAGACGTAACACTTGAAAAAGCCTCTTTTGAACTACCTTCAAACATCTAGTCTTAACATATGCAAACTGGTTTAAATTACATCACCAATGCATGTCTATGTTGAGATTGGAACAAATTACTGCTCTATTTCTTGCAGCAGCTCTAGCAATTCCAAGCTATTGTTTTTTTTGGACTATGGCTGGAGGAGGAGGCTATGAGCGAAGAAGTATACACAAGGACCCGCCAGATTCTCTGAAACTTCCTTCAAAAATCAAAAGCAATTAAAGGCCACCTCTTGCTTTTATTAGCCATTGCTTCGTATCTAAATCTTCAATAGTTGCTAAATATTCTTTTACCTCTTCTGAAGTGACTGGTAAGTTTAATTCTTTACCCAGTTCACAAATTGCCTTCATAGCCCCTTTAGGATCTTGAAGAGCTTGGCGAAAAAGATCCTGCTTTTTCTGTGGATTTGCCTCAATAAGCTTATAAAGCTCTGCAGCATTGCTGCTCATAATAAAAAAGTAACTGATAAAACACTATTCAATTAAGCAACTTTTGTCTGAAGATTGGAAGATTCATGGCACTTCTCTAAATCACTTTCCTTTAAACCCAAAGCAGAGGCATCCTTCATACTTCGAGCATCCATACATAGCACTTTACGAAGTTGAGCAAAATTTGCTGCTTGAGAAGATCTACCTTCTCTTGTGGCCCCATATTCAGCTCTTTGTAAAACATGGTGTAAATGAGTCAATAGATAAGAACTGACAACTGCAGAAATTAAAACATCACCATTTTCACTACTTCGACGATTCTTTCTTCTTGATCGCTTTGTGACGACTTGATTATCAATCGTTCTAGAAGGAAGTGAGCAAGATTTCGGAAGAGATGGTTTAGACATGAAATACTCCTTGTTGATCAAAAAATTTCGAATTCATCAGCCGATCAGCAAAAAAGGCCAGGCAGGCAAGTATCATACACAAAGATAGTATCCTTGCGTACAAGTGTACACTAATAAGTACAAGATAGTTTCATAGGGGCATGGCTACCCGTCAAAACTCATCCAACGGGAAGCAAAAGTCTCCAAGGATACAAGTTGTATTACCAGAAGACCTATGTGAAGCATTGGCAGCATTAGCAGAACAAGAATCTAGAACTGTAAGTAATATGGCGAAAGTTTTAATACAGGAGGGTGTTACGCGTTACGAGTCGTCTAGCAATTCATCTCATAGAGAGTTAGAAGCAAAAAAGAACAAAACCCAAGATTTCATTACTGCCTTAGAAAAACAGAAAACACAAAGACTGAAAGGTCTTCCTAGAAGATTAAAGTTCAAAAGAAATTAATTTTTAGCCTTTGACTCTCAAGGATCAACACGAACGCCAAAAGTTAAAGATTTTTCTGATCCTGTGATTTGACTAGCATCAACTTTTCTTCCTAATACATTCCACCAAGCTAAAGTTGCAAAAGCTAAAGCCTCTCTAAATTGTGAGGGAAGCCCTATCTCATTTATATTCCTTATACAAATGCCTCGACACTTCCTCTCAAGTTGTTTCATCAAATATATATTTTGACAACCGCCCCCAGCTACCAATAGTTCCAATAGACGTATTTGTCTCCTCTTGAAAAGAAAATCCAAATCTTGAGAAACTATTGAAGCAGTAAATGTAGTAAGAGTAGACAATAAATCTTCTTTTGAAACCTCGCCTAATTGAAATTTTCTTTTTTGCAAATCGGTTAAACCAAATTGCTCTCTGCCCGTAGATCGAGGTGGTACTTGGTGAAAAAAAGGTTCTTTCAACCATTCCTTAATCACATTAGATTTTGGGATTCCCATGGATGCTTGATTACCATTTTCATCAAACCTAAGCAACGAATTACTACTCTCTTCAATTGCTAAATCAATTAAAGAATTTGCCGGACCACAATCCCATCCAATACAAAAAGAACTCTTATCAAAACCAGTTTTAGGAGGGATAATCGTAAGATTTGCAATACCTCCAAGATTAAGAATACCTCTCCATCCATAAACTCTTCCTATTAAACTTTCATCAACCAAAGGAACCAAAGGAGCTCCATGACCTCCTAAGGCTATATCCTTTGACCTGAAATCATAAATAACAGTTCGATTTAATATATTTGCCAATAAAGGACCCTGAAGAATTTGCAAAGTTCCTCCTCTCTGAGAGTTCTCTGGGCTTCTATGCCATACCGTTTGACCATGACACCCTATAAGTTCTGCCATAGATTCAGAATCGCAAGCGATTGCAGCCTGAGCATTTAATTCAGTTATTTCTTCAGCTAACTTCAACCAATCTTTGCTGTTAATTTTTAACCCTTGACCTAATTGAAGAATTTGTTTTCTAGTTGAAAAAGGATATGCAAATGAAACTGAATTCAGGATTTTCCATTTTGGCTTAGATGGATCACCTTTAAATTCCACTAAAACTGCATCTATACCATCTGCACTTGTCCCACTCATCAAACCTAATACACGCATAAATTAATTTTGTGGTAGCTTTTGAAGATCTTCCATTGCCCCCATGACGACTAATACATGATCTTTTTCTAAAATATATTTAGCTGGGGGGTTAACTGTTAATAATTGAGCTGGTCCTGCTGCTAAAACATTTACGAAGTAATTCTTCCGAAGGTTCAAGTCACGCAAAGAGCGACCGATAAAAACCTCAGGGACTTTAATTTCATCAATACCAGTTTTATCATCTAATTCTAGTCTTTCAATCAAATTTGGCCTGACTAATTCTAAACCTAATCTTTCTCCTTGCATTCTTGAAGGAAACACAACACGATCAGCGCCTACTCTTTTCAACATTTTTTCATGTAAATCACTGGTTGCTCTAGCAATGACCTGTTTAACAAGACTTCCCTCTGTATCTTTTGCAATCAAAGTTGTGGTAATACTTGCCTCAATGGGCTCACTAATACCAACTACTAAAGTTCCCATTTCTAGAACACCTGCCTCTTTCATAGACTCTTCATCTGTGGAATCAACCACTCGTGCTTCTATTGTTGGCTCAAGTTGACGTAATTCTTCTATTGCCCTTTCAGAAGCATCGACAGCTAATACCTCAGCACCATTGCGAAGCAACTCTCTACACACAGCACTTCCAAAACGTCCAATACCAACCACTGCGAAACCAAAATCCTGATTCCCTTTCCTGGGAGACCACTGCCACCAGTCACTCATGATTTTACCTCTCTAAACATAAAGATCCTCCCTTGGATAACCAATTCGATTCTGAGGCTGAAGACTACCTCTATCAAGGGCTTGCCATATTGCACTCAAGAATAAAAGAATACCAAGTCGACCAACAAACATCCCGATAATAAGAACTAGTTGACCAAAATGACCCAATTCTCTTGTCACCCCAAGATCAAAACCAACAGTTGCGAAAGCAGAAATACAAGTAAACAACATCTCTAAAAATGAAAAATTTGCTTCGCCATTGAAACTATTAGTTAAACTTAATAACAAAGCCATAATTAAAACAAATAATAAAGAACCTACTGTAATACCAACAGCTTTTAGAACTACTTTGTCAGAAATCTGTCGATTACGAATGATGATTTCATTTTGTCCACGCAATGTTGTTCTTGTTGCAGCCATTAATGCAGCGATAGTAGTTGTTTTAATTCCCCCTCCTGTCCCTCCCGGGCTGGCTCCAATAAACATTAGAAACATAATAAATAGCAGACCAGAATCAGAAACAGTTTCAATTGATATTGGTATATTGGTAAACCCAGCTGTTCTTGCACTCACCGAACTAAACAAAGCTGTTAACATACGATCTTGAAAAGTTATTGTCGAGAAGAAATTACCCTTAATCAATGATTCAGTAAAAAGTAATCCACAAGCCCCTAATGCAATCAAAATAAAAGATGTTCTTATAACTAACCGTGTATGTAAGCTTAGATTTCTTACTCTCAAAGATCTACGATTAATCCAAATATCATTTGTGACTCTCCATCCGAGTCCACCTAATATAATTAATATGATTAATACAAAATTAACTACTCCATTATTTCTATAACTTTGCAAGCTATTAGACCAAAGACCAAATCCAGCATTATTGTAAGCTGAAATACTATGAAATATAGCAGCCCATAGCCTTTGCCCTGTATTTGATATATCATTAAATCCAAAAAAGTATAAAGTAGTGGCACCAAGAAAAATAAGTATTCCTGCCGTAGTTACTATCCCTTTAAATGTTTTACCTACACCGCCAACTCCAAATTCGTCTAGAGTTTTTCCACGATCAAGACGAGTTCTTAAGTCTGTTCCACTAACAACAAAACTTTGTAAAAATGTAGTAATTGCCATTAAACCTAAACCACCAATTATTAACATAACTGCCAAAATAATTTGCCCGAAAAATGTTAGATCTATACCTATATCAATAATTGACAAACCAGTAACTGTAACCGCAGAAGTAGCTGTAAAGAAAGCCTCCCATAAACCTATCTTTGAACCAGAGCAAATAGGTGAGGCTAATAATAAAGTTCCGCAGAATATTACCAACAAACCAGTCAACACAGTGAATTGCGGAATAGTGAGTCGCTTATATGCCTCGGACCTGATTCTCATTGTATTTGAAAACGGCAGGATCTGATTCCAGAGATATATTTAAAGTTCGGAAAAGAAATACAAGTTTCCAACGTAATAGTTATGTCTAAGTTGATAAGAGACAAAATATAAAAATCAATTAAGAACCACCATACTTCAACAAAATCAAACCAGGCACAAGTAATGTCATCAAGACTGTTAAACCAGCTCCATATCTCGTAACGTCTAAAAAACGATAACGTCCTGGACCAAAAACCATCAAGTTAGTTTGATAACCCATAGGTGTAAGAAAAGACTGACTGGCTCCAAAAAGGACTGTAATCAAAAGAGCCAATGGAGGCAAACTCATGCTGGGAGCCAACTGGACAGCGATAGGTGCTAAAAGGGCTACTGATGCTGCATTGCTTACAAACTGTGTAAAAACAGTGGTTGATAGAAAAATTACAAGTAACGCTGAATAAGTAGGTAAATCTTCCAGAAAGTACTCAAGACTACTTGCAAAGGCATCAGCAAGACCAGTTGCTTGCATGGCGACACTAAAACTAGAAAGTGATCCAAGTAAGAGGATGACATCAAGTCGAATTGATCGTTGAACTTCAGTAGGTCTTAAACAGCCACCTATTACCATGGCAATTACCGCCATAAGGACAGCTGCAACTAGTGGCAATGACGTTACGGATGGAACAATTAACATAGCCATCGCAATCCCAATTGCTATTGGTTTTCGAGTGACAGTTGGTAGATCATTCTCAAATTGATCCAAAACTAAAAGATCATTGCTTTCTTGAAGACCACGAATTGAGTCTGTTGGTGCCTGTAAAAGCAATACGTCTCCTTCTCTTAAAATTGCCTGACCCAAACGTTCTTGCACAGTTTGTTGCCCACGTCTTAAAGCTAAAACAGTTGCATTATGCCTCTGACGAAATCTAAGTTCACGCAAACTCGCCCCAGCCAAGGTAGAACCAGCAGGCAATAGAACTTCTACAGTTTTCTGCCCTTTATCACTATTAGTAAGAAAAAATTTCTTTTCAACATTTAAATCTTTTTTTGTAAGCTGAACTGTGTGTTCTTGTTGCAAACGCAGAAGGTCTGATCGTGTAATTCTGATCAACAAACGATCGCTAGATTTAAGAATGCGATCAGCCAAAGGTGGCAGCAGCCTCTCCTTATCTCTCTGTATTTCTAATACATCTACATCAAATCTTCTCTGTAAGCGACTATTCCTCAAAGAATGACCAACCAATTCTGAATTAGGAGGAATTGTGACTTCCGTAAAATAACCTGTTTGATCAGAACTACCGCCAAACTCTGAACTAATTTTTCCTCTATCAGGCAAAAGAGATTGTGGGGCAAGTAACATATATAAAGTTCCTATTAGCCATATAGGCACTCCTATCGCAGTAAATGTAAACAAATCAAAAGCTCCATATCCCAGTTGATCGCTAATATCACTCACTAATAAATTTACTGAACTTCCTAAAAGAGTTAAAGTTCCCCCTAATACTGTTGCAAAAGACAGAGGCAGCAAAACTCGAGACGGAGATAATTTGCGTTTAATACACCATCCCTCAATAACTGGCAAAAGGGATGCAACGACCGGGGTATTAGGAACTACACCTGAAACTGGCGCAACAACCAAACCAAGAAGAGCAATCAATCTCCTTGGGGTTCGAATGCTTTCTGACGCTATTAACTCTCTTAAACGATCCAATGCACCGCTTTTAAAAAGAGCAGCAGAAACAGCAAATAAGCCCATTAATGTAATCAAGGCAGGACTTCCAAAACCAGCTAATGCTTTTTGTGGAGAGAGAACCCCTGTCCCAATCAATAATGCAACACTTAAAAGACCAGTCAGTTCAGGAGCAAGAGCACTGCTAACAAATAAACAAATTGCCAGAGTCAAAACTGCCAAAGTAATGACAGCTTGGGGATTTTCCAAAACATTAAATATCTCATTCATATCATTTGCTTAATAAGGCTCTTCAACTGATTTAGTCCTCATATGAACTAACAATACTGTGAGAAGCAATTATAAATATTGATAAAATAATTAGTTCATCATTTTTTTACCAATAAGCCACGAACCTGCAGATCTAAGAGAAAGAGAAAGCCCTGGCATTCTCATCAAATATGCTAAATATCACAGATCATAAGCTAAAGGTCCTGAAAGATTAATTCCATAGCCAGTCAAAGAAGCATTACCAATACCAAGGCTCAACATTTCACCATGATCATTAAATGCAAATGGATTGAGAGGCTTCCCTTCTCTAACAGAACAAATATTTTTTGCAGTGATTGAACCTTGTTGTATTGCCACTTGTGCTGAAGCAGGACAAGGATTTTGTTTATTCAAGCTAATATCACCAACAAAAAATATATTTTGATTATCTTCATTTTGCAAATATTCATTCACAATAATTTTAGTATTTTCTTCTTTTTTAATTGAAAATAAATTAGAAGCAGTAGATTTTGATCCAGCAGTCCATATCAAACCAGAAAAATTAAGGATTTGTTGCTCCTCTAACGCTCCATGAGAGCAATGAAGTTCTATTGTATCTTTACTGAAAGTGTGAACAAATTTACTCAAATGAATTTTGACATTGCGTTGAGCTAAAGCCTGAATTGACTTATCTCTATTAAAAGATTTACAACTTGGTAAAATTTCATTTCCCATATCAATCAAATATATTTCAACAAAGTCATTAATTAAATCTGCAAGTTTACAAGCAAGTTCAACATCCGTTGGTCCTGCTCCAATAATTACTAGAGGGTAAGAATACTCGTTAGACTTCTTGATTGTATTTACTAATTTTTTAATTTTTCGAACGTCATTTAAACCTTAGAATCCACAAGCATGTTCACTTAAGCCTTTAATCCCAAAGTAATCTGTTGTTAAACCTGTAGAAACAACAAGTTGGGAATATTCCAATTCTAAATCAGATGAAGTTATTACTTTTCTGTTATCTTGATCTACCCGAATGACTGTTTCTTGCAAATAAATGAAGCCCAATTCCGATGCTAAAATTGAATATTTAGGAGCGACTTCCCATGATTTAAGTTCATCACTTAGTAATTCATATAGGAATGGTTTAAAGACAAATCTGGGACTTGGGTCTATCAAAATAATTGGCGTGCAATCTAGCTTCCCTCGAAGCGCAATGGCAGTAGAAAGTCCTCCAAAACCACCACCCACTAAAACTATTGGTAGAGATTTCAAATTGTTCAAGTCCATAGGGACAAGATCTAATATGGTTAAAAGACCCTAAACAAACTTTTAACGATTCGGTATTCAATGCTCAAATATGAAGAAAGAATCCAAAACCAAGTCCACTAATAATTCACAAGACTATAAAAATAGTCTTCAAGACTTATTAAAAAAATCACTTGATGAAACTAGAGAAGATCTAAAAAAACTCTCAGCTCAAGATCTTCTCCTATGGGGATATGAGCAATTTGACGAAAAGTTTGTTTTAACTACAAGTTTTGGAATTCAATCAGCTGTTCTGCTTCATATGACAGAGATTTTCAAACCAAGAAAAAAACCAAAAGTAATTTGGATTGATACTGGCTACCTTCCTAAGGAAACTTATGTCTATGCTGATCAGCTTACAAAGTTATTTGAAATAGATTTAATAATAGGTCAAAGCCATGTATCCCCTGCAAGGATGGAAGCGTTATACGGACGTCTTTGGGAAGCAGGTTCTCACGAAGATTTTGAGAAATATCATCAACTGCGTAAAGTTCAACCGCTTGAAAACGCTTTATCCAACCATGATATTAAGTGCTGGGCTAGTGGAGTCAGAAAAGGACAAACCACCAATAGACAATCTATGAATCTTATTGATTTCATTAGAGGACGTTTATCTCTTAGACCACTATTAAATTGGAGTAAAAAGGATATTTTCTATTACATGCAAAAAAATAATTTACCGCAACACCCTTTGTTTGAGAAAGGTTATTCAACTATTGGTGATTGGCACTCGAGTGAGGCAGAAAATGTTAATAATACAGGCCGGTCTACTAGGTTTGGAGGAATAAGCGAAGAGTGTGGAATACATATAAACCAGGAAATCAATTAGGAAATATACTCGTGTATTCAAAAGAAAATTGTCTGATGATTGGAAATACAAGATGGCATTGGGCATGTAAAATAAAAAACGAATGGAAATACTTTCATACTTCTCCCAATCCAATAGAATTCATAAATAAAAAACCTAGTCACATTACATGGGCAGCAGTAGGTCCGATCCCAAAAATAATTGAGTTAAACCCGTCTAAAAGATTAAGTTTAAATGATATCCCATTATTAAATATCCCATCTAACTTAGGAATTGATAGGGCTTTATCAGCATGGAGTGCATTTCAAAAAGCATCACATTTAGGTATTAATAAAGATGGAGTTTTAATAGTTGATGCAGGTACAATTATGAGTATTACAAAAATAACGAATAAAGGAGAATTTTCAGGAGGGCAATTAATGGCAGGACTAAAGCTTCAATTATCTTCTATGGCTAAAGGAGCATTAAACTTAGAAGAACCAAGTGTTAATTTAATACCTAAAAAGACTTTTCAATATAAAACTGAAGATGCAATGATAAAAGGGTCAATAAATTGTTTAGTAGGTGCCATTGCAAAAGCATATGAAGAAACTAATTTAACGATATGGCTATGTGGAGGTGATTCACCCATAATATATAAAGAACTGCAAGATAGATCTATTAATGTTCAATATCATCCAAATCTTGTCCTTGAAGGAATGGTTAATATTTCACAAGAGTCATTCCAAGCCAAGATCACTTAGGATTTGATTTGCCATATTAGCTGCCTTAACTTTTAAGTAAATCAGTTCAATTTTTCCGTCTTTATCAATTAAATAAGTATGTCTGAGCATTCCATAATATTCTCTGCCCATAAATTTTTTCAACCCATAACTTTCATAAGAAGTTGCGACTGGACATGGTTCGGAGTCAGTTAAAAGAATAAAAGGTAATTCAAATTTATTTATAAACTTTAAATGTGAATTTGAATCATCCTTACTTATACCTAAAACTTGAATGCCGTTTGACTCTAAAAGATCCCAATTATCTCTAAAGTTACACGCTTCTTTTGTACATCCAGGAGTGTTGTCTTTAGGATAAAAATAAATGACAACCCTCGACCCCTTAAAAGATGACAAACTAATGTCAGTACCATCCTGATTTGAGAGAGTAAAATTCGGCGCAGGATCTCCAATACGCAAAGGCATGATTACTAATCAAATAGAAACTACAAGCGTACTAGGTCTTTGGTTCTTTTTAATTCCATCAAAACTTTTGCCTATTACAATTGAGGAAAAAAAGTGGACTAGTAAATTAAACAAAAAGAAGAGATGGCTTTATCATTTCTCACGGGGATGTGCAAGGCATGCTATCTCCAATATGACTGGATTAGATCCTCTAGCAATTCCTTTAAAAGCAGAACCAGGGAAAGCTCCTTTATTACCTGAAGGATGGGGACACATAAGTATTAGTCATTGCTCAGATGCACTACTTATAGGCTGGTCATCCAAAAAAATAGGCATAGATATTGAAAGACAAGATAGAGAATTTAAAGCAGAAGAAATATCAAAACGCTTTTTTAATAAGATTGAACATGATGAAATAAGAAACTTATCCCCAACACAAATACAAGAACAGGTTCTCAAAAGATGGACTATTAAAGAAGCGACAATTAAGTCAAAAGGTGAAAAGATAGCAACCAATTTAAATCAATGGATTTGGGAGAATAATGCATCTTTTGCTTACCATTATTCACATCAAAATAAAGTAAAAGTTTTCACTCGAAAATATAGATATTGGACATATTCAATAGCCATAGATGATAAGTTAACCTCATCAAATCCAATTCTCTGTATTAACTAAGTATGAAAACTCCCAAACAATTTAGAATGTAATAATTTCTGTTTAATAGTTTTACCCTTTAATAAATCAAATAAACTTTTAAAATAATTCAATGATTCTTGATCGTAGCTATTAAGAACTCTTCTTCGGTAATTACCATCTATAGAGAACCATCTTTCTAAATTTTTCTCATCCACCTTTAAGAAAATAAATTCTGTCCATTCTTCTAAAGAAACTTCCCAACCTAATTCATTTAGGGTTAATAACAAGTTAGTCTTTTTATCTTCTTGAGTTAACCATTTATTCTCATGAATAATCAAATCATCCAATAATGAGATATCAATATTTTCTAAGTTCTGACTATCAAGGCATTCCTTCAAGGCATTAGCTGGCCCTGAGACAGGAGTAGTTAGTAATAAACTCAATTGAGCATTTCTTGTACATCTCTGAGTAATAACAGGCCATAGATTACAAAAGTTTTTATCTGAATAGAGCTTCCAAGAAATCCTTCCTCCAACAACCTCAAACTTATGACTTTTATCTAACTTAGTAAAAGATTCAACAGTTGAATCAATCAAACAAGGACGCTCCATTGAGTCAAGACCTCCTATTTCAGCAACCAATCGTGAATGACTGTCTATAGATGAAACTAAAATTACTCCTCCCTCAGAAACCTCTTTTAAAGGTTTCAAAGCCCAAAATAAAGAATTTGAAGCTAACACCAAAACTCTATGATTTTGTTGCCAATTAACGTCAGACCATAGTTTAATCATCAATTTTTTTAATCTGTCACCTTCCTGAGCAACCTGACGAAGCAACCATTTATCAAGATCCTTATTAATTGGGCGCGTATTAATTATTAAAGGATTTTGATGACTCGCCTCAACGATTGCGGCCAACTGCTCAGCTCTTCTTTCGGATAAAATTGATCGTCTATCTCCCTCCCAGCCATGATGACTTGGGTTCCAAAACACCTCAGTTTTCAATGTTTCAGGCAAATATTGTTGAGGAATCCAATTTTCTGCAAACGCATGAGGATATTGGTAACCAATTCCATCGCCACAAGCTTCTTGATCGCGATTAGCATCTTTAAGATGTGAGGGAACATTTTGTTTTTGAGAGTGTCTAACGGCCTCAACAGCATTAAAAACTGCTTTGACACTATTACTTTTCTCAGTTGAAGCTAAATACAAGGCAGCTTGAGCGATGGGATAAATCCCTTCAGGTAAACCTATGCGATCAAAAGATGCGGCGCAGGACTCAACAACAACAATAGCCTGAGGGTCTGCCAAGCCAATATCTTCAACCGCAGCAATAAGCATTCGCCTAAAGATAAACCTTGGATTTTCTCCAGCTTCTAACATTTGAGCAAGCCAAAATAACGCCGCATCAGGATCCGATCCACGCAGGGACTTAATAAAAGCGCTAATAGTGTCATAGTGAGCATCTCCAGCTTTGTCGTATATGACAGCACGTTCCTGAATGGACTCCTCAGCAATCTTCAGATCAACTGTTATTAAACCTTCTTTGTTTGAGGGAGTACTTTCAACTGCAAGTTCCAATGCATTTAACAAAGTACGTGCATCTCCATTCGCAACATCAACCAAATGATTTGAAGCATCATTGGATATCTTGATTGATTTTTTTCCATAACCTCTTTCCTTATCATTTAGTGCTCTTAGCAGTAATTGATGCAGAGCTTCTGAATTAAGACTTTTAAGCCGAAATAGTCTCGCTCTACTAACTAAAGCTTTATTCACTTCAAAATATGGATTTTCCGTAGTTGCTCCAATTAATGTCAAAGTTCCATTCTCTACCCAAGGCAATAATGCATCTTGTTGACCAGTATTAAACCTATGAACCTCATCGATAAATAAAATAGTACGCAAGCTATATTTATTTAATCTTTCTCTTGCGGCATCAATCTCATTCCTTAAATCTTTAATACCAGCCAAAGTTGCATTTAAAACGCTGAAATGGGAAAGAGTATTAGAAGCAATAATTCTTGCCAATGTTGTTTTGCCAACACCAGGAGGTCCATAAAGTAATAAATTACCCACTTTATCGGCAATTATTGAGCGTCTTAAAAGACGACCTTCCGCAAGAATATCTTCTTGGCCAACAAATTCATCAAGTGTCTGAGGGCGCAAGCGATCAGCCAAAGGAGAATTCTGCTGAATTAACTGTTCACCATTAAAAGCAAACAGATCTTTGGACAAAATAGACTGAAGTAAATATCTTTTACTTTAAAAGAAATTTATCAATTAAAAAGTTATTTTTAATAATTTAAACTTACACTATTTTTATTTATGTAATAACCGTTGGGGTTGACATCCCTGTTCGGCTAGAGATTTCAGCAAGAGAATCAATAGACCTAATTAATGACTCAAGAGCCAACTGTGGATCTTGATCTAAATCACCAGTTCTAGAAACAAATCTTTCAAGGTAAACTCTCAATGTTGCACCTTGAGTGCCAGTACCAGAAAGTCTTACGACAACTCGACTTCCATCATCTAACAATATTCTTAATCCTTGACTAGAAGTAACTGAACTATCTACAGGGTCTGTATAACTAAAATCATCAGCAATTTGAATTTTCTTTCCAGCAAAAGATTTACCTTTGAGAGAGGGAAGCATCAGAGCTAGTCTTTGATAGAGAGAGTTGGCAACCTCAGAAGGAATCGACTCGTAATCATGTCGAGAGTAATAATGTCGACCAAACTTTAGCCAATGACTTTTCATTATCTCGGACACAGATTTTTTCTTCTTTGCGAGAATCTGCAGCCAAAAAAGAACAGCCCACAATCCATCTTTCTCTCTTACATGATCACTACCCGTACCAAAGCTCTCCTCTCCGCATAGAGTAATTTTATTGGCATCAAGAAGATTACCAAAAAATTTCCATCCAGTTGGTGTTTCAAAGCACTTGATTCCTAAATCTTTTGCAACAACATCCACCGCTGAACTCGTAGGCATAGAGCGCGCAACACCTGATAATCCCTTTGCATAGCCTGGTACACAATCATAATTAGCAGCTAAAATGGCTAAACTATCGCTTGGATTAACAAAGCATCCTCGTCCCAAAATCATATTTCTATCGCCATCGCCATCACATGCTGCCCCAAAAGAGAATCGATCACCTTTAAGAAGGAGATCCGCAAGATCTTTAGCATAAGTAAGGTTGGGATCAGGATGAAGTCCTCCAAAATCTTCTAAAGGTATTCCATTTCTGACTGTTCCTACAGGCGCTCCCAAAATATCAAGAAATATACGCTTTGCATAAGGACCAGTAACAGCATTGAGTGCATCAAAAACAATTGGAAAATCATTTTTGATATATGAACTAATTAGATTAAAATCAAAAAGTTTTTGCATTAATTCTAAATAATCTTCAATTCCATCTATAACTTCAACATCAGTTGAGGCCAATTTGTAAGTCCCAATAGAATAAGAACTTATAGATTCACATTCAACTATATTATATTCAGTAAGTGTTTTTGAAAAATTATAAATTTCATCAGTGACGGATTCA
>QBWB01000022.1 GCA_003284185.1 Prochlorococcus sp. AG-315-C08
TATGAACAAGCAATGGAAAAGTATGGTTATAACGTTGCACAAGTTTTGTTAACCAGATCAGAATTAGGTTCTAGAAATAGTTATAATTCTGCCTCTAAAACACTAAAGAAGTTAATTGAATGGAATGTTCTTCCAATAGTTAATGAGAATGATATTGTTTCTGATGAAGAATTAAAATATGGAGATAATGATACTTTATCCGCATTAGTTGCTACTGCTATTTCGGCAGATAGATTAATCCTACTTACAGATATTGATCATCTTTATTCAGCTGATCCTAAAATTAATATTAATGCTAAACCAATAAGAGAGATACATCATTCAAATGAACTAAAAGAATTGGGGATAAAGCATGAAAAATCGACTTGGGGCACTGGAGGTATGAAAACCAAGCTGACTGCAGCAAAGATAGCAACGGAAAGTGGAATAAAAGTACATCTTGCAGATGGCAGGGATCCTAAAACCTTAGGGGAATTGCTTGATGGAAGAAAAATTGGTACTATCTTTCACCCTAGTCCTAATCCTATTGGCAATCGTAAGAGCTGGTTATCTCACGCAATAAAGCCTATAGGTGAAATTTATTTAGATATTGGTGCTAGTGAAGCTATAAAAAATAAAGGTGCCTCACTATTACTAGTTGGAGTAAAAAAAGTTACTGGTAATTTCATTTCTAATCAACCAGTAAAGGTTTTTGATCAATCAGGGATAGAAATAGCTAAAGGCATTTGCTCAATGAGTAGTGATGCTATAAGAATCGGAATTAAGTCTGCATTGCCATCAAATGGATCACCTCTTGTAATTCATAGAGATGTACTAGTGTTAACTAATGAAAAATTCAAAGAAGATTTTTAATCTTTCCTTTTAACCAAATCAAAATCATGCTTTTTAGTCAATTAATCAACGAACTTAAAAAAGGTGATGCAGGATTAGTAGATTATGAGATTTCAAATGATCCAGATGTTTCAGTTGCAGCATCTCTAGAGAAAGTAATTACCAATCAGATTAGTTTTCTAGATAAAGATAGCCCATTAAACCTTAGAAATTGTATAAAGAGTACTCAGGCTTCAATATTATTACTTCCATCAAATGATTTGGAGATTATAGAAATCGCCAGAAACTCTAACTTTGCATGGGCTTCACTAAAAGAACCAAAGATTGGATTTGCTGAAACACTAAATATACTTTACCCTCCAGATTTAGTTGTTGAAGGTATTCATAAAACAGCTGTAATAGCTAATGGAGTTCAGATTGGGTTTGGAGTCTCAATTGGTCCAAATGTTTATATTGGAAATAATTCTCAAATTGGAAATGAGACTATTATTCATGCAGGAGTTGTTATATACCAAAAAGTAAAAATTGGGAATAAAAATGTTATACATGCTAACAGCGTTATCCATTCAGAAACTGTACTTAAAGATGAATGTGTTATCAATTCAAATGCTGTAATTGGGAGCGAAGGCTTCGGTTTTGTTTCGACGCCAAAAGGTTGGAAAAAAATGCCTCAAATAGGTCATGTAATTCTAGAAAACAAAGTTGAAATAGGTAGCTGTACAACAGTTGACAGGCCATCAGTGGGCCAGACAGTAATTGGTGAAGATACAAAAATAGATAATCTCGTGCAAATTGGTCATGGTGCATCGATAGGAAAAGGATGCGCAATGGCTGCCCAGGTAGGTCTTGCTGGAGGTGTAGAAATTGGAAACTCAGTTATTCTTGCAGGGCAAGTAGGTGTGACAAATAAAGTCAAAGTTGGAGATGGCGTAATTGCCAGTTCAAAATGTGGGATTCATACTGATATTGAACCAGGGAATGTGGTTAGTGGTTTTCCTGCAATTTCAAATAAACTATGGTTACGATGTTCTGCTACTTTTAAAAAATTACCCGACCTTGTAAAAGCCATACGAGAACTAGAGCGTAAAAGCTCCAGGTAATTTCTTCCACTATTTAAACAGACATGCAGTCTTACAAAGTAACATTATTATCAGGTGATGGGATTGGTCCAGAGATAACGTCTGTGACAAAAAGAGTTCTTTTATTAATAAGTAAGAAATATGATTTTGATCTAAAGTTCATAGAAATGCCATTTGGAGGGGCAGCAATCAAAAATGATGGAGTTCCTTTACCAGAAACAACACTACAAGAATGTAAGAATTGCGATGCAGTTTTATTAGCAGCAATAGGAGATCCAAAATATGATCAATTGCCCAGAGAGAAAAGACCTGAAACAGGTTTACTTAAATTAAGATCATCATTAGATCTTTTTGCAAACTTAAGACCAGTAAAAATTGCTCCGCCTCTAATAAAGGCAAGCAGTCTCAAGGAAGATTATATAAATAAAGTTGATTTAATTGTAGTTAGAGAACTTACAAGTGGAATTTATTTTGGCGAGCCAAAAGGAAGGATAAAAACTGAAGCTGGAGAGAGAGCTTTTAACACGATGACATATTCATCAGATGAAATCAACCGAATTGCAGAGGTAGCCTTCGAAGTCGCAAAGCAAAGAAGAAGGAAGATATGCTCAGTAGATAAAGCAAATGTTTTAGATGTAAGCCAATTATGGAGAGATCAAGTAACACTTATTTCTGAGAAATTTAAAGAAATAGAACTATCTCATCAATATGTAGATAATGCGGCAATGCAACTTGTAAGAAATCCATGTCAATTTGACGTTATTCTTACGAGTAATTTATTTGGAGATATTCTAAGTGATATTGCTGCAATGCTTACAGGCTCAATTGGGATGCTTCCATCGGCCTCTTTAACTAAAAAAGGTCCAGGGCTATTTGAACCTGTGCATGGATCTGCACCAGACATAGCTGGTAAAAATCTAGCTAACCCAATAGCAATGATGCTTTCGGCAGCAATGATGTTAAAAATTGCTTTTAAAGAAACGAATGCAGCTAATCATTTAGAAAAGGCTATAAACGAAGTTTTAGCAGAAGGATATAGAACAGCCGACTTATCAAGTAGTGACGATAACAAACTAGTCGGATGCTTCGAGATGGGAGATTTAATCGCAGAAAAAATCAACTAACAAGTTCACAAATTAAAATACTCCTGCAGAAAGTTTTGAATGATGGTCAGTCGACCTGCCAAAATAAAAAGTCAATACTTTAGTGTCGATGTCTAAGATTCACCCAGTAGTAGCCGTAACGGGTTCTTCAGGAGCAGGAACAAGTACGGTCAAGAGGGCATTCGAGCACATCTTTGCTCGGGAAAACATTGTTCCTGCAGTTGTTGAGGGTGATAGTTATCACCGTTTTGAAAGAATGCCTATGAAGGAGGCAATGTCTCAAGCACTATCAAAAGGCGAAAATTTTTCACATTTTGGACCTGAAGCAAACTTATTCGATAAATTAGAAGATCTATTTAGTGAATATGGGAAAACAGGGTCAGGTAAAAAAAGATACTATTTGCATAGCCATGAAGAAGCTGCAGAGCACAATACTAGACTTGGTACAAATTTAGATCCAGGCCAATTTACTCCTTGGGAAGATATTCCTAAAGGAACAGACCTTCTTTTTTACGAGGGGCTACATGGAGGAGTAGCCGGAAAAGGATACGATGTGGCTTCTTTTGCAGATTTACTAGTTGGTGTCGTGCCCATTACTAATCTTGAATGGATACAAAAAATACATCGAGACAATGCAGAAAGAGGTTATTCAGCAGAAACGATTGTTGATACAATTCTAAGAAGAATGCCGGATTACATTAATCATATATGTCCTCAATTCAGTTTAACTGATATCAACTTCCAAAGAGTTCCTACCATTGACACATCAAATCCATTTATTTGTAGAAATATTCCTACCCCAGACGAAAGTTTTGTGATAATACATTTTAGAAAAGGGTCTATAGAAAAATGGGATATAGATTTTCAATACTTACTAGGAATGATTCATGATTCATTCATGTCAAGCCCAACAAGTATTGTGGTTAATGGAGGAAAAATGGGCTTTGCTATGGAGCTTATCTTAACTCCAATTATTCATAGAATGATAGAAGAGCAAAAAGCATCCATTAATTAGATATGTTATTTGGTTGTATATAAATAATTAATTATATTTAGAAGGAAACAATAAATAGAAATAAAGTTGATAACTGATTTATTATTTACATTCATATTGTCAATCCTATTGATTTCAATATCATTAGAAGACTCTATGACAATGCTTATAAGTAATAATAAATTAGGAATATTTACCATATTTGGATTTATTTATTTATTTATTCATGAAAATCCAGCAAAAGAGATTAACGGCCTTAACCTGATAATAACTAATTCATATATTGCTATTATTATTTTTATATTTATGACTCTAATAAGCTTACTAGGCTATAAACTAACTGGAGTAAACTCATTAGGGCTCGGTGATATAAAGCTAGCAGCCTTTGCTAGCTTTTGGCTTGGATTAGAGAATACTTTATATGCAATATCCATTTCATTTATATTATCTAGTATATATTTTTTATATACTAAAATATATAAAGATGTTGGAATCTTCCACCAATATCCATTCGCCCCTTTTATATCTATCGGAATATTCTGTACGTGGATAATGGCTAAGATTTAAATCTATTGTTAGTACTGATGGTAGTCAATGTATTAAATTAAAGTCTATTCACAAAAAAGCTGTGTCATTATTCGACTGGTTTGCGGACAGAAGAAAAGGACAATTTGTAGGGAAAGTGACTCAGGAGTCTGAAGAAAGTGATGGCCTATGGGAAAAGTGTCCAGAGTGTAGTCAAGTTGTATATAGAAAAGATTTATTGGACAATGCAAGTGTATGTAGCAATTGCGGGCATCACAATCGAATAAATAGCCAAGAAAGAATAAACATTATTGCTGATTCAAATACTTTCCAATCAATAAATAATCATCTTTCTCCTATCGATCCATTGGGTTTTAAAGACCGAAGAGCCTATGCAGACAGACTTAGAGAGAGCCAAGCATCAACTGGTCTTAAAGATGGAGTATTAACAGGTGTTTGTGAGGTTGACTCGATTCCAATGGCCCTTGCTGTAATGGATTTTAGGTTCATGGGCGGGTCAATGGGTTCTGTCGTTGGGGAGAAAATCACACGACTTATAGAACATTCAACAAAACATAAATTACCATTACTAATTGTGTGTGCCTCTGGAGGTGCACGAATGCAAGAAGGAATGCTAAGCCTAATGCAAATGGCTAAAATTTCAGGAGCTTTAGAGCGTCACCGTGATGCCGAATTGCTTTACATGCCATTACTTACACATCCAACGACTGGAGGTGTAACCGCCAGCTTCGCAATGCTCGGTGACTTAATAATTGCTGAACCTAAAGCCTTAATTGGATTTGCAGGAAGAAGAGTAATAGAGCAAACTTTAAGAGAAAAATTACCCGAAAACTTTCAAACAGCAGAATATCTTCAAGAGCATGGATTTGTAGATACTATTATTCCAAGAACAGAACTTAAAGTATCACTAGCAAAACTATTAAGATTACATAAATACAACTCAAATAAGATAACAACTAATGCATAATAAAATGAACAAATTAATAGATTACTTTCTATATTAAAGTCTTAAAATTGATCGATATTTATATTCATGAATTTAAATTTATTAGATACTAATAAATCTATTTACAAAAACTTGAAAAAGTAACTTTAATTACAGAAGGGAAACAATACTAGGATAAAATAGTTTAACAAAATTTGGTATTAAAATTATTCAAGTCACAAAAGATAGTCGAGAATAGATAACAATAGAACAAATATCATATAAAGTAATAATTACAATGAAAATCAATTGTTCAAGAAATGACTTAAAAGATATTAACAAATGGATCTGTTAATTTAAATCAAGAATGGAATTTACCGAATGGTGATAATTTCATAGATGAAGTAATAATAGATTCAAGTTGAAAACTTTACTCTAAATGAATACGCTTACCGATCTATTAGAAAAAAAGACCTTTCGAATAGCTATTGCTGGACTAGGTTTTGGAGAAAGTGTACATATCCCCGCGGCAAGATTTAATAAAAATATAGAGTTAATTGGATTATGGCACCCAAGGGAAGATAAACTTCAGGAGTCATGCAAAAGACATGGTTTAATTCCTTACTCTAGCTGGGAAGAACTTATTAATAATCCCATAATCGATGGAATAATTATAGCAACACCACCACATCCAAGATTCGAATTATCAATTCAAGCGCTTGAAGCTGGTAAGCATCTTTTACTAGAAAAACCAACTTGTATAAATGCTGATCAAGTTAAAGATCTACAAAGAAAAGCAATTCAAAGAAATTTAAAAGTTGCTGTGGATTATGAATATCGAGCAGTACCTTTATTTATGCAAGCTAAGAAAATAATTACTCAGCAAAATTTAGGGAACCCATGGTTTGTCAAACTTGATTGGTTAATGAGTAGCAGAGCCAATACGGAAAGACCTTGGAATTGGTATTCTAGTAAAAATGAAGGTGGTGGAGTAATAGGAGCAATAGGAACACATGCAATTGATATTCTTCACTGGCTTATTGGACCAACTCAATCGGTTAGTGCTCTAAATTCAACAGCAATTAAAGAAAGGATATGTACAATATCTGGAACCTATAAAACAGTTACTAGTGAAGATATAAGCATTTCTCAATTACAATTAAAAACTATCAATAACAATTTAATTCCAGCACAACTAAGTCTTTCTGCGGTAACAAAAGAAAGTAGAGGCTTTAGTTTAGAAATTTATGGGGAGAACGGAACTCTGGTTCTTAGCAGTAATAATCAAAAGGATTATGTTCATGGATTCAGTCTGTGTTTTACAAAGAAAGGAGAAAAACCTAAAAATATTCAGCCAGATCAAGATTTCGCACTATCAAAAACATGGACCGACGGGCGGATAGCACCAGTAGCAAGAATACATGATTGGTGGTATCACAGTATCAAAGATGAAACACCTATAATTCCTGGTTTAGTTGAAGGTTTAGCCAGCCAAAAAGTTTGCGACAAAATAAAAGAATCAAGTTCAAATGGTATGAAAATTCAAATTAGTTAAAGACAAAATAAAAATTCCTAAATAAAAACCCGAACTAAGAAAAGTTTTTGTCTAAAAAAACATCAATTTTAAGCTAAAAACCCCCGACAACCTTTCAAAAACAAAAAAAGGGGCCTTCCATGTGGAATAATCTTAAGGAATTTTTAGTTGCATAAATGGCACTCTCGTACTACGCAGAAGAATTAAAGAAAACAGCAAGTGCAATAGCTTCATCTGGCAAAGGGATTCTCGCCGTTGACGAGTCCACCGCAACCGTTGGTAAACGGCTCGCTTCTATAGGTGTAGAGAATACTGAGGACAATAGAAAAGCTTATAGAGGTATGCTTTTCACAACAGAAGGTCTTGGAAACTACATAAGTGGTGCAATTCTTTTTGAAGAAACTCTTTTCCAAAATCACCCTGATGGTGAACCAATGGTTAAGAAGCTAGAAAAGATTGGTGTCATTCCTGGAATCAAGGTTGATAAAGGTCTTAGACCTTTATCTGGTGGTCACGATGTAGAGACATTTTGTTCTGGCTTAGATGGACTCGTAGAAAGAGCAGCTGACTACTATGCGCAAGGAGCACGATTTGCTAAATGGAGAGCAGTTCTTCAAATAACAGATGATGGTTGCCCTTCCAAACTTTCAATCCGTGAAAATGCATGGGGATTAGCTAGATACGCTAGATCTGTTCAAGAATCAGGTTTAGTTCCAATTATTGAGCCAGAAATACTTATGGATGGTTCTCACACTATTGAAAAGACTGCGGCCGTTCAAGAAGAAGTAATTAAAGAGGTTTATCTCGCTTGTCAGACTAATGGCGTACTTCTAGAAGGTACTCTTCTTAAACCCTCAATGACTGTTCAAGGAGCTGAGTGTTCAACGAAAGCGGATCCTCAGAAAGTAGCTGAAATGACTATTCGGACAATGGAACGTTGTGTTCCTGCAAGCGTTCCTGGAATTACTTTCTTATCAGGTGGTTTAAGCGAAGAAGCAGCATCCGTATACTTGAATCTTATGAATAAGATTGATCGTAAGGCAAAGTGGAATGTTTCATTCTCATATGGAAGAGCCCTACAACATTCCTGCCTAAAGGCATGGAAAGGCTCTAATACAGAAGCAGGACAAAAAGCTCTAATAGCTAGAGCTCAAGCAAATTCCGAGGCTTCAAAAGGAGCTTATGTTGCAGGTTCTCAACCATCATCAGACGAACAATTGTTCGTAGCCGGCTACAAGTACTAATTAAGATTAAAAATCAGAAAAAGGCAGTTGTTTATTTAAATAGCTGCCTTTTTTATAAATATGTATCTATTTAGGATAAAAGAGAACTAAGAATTAACTTTCCATCAATTGCACCTAAAGAACTATCACAGGCTCTTTCAGGATGGGGCATCATACCCAAAACATTCCCTCTTTTGTTTGTAATACCGGCGATATCATTTATTGATCCATTTGGATTATCTTGATATCTAATAGCAATGGAATCGTCATCTTGGAGTTTATTTAAAGTTTCTGCACTACATTGATATCTACCCTCACCATGAGCAATAGGAAGAGAAATAGAATCATCTTTAATATAATTTCTCAACCAGAATGATCTTGAACTCGAAATAGTTAACTTTGCACTATCACAGATGAAATTTAAATCTTTATTTCTTGTTAAGGCTCCTGGTAAAAGACCAAGCTCAGTAAGTATCTGAAAACCATTACAAATACCAAGTACTTTTCCACCTTTATCAACGAAAGAAATCAATGAATTTAAGACAGGAGCAAACCTTGCGATAGCTCCACACCTTAAATAATCTCCATAACTAAAACCTCCTGGAATTACGACAGCATCAATACCAACCAAATCAGTAGTTTCGTGCCAAAGGAACCTAGTTGGAATACCTAAGCAACCTTCAGTAGCCCATCTAACATCTCTATCACAATTAGATCCAGGGAAAACAATAATTCCAATAGTCATGATCTTTTAATTTATTTGTGCTGATTGTTCATCCTTAAATTCCAGATTCCAATCTTCAATTACAGGGTTTGCAAGCAACCTATCACTCAAAATCTCAATTTTAGATCTTGCCTCGTCTTTATTATTAGCTTCAACTTCAAGTTCAATAGATTTGCCTATTCTTAATTGAGTCACCCCGTCAATACCTAATCTTTTAGTTGCCGATCTTGTCGCCTCACCAGCAGGATCAAGTACTGAAGGTCTCAAGTGAACAAAAACTCTTGCTTTAAATAAAGACACGATTTAAAAAAGTTTAATAAAAGTATGCGTTCTCATTGGTGAGTTGTTCAAGAAAAAAGCATGTAAATTTATAATAGATTAAAAATAAATTATTTCTAATTACTCTTGGACTTTCTCACTTATTACCCCTCTACCTAGACATTTCAAACAAGTATGATAGCAATTAGGCTTGGTTTTCATATAGCCAATTCCACCACATTGCAGGCAATTAGTCATAGATAATGAACTGGAAAAAGTTTTTGTTTTCTTTTCTTGAGTTTTGGAAATTAAAGAAGTCACAAGAAATCTAACAAGAGATAAAACTAGGTCTTAATGGTTAAAGAAATTGCCTCTAACACAATAAGCATCGCTAACTAAAGCTAAAAAACAACCTTTTTTAATAAAATATGAAATAAATAATTTTATTGATTAATGCATTAAACCAAAGCAGATTTCAAAGATTGAGAGGCACCTTTTCTCAAACTTAAGAAAACAAGATCAATGCCTGCTTTTGAGGGTTTCCAAGCATCGTTATTTGCCAACTCAAACCAAGAATTAAATCTTGGTCCAACCATTTGAATTTGAAGAGGTAATGCCTTCCCTTCTATCCAACATCTTCCTTTTATTCTAAGAATTTGAAACTCTGGAACAAGGCCTATAAGAATTTCCTTTAGATTGTTTTTATCAACTTTTAACTCTAATCTTAAATGTTCACTTACAACATGAATATGTTCATGTTCATGTTCATGTTCATGTTCATGTTCATCAGTTTGAGCAATATTATGTTCTTTACTAGAGATTCCTAGGATTAATGAGGGTTCAATTATTCCATTACTAATGGGTAGAATATTAGCTGCTGAGTTGGTATCAATTTTTAATTTCTCAACTAATAATGACAAATCATTTTTCGAGATCAAATCCGATCTACTTATTAATACAATATCAGCAGATATTAATTGATCCTTAAAAAGATCATTAATAGAGTTGAAATGATCAATGTTTTCATCATTTAACCGTTGCTGATTAATATTTTCAATATCCCCAACTGGACTCCCATTAGCAAGAGCATAACCATCTACTAAGGTTACGACACCATTAACAAAAACATTGCTTCTTATTGCAGGCCAATTAAGAGCTTGCAAAAGAGGTTTTGGAAGAGCTAGACCACTGGTTTCAATAATTATTCCATCCAACTGACCAGGTCTAGATATCAACGCCTCCATTGCAGGAAGAAAATCATCTTGAACAGTACAACACAAGCATCCATTATTTAATTCAACAATTCTTTCCTCAATTTCATTCTCAGGACAAAAACCACAACTCTTAAAAAGATCTCCATCTAGACCTACTGTTCCAAACTCATTAACAATTACAGCAAGACGTTGTTCTCCTTGACTTAATAAATGTCTTAAAAGTGTTGTTTTACCTGCTCCCAAGAAACCAGTAACAATAGTCACTGGCAATCTATCAATAGTCATATATTTGTAGCCTAATTAAAGATTTAACAACCAAGACTATAAGTAGTACTGACATCAGTTTTTGAATTAGTCCCAGAAGCCATTGAACAAAGTTGCTTTTGTTGTATTCGACTAAGTACAGCATCTGTAAAATCGGCACCCTCAATAAGAGCATTAGTAAATGTACTTTCCATCAACAATGCCCCAGTAAAGTCTACATCTCTCAAATCTGCCCCCTCAAAATCAGAGGCGTAAGCCAACGAATCATTTAGCTGTGCTCCATGCATATCAGAATCCTTTAATTTGCTGTTATTAAAAACTGCTCCAGTTAGATTTGATTCACTAAAATCAATACCTTTTAAATCGAGCTTAACAAAATCATTACCACTTAAATCTTGACCATGCATATCGGCAGAAATCTTAAGTTCATCTTGATTCCGTATTTCAGGTGGACGTTTAGCAAATACTCTTTGAGCAGGAAAAAGTAATACAAACACTAACAACCCAGCAAAAAGGATTGCATTAAATTTGGAAATGAAAGAAGTTTTTTTATTCATTAGAACTGAAAAAGGACTTTTAACAGGTACTTTAATTATTCACGTTATGGCATATAAGGCCAAAGAATGAATTATGGCAATGAGCTTAAGAGTAATAGTTCCCCCTCACTCACTCATATCACATTGGTTAACGATTCTGAGGGATCCGACAACTCCAGAAATACTTTATGCCACTGCATTAGAGCAACTTGGAAGGTGGTTAACTTATGAATCACTAAGAGATTGGATTCCAAATAAAAAAGAAACTATAAATTCGTCAACAGGAACAGTTGAATGCTCGACAATCGATCCAACAATACCTATTCTTGCTATCCCAAATCTTCCCGCAGGACTCGAACTATTTCAAGGATCTAGGGAGCTTATTCCAAATGCAAATTTATGCTTAGGTGGATTACCAAAAGAGATTGACCAAAATGCAGGAATAATTTTCTTTGTAGACCAAATAACAACAGGAAAGAAGCTTTTAAAAGATCTAGAATCTTTAAAAGCTTCCAAAGTTGATTCAAGAAGAATAAGAGTGATTACAGCTATAGCTTCAAGTCCAGGGCTAAAAGAGATTGGAGAACATATTCAAGATTTAAATATATATTGTGCATGCATAGATTCTGAATTAATATCAGAAAATGAAATCTCACCAGGAATTGGTAATCCCTCATTACGTATTAAGACCAGAATCACTTACTCGAACTAAGATTAAAATAAGTAATAAAAATTATGGACCAGTATCGAGAATCTAATTCAGGAAGTTTGGGATCACTAATTAGTGGAGCTGTTCTTGGAGCAGCAGGTCTAGCTTGGTGGTTACTTTCAGAAGCAGAAAAAAGACAAGAGACAAGAAAGCAAAAGGCAATGCTATACGCACCTCGCATTCAAGATGGTTCAGAAGCTAGTGAATTCGTACCAAATTCATTAAGTAATCAGAGCAATGAACAACTTGAACAACGTGTTGAACAATTGAATTCGGCGATTGCAGACGTTAGAAAACAATTAGAAGAACTTGGATCCTAAGTTAATTCTTTCAACTTATTAATTAAATATCAAACAAATGCTTAGATCTAACGCCATAACACAAGGCATTCAACGCTCTCCCAATAGAGCCATGTTAAGGGCCGTAGGCTTTGATGATCATGATTTCAATAAGCCAATAATTGGTATCGCCAATGGTCATAGCACTATCACTCCTTGCAATATGGGATTAATGGATCTTGCTAATAGAGCTGAAGCAGCACTAAAAGATGCTGGTGCTATGCCACAAACCTTTGGGACAATAACTGTTAGCGATGGGATATCTATGGGCACAGAAGGAATGAAGTATTCACTTGTTTCAAGAGAAGTAATTGCAGACGCAATTGAAACAGCATGTAATGCTCAATCTATGGATGGAGTATTAGCTATTGGAGGATGCGATAAAAATATGCCTGGTGCAATGCTATCAATGGCACGAATGAATATCCCCTCAATATTTGTATATGGAGGAACAATTAAACCGGGTAAATTAGATGGTTGTGATCTAACAGTAGTGAGTTCTTTTGAAGCCGTTGGACAATTAACAAGCGGAAAGATTAATGAAGAAAGATTATTAGCAGTAGAAAAAAATGCAATACCAGGTCCAGGAAGTTGCGGGGGAATGTTTACTGCAAATACGATGTCTGCAGCTATAGAGACAATGGGTTTTAGTTTGCCATATAGTTCAACGATGGCTGCGGTTGATGATGAAAAGGCTGATAGCGCTGCGAGAAGTGCTCAAGTATTAGTTAATGCTGTAAGAAAAAATATAAAGCCACTAGATTTACTCACTAAAAATGCGTTTGAAAATGCGATTAGTGTAGTTATGGCTGTTGGTGGCTCTACAAATTCAGTTCTCCATTTACTAGCAATAGCAAGAACAGCAGGAGTTGATTTAACAATCGATGATTTTGAACGAATAAGACAAAAAGTACCTGTTATTTGTGATTTAAAACCAAGTGGTAAATATGTCACTGTTGACCTGCATAGAGCCGGTGGTATTCCACAAGTAATGAAATTATTACTTGATGCTGGCATGCTCCATGGAAATTGCAAAACTATTGAGGGCAAAAGAATCGACGAAGTATTAAAGGATGTACCCTCTTCTCCCAATGCTAATCAAGATGTAATTAGGCCAATAACAAACCCAATTTACAAAAAAGGGCATCTAGCTATTCTTAAGGGAAATTTAGCTAGTGAAGGAAGTGTTGCGAAAATAAGCGGAGTTAAAACTCCTGTTTTAACTGGTCCAGCTAGGGTATTTGAAAGTGAAGAAGAATGTTTAAAGGCTATCCTCAAAAATCAAGTAAAAGCTGGTGATATAGTTGTCATTCGTTATGAAGGTCCAGTAGGAGGACCAGGGATGAGAGAAATGTTATCTCCCACATCAGCTATCGTTGGTCAAGGTTTGGGGGAAAAGGTAGCTTTAATAACTGATGGGAGATTCAGCGGGGGATCTTATGGATTAGTAGTCGGCCATGTAGCACCAGAGGCAGCAGTAGGAGGAACTATAGGGTTAGTCGAAGAAGGAGACAGTATTACGGTAGATGCAAATAAACTGCTAATACAATTAAATGTAA
>QBWB01000023.1 GCA_003284185.1 Prochlorococcus sp. AG-315-C08
TTACAGCCTTGTTTTATACATAGTTGATAGTACTTTTTTGCTTCTGTAATATTACCTTCTGAATGAAATTTAAATGCTTGAGTAATTATCTGATCTTTAGTGTATTTAGCAGAATTATTAGAAAAAATAGTTTGTTTAATTTCTTCTATTGATAATGGAACTGGAAATGTGGTTATGTTAATGACTTTCCTTTTTTCTTGATTCCCACCTTCAGATTCTCCCATTTTTTTGTATTCAAATTTTGGGTTAAGATCTTCTAATGCCCTTACAATTTTAACAGGTGTCTTTGTTCAACTCCTTTTTAACGCTGTAAGTACTTGCCGAAAGTTGATTAATATACCAATTAATGATTTCCACTTGAACACTTTTAATATCACTATAAAGCCCTTTTCGGGTGTTTAGAATGCTTTTGATTTATTACGACGCTGAGCTCTCAGGAATAGAACCCGTGACCTCTCCTTTGCTATGTGAGATGTGAGCTCTGGTTCTAGTCGACTTTTTCTGATTTTTGTCACCTTTAATAGATTATGAAAATGTCAAGAATAGAAAAATTAATTAGGTTAATAAAAATGAATTGTTTAATTGAGCAAAAATCTTCTGTTCCCTTCTTTTTTTCTTGGGGCGCTTCTGTTCGGTTGCTCCACTGAACCTACAAAAAATAAAATGCCAGCTTTTTTTGATACAAAAGTAGAAGCAGAGCAAGCAGCTAAAAATTTCAATTGCAAAGGTGCTCATGAAATGGGGGGTAAGTGGATGCCTTGCAACAGTCATAAAGCTCATGAAGAACACATGACAGATAGTTTTTCTGGGCATCACGACCATCACTAGCTATCTCGCAAACCAACACATGAATAGCTCTGAACAGCAACAATCACAAGGATCGGCTCATTGTGGAAGCAAGCCAAAAAAAAATGCCATTGGTATTGCGCCACTTGGAATTATCTCTATTGGGATAGTTCCTATGGGGATTTTCACGATAGGAATAGTTCCTATGGGAGTTGTATCTCTAGGAGTCGTAGCGATGGGAGTTGTTAATGCCTCAATAGTTGGGATGGGCATCTTTTCCGCTGGAATAACTACGATGGGGCTAAAGGTATGGAGCCCAGAAGGAGCAGCTCTACAACAAACTGTTGAGAATCCCAAACCTTCTTCTAAGAATATCTACGCCTATCCCACAAGAGCTGAGGCAGAAGCAGAAGCTGAAAAATTAGGATGTTTAGGTTGTGCATAAGATGGGACAAATGTGGATGCCCTGTGCAACTCATGGAACTTCTAAATGACTTTTTATACTTTCAATTTCTTTCGATTACTAGCTCTATTTCCTGGTTTTTAAATGGCAAAATCTATGCAAAGTCAAGAAACTGGCAGCAACATGCCCAAACTATTTGCATTTGGGATAGCTCCTCGTGGGATTATTGCTATTGGCTTAGTCCCCATGGGCTTTATTGCCATCGGTGGTGTATCCATGGGAATTGTGACTGTAGGTGCGGTTGGGATGGGATTACTAAATGCTTGTCTAGTTGGCTGTGGGCTAATTGTTTATGGAGTCAAAGCAATGGGACTTATTTAGAGCAAATTTTCTTAAAGCAATGAAAAAACATTAGTGCACTATCGCTGAGAATAATTGCCAAATTTTATATTGAGTACTGTGATCTTTTGGGGGGCATCTATTATAAAGATGTGCCAAGTGATGACCTCTCAAGTTAAAGGACATAATTAACTTGGACGACTTCAGCCTAAGCATTGATTGGCCATATAGTTCTTTTTTAAGTGCAGCGACTGTTTCCTTTTGCTTCTATGATTTATATGAAAATCATAGTTTATGAAATAAGAAATTATTTAATCTATATTTTTATGAAGTTCTTGAGGAGATAGTATAATTAAGATAAATAGAAAACCTTAAAAGTTAAAGATGAAGGGTTTTGGAAAGAAGCAACAATCTAAAAAAAAAGAAAGCCATGAAAATACTAAAAGTTCTAAAGAACAAATAATTGCTGAAGCATTTAAGTTTCATTCACAGGGGAATATTGCAAAAGCAGTAAGACATTATCAATATTTCATAAACCAAGGTTTTCAGGATCACAGGGTTTTTACTAATTATGGAGCCATTTTAAAAGATCTTGGCAAATTAAAAGAAGCAGAATTTTTAACGCGCAAAGCGATTGAATTTAAGCCTGATTTCGCAAATGCTCATTCGAATCTGGGTAGTATTTTGATTGATCTTGGCAAACTAAAAGAAGCAGAAATATCGACTAGACATGCGATTGAACTTAAACCTGATTACGCTGATGCTTATATCAACCTAGGAACCATATTGAATGATCTAGGTGAATTAAAGGGAGCTGAAATATCAACACGTAAAGCTATTAGACTTAAACCTGATTTGGCAAATCCTAATTATCTGCTAAGTCTAATCTTGAGTAAATCAAATAAATATAAAGATGCACTTATAGAACTTAATAAAGCAATTAGTAAAGACCCAAAAAATCATATTTACCAAGGAGAATTAGCACGCTTAGGATTTTTAATTGGTGAATCTGTTGAGAATCAAATCTCCTCATAAACCATATATTGATAAGGATGATTATTTTCTTGAAGATAACAATAAAAACTTTTCCTAGTTGTTTTGCTAGCGATACTAGGGGCGAGGGAAAATATCTTTCTTGAATTTACAAAGGTTGTAGCCTTTTATCCGCAAATTGTTTTTTCATAAGAAAAGAGTCAGAGGTTGATTCTTTTATCTTTGGAGTGCGTTCTTCTAAAGAGTTTAGACAGTTAAAATCGTAGATAGATTCTATCAAAAATCTATAAATCTTAGAAAATTAACACCATTTTATAAGGGTTACCCAAATTTTATTCAAAATGAAAAATTTAAGCTCATTAAGCCTTAATTAGCTAGACATTTTCTGGTATTGGATTTTCGGGAATCTGGCACACTAAGATCTAGAATTATGAATTATATAAAAATATAATTTAAACTTTAAATAAATAATCTATATTTATGGTTGTAATTACTATAGAATATATTTCTAAAAATCAGTAATCAAATAAATGCTTTATTTTATTGACCAGTTTCTTGGCAAAAACAAATGTCAAGATTTAAAAAAACGACTAATGATGAATTCTGACTGGATTGACGGGGCAACCTCAGCACAGGGACATACGAAACAACTCAAAAGAAATTTACAACTTAACCCGGGTGAGGCTTATGGAAAGTTCTCTGAAGAAATAATTATAGCTCTTCAAAATAATAATTTAATTCAAAATTTTGCCTTCCCTTCTAAGATTTTTAACCTCCTTTTTACGAGAACTGGAGTAGGTATGTATTATCAACCTCATGTTGACTTAGCATATATAGACTTTAAACGAAGAGATATGTCTTTTACAATTTTTCTAAGTGAACCAGATGAATATAAAGGCGGTGAATTACTTCTCAATGTTCCTCCTGAGAAAAAATCTGTCAAGCTTCAGGCCGGACAGATTATTATTTATCCTACTAAGTATATTCATGAAGTAAAAGAAGTAACAGAAGGTGAAAGAATGGTTTGTGTTGGATGGATCGAGAGCCAAATTCCTAGAGATGATGATAGGGAAATGCTAAGTATGCTTAAAGGCTCGATTAATCAAGTAACAAATAATCCTGGTGACTTATCATCCAGGATTAATCTTAATGCAGCTTTTAATAATATACATAGGCGTTTTATGAGTTGATTTTATACCCAATAAATCAACTGGGAATAGAGAATTCAACCAAGACTAATTATTAATAAATTAGAATTAACACTAAATTTAACTTAATTGATATCTTCTTAACCTTTATAGGGGACTAGCTGTAGGTTGAAAGGACATAAAGAAAAACTCCTCACGCCTAGTTCTGTTCCAGAGAGGCATCCACTTATGCCAGTGAGCAGGGTTCTTTTTTAGTGCCTTTTACCTGTGACAATCGACAAACCCAACCGCGAGATGTCCTGTACTGGTGTTATTCCGATAGGTTTTATTTGTGAGGAGTCGGGATCCTCTGCAGTGGAAACAAGGAAACACTTGCGTCTGATCCCCAAAAGCACCGCCTTGTTCAGAACTGGGCGGTTTTTTTGTGCCTATTTGTTATATCCATCAAAGAAAATTGCATGAACAAAGTCATGCGTGACTATTTGACCTGTCCTCTTCATCAACGTTTGATTCCTCAATCTGAACATCTTCTCAAACGTTGTAGGACTGGCAGGAAAAGAGGGTTTTCAGAGGCTTGGATGGTGTCCTCCAGTTGGTTAATAAGGTTGCCTTTCTAAATGCAAGCAAAAACAGGAATTTATGCTGATGAATTTCTCCTGATGGTTGCATTAGACCATAGATATCAGAACTTTACGTCCCCATCACTCGGTTCTGATTTGAGAAGGGAAGGTGTTCAAGGTTCCACGGGATGGGATGCCTTCCCAATATCCAAAGGAGGTCTAATTATGCAAGTAACTCGTAGTTTCAGATCCAATGGATCCAATACTCTTTCATCCCTATTCCTTTGGTTTTCTGTTCTTCTGATTTCTCTAGGTACACTTCCTCATCTCATTCCTTATTACTTCCAATTGAAATATTGAGGTACGAATAAATGATTCTTGATCTTCTCAAAAGAATGGGACATAGCAATTGATCATGATGAACTAGGTATGACTTTTGACGAAGAAGATTACGGTCAAGTTGAAAAAATAAATTTAATTCAACGGATTAAAAGAGATTTCGCTGAACATCTTCAAGCCTATAACAAACAAATAAGAAAGGATATGGACTTTTGGATAAAGTATCGACCATCTCGTTGGGGAAATTTTATACCGGACAGAGTTGGAGAACCTATCCTGAAATTTATCGAGAGGAAAGAAGGCAGGAAATTTCTTCTCAAAACAGCTTTAATTGCTAGCTTGATATTTGTTGGAGTTATGCCAACTTTAAATTTTATCTGGTCAAATATTTTCAGAGTCTGGTTGATACTTCTTATTGTTCCATTGGCCTATTGGTCGCTGGCAATTGCTGCCGTCTATTCGAGGGTGATTGCTCTTGCAGTTTGTGAATTTGCAATAGTTGTTCTTGATAACTTAATTAATTAATAAAATAGTTTTAATGTTTTTTAACATGTTCTGTATGGCGGTTTTACTAACATTGGTTTCTGGAATATCTTTCCCAGTTGCGCAGATTTATTTTTTATTATCTCCTAGTTGAATACCTAATCACTTCACAGAAGCTTGGCTCGTGAAATAAGAAATTGCTATGACTTTGTAGGTGGAATTGTTATTTGAGCATAATTCATTGAGTGTTTTATATTCGTCTTGCTCCTAATTGTATTTGTAATCTAAGGCATTAGATTATGAATTAATGGGTTTTAATCTTCTTTATAATTAATAGCCTGTCGTCCTCTTTCTTTGATTTATGTTTCCTCTTTAATTCATTAGACAAGTCGTATATATTGCAGGGTAACCCTAGGAGTTTATTCCAGTTTTGATATAAGTTTCCTATTTGCATACGATGCTGCATGGTAGGTCCAACTGTGGAGTTATATTTATGCATTAAAATTATAATAATATCAAATAATTTGATAGAATTCTTTATTGAGTTTATTGGATTAGGAAGATGATCTAATGTATTAGCATAGAAAATAACATTTGTTAAAGTGCTAGAGAGGTTAATTTTTTCTAGGAGTACAGTCGAATTTATATTTTGGATTGATTGGAATAAGCCAGAATAGATGGCTTGTTGACGACAACTTTTATAAATACCTTTTGTTTCTTCTGATTTGCATCCCATTCCCCATATTTCTTTTGATGGCTCAATAGATAGAATTCTTTCGGCTGATTTAATCTTTTCTAGTGAAGATACGCTTTTTAGTTTTATTTCTTTAGATATTGGATCATAAGCGTTAATTAGCCCCTGGAATGGACAATTCACCTCAGAATATATTCCTATTTTACTATCGATGTAGTTACTAGCTATATTGAAAATTATATTAATTTGTCTTTGGTTAGATTGATTCTTTTTCTCCTTAATTGATTTATAATTATACCATCCAACATTATGATGTACGATTCCTTTATTATAAAGAATATCAAGTGAATTATCACTTAACATTGGATCGTAGAATTGGCTTCCACAAAATAGGCAGCTATAACAAAGTCTTGTAAATAAATCATTTGTATTTATTTTGTTAGGTTTTCGAGATTCTGAAATTAATTTATCTGTAAATTTATTTTTGCTTAGGTTAGTTTTGATTATGCGACAATCTCTTGATTCTCTGCAAAATGGACATACTAAATTAAAAGATTGCTTATATCCAAGGAGGATTTGTGAAAGAATTAATTTTGCTTCGATCCATTTTGGATTGATTTTTAGTGCTTTACGTATATAATATTCAGCTTTATCTAAGTTCTTTTCTTTAATATTGATTATGGCGATATTTTTGTACGCATCTTCAAAATGTAGATTGATTTCAATTGCTTTTTTTAGATAATAATTTGCTTCTCTAAATTTCTTTTCGTTGATATAAATAATTCCAAGCTGATTATAGAATGCTGCTGAATCAGGATGGAGTTCAATAGCTTTTAGAAGTAATAGCTCTGCTTCTATTAACTTCCCGTCATCAATCAATAGGCTTCCATAATTAGAAAAAATTCTTGGATCATTGCAACGTTTTTTAATACATAATTCATAGTAATTTTTTGCTTCTGAAATATTACCTTCATAATGTAAGATAATTGCTTTGTTAATTATTTGTTCTTTAGGAGTTATATGAAATGTATTAGTGGGATTAATACTAAAAGATAAATTATCTTTTAGCTCTCTATTTAAATATGGAATTGTAAATGTAGTCACTTTTGGTTTATTTGTATTTGGATGAGACCTTTTTATTCACTCTTTTGAGATTCCTAATCTAATAGATTATCTAATCACTCAGAAAGAGAGGATAGTAAAAGGATTTAGTAATCCACAAATTGATTGGATGCACGATCATGATGATTGCGAATCTCTTAACGCAGGCAAGAGGTTTTATTCAATAGATACGCTTGCTGATGTTTGGAAAGAGGCTTTATGTGAATCGTATGATTTTGACACAGAACAACATAAAGATGGTGATGAATTGCCTTAGACTGATGAAGTTGTTGCTTGATATATATAAGTTTCTCTAATTGCTTATTATAACCATTGCTTCGGAACACGTTTTGAACCAGACGATGTAAAGGAAGATAATTGGGAACTTCGCAACTGTGATTATGAAACTTGTTGGTTTATTGCTCGTCTAAAGAAGGAGGATTAAGGCACTGGATTAACCAGCAATGATTTTGATGGAGGGGTTTCGTGCCTCTCCTATTCTTTTTGCGTCTTGAACATTGTTGGCATGGACTACTTCTTTCCATGTCTTGCCACCTTGAAAATAGGTAAGTTCAACCTTCATTTGCTTTCGCTCTCAACTTATAAAAGGTTTCTTCACAGCGACAAGTAACACCCTTGAAACCCTTTGGAAAAGATTTCATCCAAGTAGGAATTGCCATCGTGACGGGAAAAACACCAGGTATATGGAATACAACCTCTTTCTTCCTTTCGTCTATGAAATGAGGCGGCATTCCTCCTCCTTCTAATTTTCCATTTCTCAATCTGGGATAGTTTCTGCTGTTAGTCATTCTGTTTCCTCCTTCTTATTCATCAAATAAAGCACTTCCAAATCTTGCATCGATTCAGCGACCTTTCTTCTCAAAAAGGTCAATGCATCTCTATCCATTTGTGATTCAACAATCATTGCTTCTGACTGTTGAATTGCATGCTCCAAGTTTGTGATCTTGAGTTGTCGAATCTCCTTATCTTTCTCGCACTGCTCAAGAGTGAAGGCATCAATCATCTTCTGTCTTGATCCTTAGTAAAGACCATTTTGCTTACCAATCAGGGTAAATGAAATCATCTCCTACAGGTTCCTCATAAAAGTTACCTGCCTTGATACCTTTTTGATAAGAAGCCAGAAATTCAATAAACCATCTCATTTTTAAACCTTATCTTCCTTGAAGTTTGGAACCATCCAAACTTCATCCATGTCTATCTCTGTTGCAATATCCTTGAAATGTTCAATGAGAAGTGAGTAACGATTTTCGGGTGATAAATGAGGCAATCGATCTAAAACATGAGCAACAGAATCATTGATGGTTATCTTCAAGCAGTCTTCGTAGTTCATCAAACCTTGCCTCCCATCCTCAAAAAGGTTTCTCTATTGCAAAGACAGAGGGTGTACTGAGGAAATGATTTTTTCATCCTTGCTGATATCGCCATTGCAGATAGTGAACTTGTGCAGAGTGCCCATATTTCCTTGGACTCTTCTTTGAATATGTGAGTTGGATATTGCTTTCTCATACTGCTACTTCCCTTTCTCTTTTGTTGATTAGTTTTTTTCATCACACTTTCCCTCCATACTTTTTGAACTCCTCTAAGGAACTTGTCACGATGCTCTTGTAATCATCTGGGAACCTTTGCTTCATTATTGCTGGAATTTCTAAGCAATCTGGATAGGGATTATGGAGATAAAAAATAACCTCTTTTTCTTCCTTCAAGACAATGTAATCAGATAATCCCCCTATATTTTTTCTAGTCATACCGCCACCGCTTCTTCTTGCTCAACAATAATTCGTCTAATGGTTGCAAGTGCAAGTCCAGTTTGATCTCTGATATTTCTATAAGAACAACCTTCATCTCTTAAACGAACTACTAAACCTTCTTTTGCTTTATTCGTCTTTGGTCTTCCTCCTAGTGATGCACCAATAGATCTTCTGTAGTCCAAACTCTCTTGCTTGCGTTCAGCAATCATGGAACGCTCTACTTGATTTAATCCACTTAGGAGTCCAAGAAGTATTGGTGCAAACTTTCCAAGACCACGAGTTGAAATCAACCCATCAAGTGTGCGTAAGTGCTTGTTCTGTTCTTGTAGATGATACAAGACATTGATGGTTTCTTTTTGAGTCCTGAAACCTCTGTCCAATTTGCATAGAACTAATTCCGAATCTTCTTCCATTGCTACTAATGCTGCTTGAAGTTGTGGACGCTCAGAATCCTTAACTTGCGTAGAAATCACTTCAGGAAATATCTGATCGCATCCATCTTCTTTAAGCAAAGCAATCTGTGATTCCAACCCAAACTTGGATGTTGCAGAACTGCTCCTCGCATATCCAATCTTTTTGTATTTTGGTCTGACCATGAATAACGGAGATTCCCTTTGGAATCCTTTAAATTTGCTCAAAGTGTTCTAGAAAACCTTGTTATTGAAACATTATCATATAGAACAGGTTAATGAAACAATAAAACCTTATCATTGCTGCGTTCTTAGTTGTTCTATATGATGTTCGTTATTCATATGGTAATTGAAATGTTAAAAATAACTCTCCTCTTCATTCTTGCTGATTCGCAAAAAGATCTCAAAATAAAAATAGAGAGAAAGGAACTATGAAATCTCAACCACTATTTATCGCTGCAATGCTTTTATCACCAATAGCAGCGATGGCAGATCAATATCAACCTGGCTGGATACACAACTCAAAGGTCTTGCTTCAAGGACATCTATAGGGAGGCATAAGCCAGGGACAAGATCATCTAAAGGATATGTGAAGTCCTTCTCTGATACTGTTGAAGTTCCCTGTGGTTTAAGCGGTGGGCATCCAGTTCGCAGGTATCATCCTCACAGGTATCATCGACGCAATCATAATCAGGTATTAGTTTCTCGAAGTTATAGTTCGCCAAGTTGTAGTGCAGGAAATGCAACTACAGGAGGAATACTTGGGGGAAGTCTTGCTGCAGCACTATCTAAGAAGGATGCTTATGGATGGTCTATTCTTCTAGGTGCTGTTCTTGGTATGGTTATTGCTAATGCAGATTGCTGAAATGGGTTTGTCTTTTTAGTAGTGACAAAAAGTTTGAGCAGGTGTAGAAAACAACTAACAGGACAACTCCTCACACCACCGTTCTGTTAAACAAAAAGCACCCAACTCTAATGAGAAGGGTGTTTTTTTTATCGCAAATTATTTTGCTATCTAGTGATCATGATCATGATGATCTTCTTTATGGTCATCTTTGTGATCATGCTGTTCTGTCTTTTCATCCGAACCCATCTCGCAACCAGTCACAAGAAGAGGAGTGAATAAAGAAAAAGCAGCAATAAAATAGAGAGCAAACTTACGCATAAAAAGAACTTGTAAATAATAATCATTTTACTCTACCTTTCGCTCCTCTCTTTTGTTGTGCCAATCTTTAAACTCACCTACTAGGTGTTTGCTACTAGTCTTATTCAGATAAGTTCACTTTGTGAGGAGTCGGGATCCTCCGCAGTGGAAACAAGGAAACACTTGCGTCTGGTCTCCAAAAGAACCGCCTTGTTCAGAACTGGGCGGTTTTTTTGTGCTTATTAATCCTCATATCCAATATTGTTTTTTGGATTAGTAATAAAGAGAATTAATTGAAAGACTAGAGTTGCAGGCAATGAAAGTTTTTTAAGAAGTAAAAGAGTCATACCTTGTGTCACATTGAAATTCTTAGTCTCTTTGCTCATATCATCTCTCCATCAACTTGTAGAAAATTTCTTTGCACCTAATTCCTGGCTTCTGAATTTACTTGGTTTCACTCTAATGCCCATCAACTTTCGCTACATAACCCTCATGTATATCTTCACTGATCTCTCGTGAATCCCTTCCCTTTACTCTCCTTTTTTCGTAGTAAAAGCAAGTAAACACTTGCTCTGATCTTCAAAAGAACCGCCTTGTTCATAACGGGGCAATTTTTGTGCCTACTTTTATTTACTTAATGCAAGTGATAAATGATCCGTTGATAGAAAAAGCTGACTGCCTAGAGTGCATTCATAAAAGAGCACTGAATGAAACTCCGTAACACTGCGATTGCTTTAGGAGTTGGTGCTGCGACTGCTGCTGGTCTTTCTTTGTTGAAGGTAGATAAACCAGTAGTTATTGGATCGACTGCTGTAGTTGTCGGTGCAGCTTTAATGATTGCTTTAAGAGATGAAGGTAATCTAAATAAAAAAGTAAGAGATTATGAATATTTCTTTAATAGAGCACAAGATAAATTTGAAGTTGCAAATTATAAAGAGGCCATACTCGATTACAGCAAAGCATTAGAACTTTCACCTGCTGAGATTTGCCTGGTCTACTCAATGCGCGGCAATGCCAAATGTAATTTAGGTGATTTAGATGGAGCAATCTCTGATCAAAATAAGGCATTAGATTTTGATCCTTTATATGCAGATGGATATTTCTATAGAAGTAGTGCCAAATTCAAGATGGGAGATTTTGCTGGTGCAATTGAAGACTATACAAAAGTAATAGAAATCAACCCAACGGACTCAGATGCATTTTTTAATCGTGCAAATGTAAAAAAAGAATCAGGAGATCTCAATGGAGCATATGAAGACTGGAAGAAGGGAGCAGAACTAGGTGATGAAGATGCTGCGAAATTATTAAAGGAGCATTGCGAATGATTGATCTCAAACGGAACAGCAAGAAATTACCCGTCAAAGCAACTGGATGTAGAACCAGAGCATCATCCATATACACACCTAATCAACGAGAAGACTTCAAAGTTAGTAGAGGTAAATTCTCTGATTTCCTTACCTGCCCTAGATGCTTTTATCTCAATCGTGTCAAAGGTTTAGATCCTCCTGGGACTCCAGGTTGGACTCTCAATGAAACAACTGATTTACTCCTCAAAAAAGAATTCGATGAATGCAGAGAGAAGCAGGCACCGCATCGCTTGTTTGCTCCTAATGGTTTAAGTCATCTCGTGCCTTTTGATCATCCAGAGATGGATAACTGGAGGGACTCACTTCACCATGGATTAATACTTCGGCACAAAAACTCAAGCATCATCCTCACAGGTGGAGTAGACGATATTTGGCAGGACACACGCACAAATAAGTTGATCGTTGTTGATTACAAATCACAAGCAAAAAACGGAAGAGTTGATAAGCAAGATTATTTGGATGATCCATATCATGAGGGATACAAAATCCAAATGGACTTCTATGCCTATCTGCTTTCAGGCATGGGTTTTGATGTTCATCAGACTGCTTACTTTTTGGTCTGCAATGCCAAAAGAGATGAAGACGGATTCCATCAGACCATGCGTTTTGATGAATACCTCGTTCCTTACAACTGGAATATGAGTTGGATAGAAGAAGAGATTGATGACATGGTTTGCTTGATGAATCAGAACCAGATCCCAGAACCTAATGAGAGTTGCAAGAACTGTGCCTATTCAGATCAGTATTCAAGAACAGTTCATCCAGATGGAATTGATCATGGTAATGACTCTCAAGGCAGTTTATTTTAATCAATGAGTTTCTTTTATGCACTGGTCATCCCAATCCTGATTCTTGGATGTATCTACATACTGATTATTGAGAACAAAGGAATGCCTTTATGTATGGAAAGGATCTCAGGTAACAGTGGTGCTATTTGGACCTTTGGAATTATTACCATCACACTGCTCTCGATCTTGAAGTGCTTGAGTGGCAGATAAGTATTGAACAGCAGTTTCAAAGATTCAATACTTGACGACAGCAAATAAGATGAATAGTATACCTGTACTAGGGCGTTCCTCTTGCAAGCAGTCCTAAGTCATAAAGCACCTGCGTATTGCAAGTGAGCAAGGTGCTTTTTTGATGTCTAGAAATTGAAGGTTTAAGCATGACTTCAGCAGATTCAACTTTTTCAATTCACTCAAGAGATGCACTTCCATCTCCGGCAGGTTGGTTGGTTTCGCCAACGAGAGACAGAGTGCTCTTTTTCATTAGAGATCCAAAATCTCGAATGAGTTTTCCAGATGTGATGACTCAACTTTGGTATTGCACTGTTGAAGGTATTCCTACTCGACTCAAAAATACAAGAAGAATGGATCTAGAAAGTGCTATCGAAACTTGGACGGAACTAATTAACAATGGTTGGGAACTAGTAGAACACCAAATCAATGAGGATGCTGCCTAACCATAATTAACTCTAAATTGCTCAAAAGGCAGACCAGTTTTACCCTCGATCTCTTTTTCTAAGGACACCCACCATTCTTCTTCATCTAACGACACGTCATAAAACCTTCTTGCGAAATGTGCGTTGATTTCATCAATACTTTTAACTCCATATTCATCTAATGCTTCTTGCTCTGACTCGAAAATTCCTTCACCATCATCATTTATAA
>QBWB01000024.1 GCA_003284185.1 Prochlorococcus sp. AG-315-C08
GTTTTCTTCAAATCCACTAGGCTTTGATTTAGGTCCAATATCCTTATACGCACCAAATCCTACTCGACAAACAGGACATCTGAACTTCTCTCGATCCAATTCGAGAAAGGCAGTCCCTGGAGGGATATTTAGCTTTTTTATGCCCTCATCTGGTTCATAAATAAAGCCACAACTGACACATTCAAATCGATTCAACCTCGGATCAAAATCGTTTGAGGCAGTGGATTGATCCAAAGAAAGAACTTTGTTTTGTTTTTCATCCGAATTCAAATCATTGGAAAGATTTGAATTTGTCTTGGAGTCTTCATTCACAGTTTTCACTTGCACACAAGACAACTCTATGGCACTAATCTTTAAAATGACTGTCAAACTGATAATGAAATCAGTATCAAATTGATGTTTTCCCTTCAGGGTTATGAGTATTTTCTAGGATTTCTTCTTCTTTCAGCTGCTGTTCCCATTCTTGCTCTTACCACAAATAAGCTAATAGCTCCAAAAAGTAAAGCTGGTGAGAGACAACTCACCTATGAATCAGGAATGGAGCCAATTGGAGGAGCATGGATCCAATTCAACATTCGTTACTACATGTTTGCTCTTGTTTTCGTTATTTTTGATGTGGAAACAGTTTTCCTTTACCCATGGGCAGTTGCATTTCATCGACTTGGATTACTAGCATTTATAGAAGCACTTGTTTTTATAGCGATACTAATTGTAGCGCTAGCATATGCATGGAGAAAAGGTGCCCTTGAATGGAGCTAAATCCAATGACAAAATCTCCTTCCTCGGAAGCCATTCGTAACTTAAGAGAAGCTTCTTGCAGCCCTGTTGGGAGGCCATCAGTTACTAATGAGTTAAGCGAAAATATAATTCTTACAAGCCTTGAAGATTTGCATAATTGGGCGAGATTAAGCAGCTTATGGCCATTGCTCTATGGAACTGCTTGCTGTTTTATAGAATTTGCCGCTCTTATAGGGTCAAGATTTGACTTCGATAGATTTGGATTAGTTCCTCGAAGTTCTCCTAGACAAGCAGATTTATTAATAGTTGCAGGAACTGTCACTATGAAAATGGCACCAGCTTTAGTAAGACTTTATGAGCAAATGCCAGACCCAAAATATGTAATTGCAATGGGAGCATGCACAATTACAGGAGGCATGTTCAGCGCAGATTCTACAACTGCTGTTAGAGGAGTGGATAAATTAATCCCTGTAGATCTTTATCTCCCTGGATGTCCTCCAAGACCAGAAGCAATATTTGATGCTGTAATTAAATTAAGAAAAAAAGTAGCTAATGAGTCAATTTCAGAGAGAAATAAAACGACTCAAACTCACCGTTATTTAACTATTCCCCACAGAATGAAAAGAATTCCCGAGAAAGTCACAGGAGAATACTTAAATGCAAAAACACAATTAATGGCATTAAATCCTTCAATTTCAGATGTATTTGATGAATCATTAAAAGAAGTTCAAGAAATATCTGAAGAACTTAATGCTAATTAAACATCCAAAGGAACCTAAAAATGACTAATGAAGCTGAAATTCCTATTCAAGAAAAAAGCAAAGGTCCAATAAGTGACTGGTTATCCCAAAAAGGGTTAGACCATAATTATCTTGAAAAAGACCATTTAGGTATTGAGATTATTCAAGTAGAACCAAATAATTTATTATCAATAGTTGAGGCTTTAAAAAGAAATGGTTTTAATTATCTACAATGTCAAGGGGGCTATGATGAAGGGCCTGGACTTAATATTGTATGTTTTTATAATTTAATAGAATTGAATGAAATAAAAGATAATTGTTCTCCACGTGAAGTAAGACTAAAGGTTTTTCTTAATAGAAATGGGGATCTAACCGTGCCAAGTTTATATAGTCTTTTTAGAGGTTCCGACTGGCAAGAAAGGGAAACGTTTGATATGTATGGAGTCAATTTCAAAGGACATCCACACCCTAAAAGACTTTTAATGCCTGAAGACTGGAAGGGATGGCCACTAAGGAAAGACTATGTACAGCCTGATTTTTATGAAATGCAAGATGCTTACTAAATTTATTTTTCTCTTTTATATTTCCTATAAAATCTCATTATTGCTAAAGCAAGATTTTTGGGATCATGTCTTAATGTGGGAGTAACTTTTTGACCTTGAAGAGAAGCCTGATAAACATTATATCCTTTATTAACTAGATCATATTTATCACAAAGCACTGGCTCAGCACCCTTTGACTTATAGTATTCAACTAATTTTGAATGGTTTAATTCGTCTTGAGCAAGTATTGAATTAAATACTTTCTTAGTAATACCTCTTGTCGCCAATTGTGCTTCTATTGCCCTTACATGGCCACTAACATCTAACCCATCAGTTTCTCCTGGCTGAGTCATTAAATTACAAATATATAATTTAGGAGCTTTGCTTCTCTGTATCTCAGCAACTATTTCAGGTACTAGTAAGTTAGGAAGAATAGACGTATACAAACTTCCAGGCCCTATCAAAATAATTTCGGCATTTCTAATAGCCTCTATTGCTCGTGGAAGGGCTGGTGGTTTCGATGGATCGCAACCAATTCTTACTATTGGAACTTGAGATCTACCAATAGCTGATTCTCCATCGATACGATCGCCATTTTCAAGCTCTGCCCATAATCGAACATCAACATTGGTAGCGGGAACTACTTGCCCTTGAACAGCAAGAACCTTGCTTGATGCTGTAATTGCTGTCTCTAAACTTCCTGTAATTGCAGTTAAAGCTGAAAGAAAAAGATTCCCAAAGCTGTGTCCCTCCAGCCCGCTTCCTGAAGAAAAGCGGTATTGAAAAAGACGCTTAATTAATGGTTCCTCTGTCGCTAGAGCTGCTAAACAATTCCTTATGTCTCCTGGAGGCTGAACACCTAATTCTCTGCGAAGTATTCCACTACTCCCTCCATCATCCGCAACAGTTACTATTGCTGTAATACGACTGCTATATCTTTTAAGACCTTTTAATAGTGAGGATAAACCTGTCCCACCTCCAATAGCAACGATATTTGGACCTTTATTCAATTTTCTTTTTGCCCTTAACGCATCCAGTAAAAAGGTATCTTTTTTTGAACCTAAAGCTTGTTTAATAGATTCAAAACTTCGACTCTGCCCCCAAACTAAAAGAGATATTCCTATACAAACTACTAATGGTCCAGTAATAGTTTTTGGCAGAAAAGTTGTAATAAAGCCTAGAACCCAAAAAAGAATTTCAACCACCCAATATATAGGCCTAAGATCAGCCCAAATAGAAGCTCCAATCAAAGCTATTAATAAGCCCAATCCAGAAGTCAACATCCATCTCTTCACTACAAGCCCAGGTAAAAGCCATCTAATGGCTCTTTTAAAGCGCAAATAGAGATGAAAAGATGAACTTGCGAAAAAGCTTCTACGCACAATTGATCTTCTGAATTGTCTTTGTCTGCGTTTATTCAATGGATTTTAATTTCTAGAGGAAATCTAAACTCAGAGACTTAAGTAAATAATTTAGATAAATTCCAATTAAACTTCAAAATAAGACATCTCATACAAAATGAGAGAGACGAGTAAACACTAGGAGAAAGAGTGTCAAAAAAACCTCCAGTGCTTGAGATGAAAGATCTCACAATAAAATGGGGATCTAATAAAGTACTGAATCAAGTTAATCTTGGCATGCGTCCTGGAGAACGTCTTGCAATTATTGGTCCATCTGGTTGCGGAAAATCAACAATACTCCGTCTTCTTGCAGGATTGCTTCTCCCTTCAAAAGGAAACCTCTTATTATTTGGGAAACAACAACAATATTTAAGACTTGATCAAAACGACCCACCTGATGTGAGACTTGTCTTTCAAAACCCTGCTTTATTGGCATCTTTAACAGTAAAAGAAAATGTAGGTTTTCTTCTGAAAAAGCAAAAAGACCTGAGCGAAGAAATCATTCAAGAAAGAGTTCTCAAATGCTTAGCTCAAGTTGGGTTATACGATGTAGCAGAAAAGTTTCCAGGTCAACTTAGTGGAGGTATGCAAAAAAGAGTTAGTTTTGCCAGAGCATTAATCAGTGACTCCCAAAGACAAGAAGATTCTAGCCCTCTTCTTTTATATGACGAACCAACTGCTGGATTAGATCCAATAGCTTGTACAAGAATTGAAGATTTAATTATTAAGACCACTCAAGTTGCTTCAGGCTGCTCTATTGTTGTTAGCCATGTCTTTAGCACAATTGAGAGGACCTCAACCAGAGTGATAATGCTTTATGGCGGTCAATTTCATTGGGATGGTTCAATAGAACAATTTAAACAAAGTGAAAATTCTTATGTAAAACAATTTCGCACAGGTAATCTTCAAGGACCAATGCAACCGGAGGAATTATAAAAATTCATGCGCAGAAGTTTACGCGATGCCTTTGTTGGATTTTCTTTGCTAGGTGGATTAGTTGTTTTCGCCGGAACAATGCTTTGGTTAAGAGATTTTCGTATAGGTTCAAAGACCTGGGAGATTTCTGCAAATTTCAAAAATGCTAGTGGGCTTGCAAAAATGTCTCCTGTTACTTATCGAGGCATTAATATAGGTTCTGTGCAAAAAATAGATTTCACCCCAAGAAGTGTTGAAGCAAAAATAAAACTAAATAATAATAATTTAATTTTAGCTAAACCTGTAATAGCCAAGATAGTCACAAGTTCTGTATTAGGAGGTGATGCAAAATTATCATTGATTTCATTTGGAAAATCAATTGGAATGAATAATTTTTCTTCAATAATTAAAGATTGTCCTAACAAGAAAATCCTTTGCGATGGAGATAAAATAATAGGGCAACAAATGACTAGTATTTCAGCTCTAACAGAAGGTATAGAAGATATTATCGATCAGGCTGAAAGTCAAGCAATTATAAATAAAGTATCTGAATCGATAACACAATTTGACGAGACACAAGCTAATCTGGACGAACTTGTTTTATTATCCAAAAGTGAGCTAATTAGAGCAAGGCCGATTATATCTGAACTAACAAAAGCAGCTATTCATTTAAATAATATTTTAGCAAGCTTGGACAACCCAAAAACAATAAAAGATATTAAAGATGTTGCATCAAGTACTAACTCATTAACAAAAAAATTCAATCAAATGAGTTCTGATATGGAAAGCATAATTAAAGACAAAGAATTAATTGAAGGACTTAAGAGCGTTACAATAGGATTAGGTAAATTATTTGACGAGATTTACCCTTAATTAACAAAAAATCAAATCTTTAAGTCACCGCATTTATTGCATCCATCGCAATTGAAGCTATGGCCTGATCACTTGCTTTAGGTAATTGTACATATTTACCTCCAGATGCTTCAGCTAAATCTTTACCCATACCACTAGCAATAAACTTCCTTTCTGTATCAATGACTAATAGTTTGATACCAAGGGAACGATAGCGAGAGGCAACATCAAGAACTTCTTGTTTTAAATCAGGAGGTTCTTCACCTTCTATAACGGGTTGACCTAACGATGTACTTAAAGGAACATTTCCTCGTCCATCTGTAATTGCGACTACTACCACCTGAGAAAGATCGCCTGTAGCTAGTGCATTTGCTCCTACCCTTGCAGCCTGAGTCAAACCATGAGCTAATGGAGAGCCTCCCCCGCATGGCATTGTTTCCAGTCTTCTTTTTGCTGCAGTGATAGATCTTGTAGGTGGTAGCAATACTTCTGCTTGATCTCCTCGAAAAGGGATAAGAGAAACTTCATCTCTATTTTCATATGCCTCTGTAAGTAAACGAATGACGGCTCCTTTTGCACTTTGCATTCGATTTAAAGCCATTGAACCACTTGCATCAACCAAGAAGATAACCAAGGCTCCTGCTTTTCTTTGAAGCAACTTGGCCCGTAAGTCTCCTTCCTCAACAATTACTTTTCTATCAGGCTCTCTTTCTTTTCTAGCTTTCTGATATGGAGCGGCAGCTCTTAAAGTCGCATCTACAGCGATTCTTCTCACAGGTCCCCTTGGCAGTATGGGCTTTACATATCTTCCTCGGCTATCACTAAATACAGCTGATCGACTTCCGCTATTACCACTTTTTGACTTAGCCGAAGAGAACAGTAGTAAATCAGGATCTACTGCGCATGCTTCTGGATCAAGCATGAACTCTTCTGGAATGGGAGGAGATGACTCTTCATCTTGATCTTCATCTGGATCTTCATCCTCACTTTCTTCTTGATCATTATTTTCCTCGGATTCCTCCGGTGGGGGAGGTGCCTGCTGATCTTCAGGTGGAGGTGGCTCCATTTCCTCTTGTTGAGGGAATTGCATAGCCCTTGGAGCTATTACAAGTCTTACTGCTACCTTTAAATCCTCTACATCAACTGAGTCTCTTCCTCTTAATGCAGCATGAGCCTTAGCAACTCTAACTGCATAAAGCTCTGACCTATGCCCCTCTACTCCTCCTCTAATAGCTTCAACAACTAAATATTCAATTTGATCTTCACTAATTTGAACATCTGGAAGCCACTGTCTTGCTAAAAGCAATTGTGTTGAAAGAGAGTCTGTATCTTCAGCCCATTTCTTAGAAAAGGTCTCACTTGATTGGCCATGAGCTATGGCTGATTGCGTTATTTCAACTCTCTGTTCATTTGTAATTAATTGATCAGCAGACAACACTATTGCAAATCTATCCAATAGATGGTCTCTCAATGCACCTTCTTCTGGGTTGTAAGTGGCGATTAACAAAGGTCTACATGGATGACTAAGGCTCAATCCTTCTCTTTCAACTCTATTTTCACCTGCACCAACTGAAGCCAAAAGAAGATTGACTATGCCCTCATCCAATAAATTCAATTCGTCAATATATAAGACTCCTCTATGAGCTTCAGCCAATAAACCTGGCTGAAAAACTGCTGTTCCACTGGACAAAGAAGCAGCAACGTCAACTGCACCAACAAGCCTATCCTCAGTCACCCCAAGAGGGACTTGAATAAAAGGAGCAGGGACAACTATTTTGGGGATATTTTCAATATCAACCTCATTCTCAAGGCTTCCGATATTTCTTTTAAATAAATCTTTAGTTACATCATCCCATTCTTCTGAAGAATCAGGATCTAAATTCCTTCCCGCTGGATAAGTTGATGGGCCTACATCGGAGTGCTGTTTATTCGCTAGTTTTTCAAGGTCAAGTATTTCAATAGGCGGAAGAAGTGCGTGTAAACCTCTTGCTAAAACAGATTTCCCAGTCCCTCGTCCACCTGCAATTATCACCCCTCCAAGACCTGGATCAACAGCAGCAAGCATTAAAGCAAGCTTTAGAGTTCCATGACCTGTAATTGCAGCCAATGGGAATGCTCGACTAGCCATCTCCATTAGAGCTCCCTCTTTTTTTGCAGAGGGCTTAGTTTTATCATTCAATCCACTTGAAACCATAGGGTTGGATATGCAATCAAATTTTTAAAAGTCTTTTTAATATTCGCATGACTTATGCAAAACCAGTTCCGAAATGGAAACTCATCATCGCAATAGGAGCCAACATTCCTAGCAAGTTTGGCAATCCAATAACAACATTGACATCAATTAGACCTGAAATTGAAAAGAACATTTACGAGTGGAATATTTCTTGTAATATTCCCAAAAAAGATCTTCAAAATATTGATAAGTCTTTATCTTTCAATTGGTCATCCTTATTTGAGACAGATCCGCTTGGTAGCCCAATAAGTCAACCTAATTTTATAAATGCCGTCCTGGTTGTAGATGGAGAAGATTTTTCTTCAGTTTTACCACAAGAGAAATCAGCTATTGCTCTTATGAAAAAACTTTTGGACTTGGAGAAAATATTCGGAAGAGAAAGAGGAAAGAAAGAAATTATTTGGGGCCCAAGAACTATTGATATTGACCTTTTATCTTGGGGCGAACTTCAAGTAAAAACAGAAGATCTTATTTTACCTCATCCAAGATTAACAGAGAGAAATTTTGTTTTGATACCACTCTCTGAAGTCTTAGCTAAAACCCAAGGGAAACCTCGTCAAATCGAGTCCCATACAAATTGGTCTGAATAGAAATCAAAATAAAATTAATCACACTTAATCAGAGAAAACACGTCATCCTGAGAGAACTAATAAATAAACATACATGCAAATCCAAGGACCAGAACCTTCAAAAATAATTGAAACGAAAGCATCTATTGATGCAAAAAAAATCCGTTTTGAAATCAATAGAATTCAAATGCCTATTGGTGTAGAAGGAGAGTTTGGCATTATTCGTCATCCAGGTGCAGCTCTAGCAGTCCCTTTGACAGATGATGGAGAGGTAATTATTCTTCGGCAATATAGATTTGCTTGTTCTAGAAGAATTCTTGAATTTCCTGCTGGAACATTGGAAACAGGAGAAAGCCCCCTTGAATCCATAAAAAGAGAAATTCAGGAAGAAAGTGGATACTCTGCAGAGAAATGGGAACGTCTAGGAGAAATGCTCCCATGTCCTGGCTACTCAGATGAAAAAATTCATCTTTTCCTTGCTCGTGATCTAAATAAACTTGATAAAAAGCCTGATGGTGATGTAGATGAAGATATTGAAGTGTTAAAGATGTCAGCTGAAAAACTTAATGCAATCATTTCAAGCGGTACCGAAACTCTTGATGGAAAGAGCATTACAGCATGGTTTAGAGCATGCCAAATATTGAATATTTAATGAATGGATCCCGATCAATTTTTTGGCATCGAAGAGATTTAAGAATTAATGACAATATTGGTCTATCTAAAGCATCAAAGAGTAGAAAGAATTTAACAGGGGTATATATTTTAGATCCGAAGCTTTTAGATTTAGAGTTAACAACATCTAAATCTAAAAATTGGTTCTTAGGTAATAGTCTATTAGAACTCCAAAATAATTGGAAAAGACTAGGAAGTAGACTATTAGTCTTGAAGGGTGATCCAATCAATTTAATACCCAGATTAGCTGAACTAATTAACATAAATTCTATTTTTTGGAATGTGAATATTGAACCCTATGAACAATATAGAGATAATAAAATCAAGAAAGAATTAATAAAAAACAACACGCAAGTCTATACTTTTATGGATCAATTGATAATTGATCCATCCAATATAAGGACAAACAATAATGAGCCCTATAGAGTATATGGTCCTTTTTATAGAAAATGGCTTGATCAGATCTATCAAGCTAAATCATCCAATGATAATTTAATGAAATGCTTCACATTATCAAATAAACTCGTAGATCTTAAGGATACAGATTTATCATCAATCAAGGATTCTAATTTGAACTATTGTATTAACAATCCTGGAGAAAGTATTAATAAGTTTCTAATAGAAAATAAATTTCGCGGTGAACATCTATGTCCGTGCAAGCCAGGAGAACATGCATCACAAAGACAACTGAATTCATTTATAAATAGTGGTACTATAATCTCTTATGAGAAAGGAAGAGATATTCCCTCTGAAAGTGGTACTTCGGAACTAAGTGCAGCATTAAGTCTTGGGACTATAAGTTGCAGAGCTGCATGGAATGGGGCTCAAATTTCAAGAAGTCTTGCTAGAAATAAATATCAACTTGATTCTATTAATACTTGGATAAAAGAACTTGCATGGAGAGAGTTTTATCAAAATACTTTGATTAACTTTCCAGAACTAGCGAAAGGACCTTACAAAAAAAAATGGTTTAATTTCCCGTGGCAAAATAGATTAGATTGGTACGAAAATTGGACCAATGGGCTAACAGGCATACCAATAATTGATGCCTCGATGAGACAACTAAAACATTCTGGTTGGATGCATAATCGATGCAGAATGATTGTTGCTTCATTTCTTGTGAAAGATCTTTTAATTGATTGGAAATGGGGTGAGACTTATTTTATGAAAAACTTAGTAGATGGAGACTTAGCATCAAATAATGGTGGCTGGCAATGGAGTGCTAGTAGTGGAATGGATCCCAAACCAATGCGAATCTTCAATCCTTTTAGGCAAGCTTCAAAATTCGATCCCAATGGTATTTATATTCGTAAATGGGTACCTGAACTAGAACATATTTCAACGACTGATTTACTTTCAGGAGAGATAGCCCCATCAGAAAGAAAGTACTATCCTAGTCCAATAGTCAATCACAAAAATCAACAGGCTATTTTCAAAGAACTATATTCAAACCTTATTTAAAAATTATTTGCATAAATGTTCTTAATTTTATCCACAACATATGATTGTTGAATAAAAGTCATCTCAGGAAATATTGGCAAGCTAAGAACCTGATTACAAACCTTTTCAGTAACAGGTAAATATCCTTCAACATATCCAAACTTCTGATATGCAGGTTGCAAATGAATAGGTATAGGGTAATAAATAATTGTATTTACTCCATATCTTTGAAGTTCAAGTTTAAATAAATCCCTCTTATTACCTTTAACATCAGAAACTAATTTATCATCATCTAAAATCCTAATAACAAATTGGTTCCAAGAATGACAAGTATCTATATCACTTGCTATAGAAGGTATTTTTATTCCTTCTATATAGCCCAATTCATCTATGTAATAATTAGCTATTTCTTTTCTTTTACTGACCCATTTACTAAGTCTAGGTAATTTAACATTTAGAATTGCTGCCTGTATAGAATCTAATCTACTATTATAGCCAAATTTAGTATGTAAATATCTCTTAGGCATTCCATGAATGGCTAATTCTCTAATTGATCTTGCTAAATCACAATTATCAGTTGTTATAGCCCCTCCATCTCCTGCTGCACCCAAGTTCTTAGTAGGGAAAAAGCTAAAGCATCCTATATCTCCAAAACTTCCCACTGCTTTGCCTTTCCATTTTGCTCCTGCAGCCTGAGCACAGTCTTCAATAACTTTCAAACAATTTCTTCTCGCAATTTCCATCAATTGATCCATATCAAATGGATAACCAAATAAATGGACAGGCATAATTGCTTTTGTATTTGGAGTTATTGCTTTTTCTATTAATTTCAAATCTAAAAGATAATTTTCAGGGTCTATTTCTACAAAAACTGGCTTAGCCCCAACGCTTGTAATAGCCTCTGCTGTTGCGAAAAAACTAAATGAAGAGGTGATCACTTCATCACCTTCACCAATATTTAAAGCTCTAAGAGCAAGTATTAGTGCATCTGTTCCGCTATTACATCCAACAGCAAAAGAAGTTTGTATCTCAGATGCAAATGCTTCCTCAAAATTATTTACTATTTCACCTCCAATATATTTACCACTTCTGAAAACTTTAATTACAGCCTCTTCAACTTCTTCTCCAATTTCAGATATTTGATCACTAAGGCTAAATGGAGGGATTTGCATATATATAGATTAAGTCTTAGAGATCAAACTTAGAAGAAATTAATAATGTGCTCATCCAAACCACTCCGGTTCGTTCCCAGGATGCCATTTAATATTGCAACCAATAGAAGGTTTTTGATGAGTTGAAATAGGTTTCGAATTTAACAGTGCCTCAAAAGCTAAACGAATATCATTTCCAGACAGAGGTATATCATTTCCAGGCCGACTTTCATCAAGTTGTCCTCTATATCTCAATTCCAACGCTCCATCTATAGATGGAGCGAAAATATAAAAATCAGGCGTGCATGCTGCCATAAGATCTTTAGCTAATTTTTGATCGGAGTCAAATAAATAAGGAAATTTCCAACCAAGCTTATTAGCCTGGGCTGCCAACAAGTCAGGACAATCTTGAGGATGAGTAATCAAACTATTACTTGAAACCGCAACAAATTGAATTTCTTGCCCATATGAGTTAAATAAATTTGATATGCCACTTTCTATATGCTTAACAAAAGGGCAGTGAGCGCAGATAACCATCAAGAACAAAGGTCTTGTTATTAAATCTCCTCTTTTAATCCGCTTCAATCCTTGCAAAGGGTCGTGAGGAAGAAGCTCTAAGCCAGAAACCACATCCAACTCAAAATCAGGGCATTCTGTTCCTAAAGGAAGCATTGTCGAGGCTGTTCTAACCATGGTTTTTATTGTTTTTGAGAGAATGGATTAAACAACTTCTAACTTTATAGGTATTTAACTATGAGTCTTTGCACTAAATAAGAGACAATTATTAAATACTAACTAAATTAATCTGATCAGATGCTTCTAGATCTAAGTGGTAAAAAAATCCTAGTCACAGGAATAGCAAATAACAGATCTATTGCCTGGGGAATAGCGCAACAATTGAATGCAGCAGGTGCAGAACTTGGAATTACATATTTACCGGACGAAAAAGGACGTTTCGAATCAAAAGTCAAAGAACTTACTTCTCCCTTAAATCCAAGCTTATTTTTACCCTTAAATGTTCAAAATCCATCTCAAATGGAAGAGGTTTTTGCAACGATAAAAACAAATTGGGGTCGTTTAGATGGTTTAGTTCATTGCCTAGCCTTCGCTGGTAAAGAAGAATTAGTTGGCAATTACAGCGCAACATCGGCAGAAGGTTTTTCTAGGGCTCTAGAGATAAGTGCCTATTCACTTGCTCCTTTATGTAAATATGCAAAACCTCTTTTCAGTAAAGGTGCTGGGGTTGTGACATTAACCTATTTGGGTGCAGAGAGAGCAATCCCTAACTACAACGTTATGGGTGTTGCTAAAGCTGCTTTAGAGGCTTCAGTTAGATATCTTTCAGACGAGCTAGGTCCTGATAATCAAGTTCGAATAAATGCAATTAGTGCTGGTCCTATTAGAACTCTTGCAAGCTCTGCCATTGGAGGCATTTTGGATATGATTCACAATGTTGAGGAAAAGGCTCCATTAAGAAGAACTGTTACTCAAATCGAAGTAGGTAATACCGCCGCTTTCTTGCTTAGTGATCTTTCGAGTGGTATATCAGGACAAACAATTTATGTAGATGCTGGCTACTGCATAAATGGAATG
>QBWB01000025.1 GCA_003284185.1 Prochlorococcus sp. AG-315-C08
TTACGCCGACAGGTAAACAACATTTTTTGTTAACTTCATCAGAGAAATTAGATTCATGATTAATAGAAAAATTAAAAATATTTTATTTTTAATTTCTTTAGCTTTGTTTTTAATTTCTAAACCATTTCCTCTTCAAGCGAAAGTTTCTTCTCAAATTCTTTTTGAGAAAGCGCTGCAAGAAAGTAGGGAAGGAGATTTTATTGCAGCAATTAAAGATTGGAATTTATTTATAAGTGAAAATCCTGAAGATGCTGCTGCATTAAGTAATAGAGGTAATATTCACCTTGCTCTTGGTAATCCTGAAGCAGCAATCAGAGATCAAACTAAAGCAATAGAAATTTCACCTGGAGATTTTGATCCTTATGTAAATAGAGGTATTGCTCAAGAAGCTTTAAAGCATTGGAAAGAGGCTGCTGATGATTACAACTGGGTTTTAAAGCATAACCCTGATAATTCTTCAGCCTTGTATAACTTGGGAAATGTAATGGGTTCGATGGGTAATTGGCTTGAAGCCAAGCGCTTGTTTTCTAAAGCGTCTTCTTCTCGAATAGGATTTGCTATGGCTAGATCTAGTGAGGCTTTATCGATCTATCAGTTGGGGAATTTGGATTTGGCAGAAGAAAAAATCAGACTTCTAATTCGTAAATATCCATTATTTGCAGATGCTCGAGCGGCATTAAGTGCGATTTTATGGCGTAAAGGCTTTATGGGAGAAGCTGAAAGTAATTGGGCAGCAGCAGCTGGCCTAGATATTCGATATCGAGAAAAAAATTGGTTGCTGAATGTTCGCCGTTGGCCTCCAAATCCAACCAATGATTTGATTGCATTTCTTGCTTTGGAGGATAGATGAAAGATATTGAAAAAAATATTGATCTTTCATTAAAGAAGATTTTGCCTGAGTTGTTAAACCTTAGGCGCCATTTACACTCTCACCCTGAATTAAGTGGCCAAGAGTATCAAACGGCTGCTTTGGTTGCTGGTGAACTTAGGAAATCAGGTTGGCAAGTACAAGAAGGAATTGGCAGGACAGGTTTAGTTGCTGAATTAGGTGATCAAAAGGACTTTATTGTTGGTTTAAGAGTAGATATGGATGCTTTGCCAATAGAGGAGAGAACAGGGTTAAGTTACTCTTCTAAAACTCAGGGTTTGATGCATGCATGTGGACATGATCTTCATACATGCATAGGTTTAGGAGTTGCAAAAGTATTTGCAATGAATAAAAAAATAATCTCTTCAGGCGTGAGAATTTTATTTCAACCTGCGGAAGAGATTGCAAAAGGTGCAAATTGGATGAAAGAAGAGCATGCTTTAGAAGGATTAAATAGTTTATTTGGCGTGCATGCATATCCAGATTTGTCAGTAGGTAAAATTGGTATAAAGAGTGGAACTTTTACTGCAGCAGCTGGAGAATTAGAAATTGAGATTATTGGAAATGCAGGACATGGAGCAAGACCTCATGAAGCTGTTGACTCTATATGGATCGCCGCAAAGGTTGTAAGTGGTCTCCAGGAGTCTATAAGTAGACGTCTTGATGCTCTTAACCCGGTTGTTATAAGTTTTGGAAAGGTTTCAGGAGGGAATGCTTTTAATGTTATCGCTGAGAGAGTTAAGCTTTTAGGCACTGTTCGATGTCTTGATAGCGCCTTGTACGAAAAATTACCTGGGTGGATTGAACAAATTGTAAGTAATATAGCCTCCACTTATGGAGCTAAGGCACTAGTTAACTTTAGATCAATTGCTCCACCTGTTTACAATGATCCTGAGCTAACTAATTTGTTATTCTATTGCTCTAAAAATATTGTTGGAGAAGAAAATATTGTTCATTTACCACAACCTTCCTTAGGTGCTGAAGATTTTGCATTCCTTGTACAAGATATACCTGGAACCATGTTCCGCTTAGGAGTTGCGGGGGAAGAAGGATGTGCACCATTACATAATGGACGTTTTAGTTTGGATGAGAGAAGTCTTGAAATAGGAATTAAAATTTTGTGTAAAACTATAATTATTTCAATGCAAAATTCTATGAAAATTTAATTTATATTTTCTTATGAAAAGATTCGGAAATCCATTAATCTCAATTTCAGCACCACTCCTTATTCTTCTTGCAATTTTAGGATTTGTTCATAGAGAGGGCAGCGAAAAGGTTCAAGCTATTCCAGTCTTTGTCGTTGGAAGTGGATTGGTCTTAACAGGAACCATTAGAAGATTGAGACGCCGAAGAATGTTGCTTTTAGAGATTAAAAAAAGTGTGAATCAAGAAAATTATTAATTTCAATAAGATCTTTTTTATATCTATAAAAACTTTAGGGTTGAGTTTATAAATACCAGCTATTTTGTAATTATCACTAGGGGTGCTATATGGCTTGCTATATGGCTGAGATCACACCCTCCGAACCTGATCTGGTTAAAACCAGCGTAAGGAAAGTGAATTCTTGTGATCTTTTTGCATATTGCTCCTCTCATCTATCCAATAGCTCTTTAGTTCATGCGTAATTCATGGTTGGCTTCCAGAAGAGGTAAAACCAATGTTTCACAAATGCACTTTGCTCGCAAAGGCGAAGTGACAGAAGAAATGGTTTATGTAGCAAAGCGTGAGAACCTTCCAGAATCATTAGTGATGGAGGAGGTGGCACGAGGTCGGATGATTATTCCAGCCAATATCAATCACACTAATTTGGAGCCTATGGCAATTGGTATTGCCTCGAAATGCAAAGTAAATGCGAATATTGGTGCTTCTCCTAATGCGAGTGATGTCAATGAAGAATTAAAGAAGTTAGATCTAGCGGTGAAATATGGAGCAGATACTCTTATGGATCTGTCTACTGGTGGAGTTAATTTAGATGAGGTAAGAACAGCAATCATCAATGCATCTCCAATACCTATTGGTACAGTTCCGGTATATCAAGCTTTAGAGAGTGTTCATGGATCAATATCAAAGTTAACAGAGGATGATTTCCTCCATATTATTGAAAAGCATTGTCAACAAGGAGTTGATTATCAGACTATTCATGCTGGTTTATTGATTGAACATTTACCAAAGGTCAAAGGTCGTATTACTGGAATTGTGAGCAGAGGAGGAGGAATACTTGCACAATGGATGCTTTATCACTATAAGCAAAATCCTTTATTTACTCGTTTTGATGATATTTGCGAAATATTTAAGCGTTACGATTGTACTTTCTCTTTAGGTGATTCCCTGAGACCAGGATGTCTTCATGATGCCTCGGATGAAGCTCAACTTGCCGAGTTGAAAACTCTTGGTGATTTAACTAGACGAGCTTGGAATCATGATGTACAAGTCATGGTCGAAGGACCAGGCCATGTACCTATGGATCAAATTGAGTTTAATGTTAGGAAGCAAATGGAGGAGTGTTCGGAGGCTCCTTTTTATGTCTTGGGTCCTTTGGTGACAGATATTTCTCCTGGTTATGACCACATATCTAGTGCAATTGGCGCAGCGATGGCAGGTTGGTATGGAACTGCGATGCTTTGTTATGTGACTCCTAAGGAACATCTTGGGTTGCCAAATCCTGAAGATGTTAGGGAAGGTTTAATTGCTTATAAAATTGCTGCTCATGCTGCAGATGTTGCAAGACATAGATCAGGAGCTCGTGACCGAGATGATGAGTTGAGTAAAGCTAGAAAGGACTTTGACTGGAATAAGCAGTTTGAACTGTCTTTAGATCCAGAAAGGGCAAAACAATATCACGATGAAACTTTGCCTGAAGAAATCTTCAAAAAAGCCGAGTTTTGTTCAATGTGTGGTCCTAATCATTGCCCAATGAACACAAAAATTACAGATGAAGATTTAGATCAATTAGATGAAAAAATTAACTATAAAGGGGCATCTGAATTAACAGCTATAAAGTTAAATAAATAAATCTGAATTAAGATATAAAATAAACCATATAACCCAAAATGAATTGTGATATATGGTTGATTTTATAGTATTTATTTATTAATTAGTTTTCTAGATTTCTCTAAGACATTCTCAAGAGTAAAACCAAATTTCTCCATACATAATCCACCTGGAGCTGAAGCCCCGAAACTATTCATAGTTACACTGTCTCCATCTAGACCGATATATTTATGCCATCCAAAACTTTCTGCTGCTTCAACTACTAAACGTTTTCGTATTTGAGAAGGTAAAATTTCTTCTTTATAGCTAGGGCTTTGTTCTTCAAACAATTCAACACATGGCATTGAAACTACTCTGACTTTATTACCTTCTGTCGTTAACTTTTTAGCTGCCTGGACACATAAATCAAGTTCTGTTCCTGTTCCTATGAGAATTAATTCTGGAGTGCCATTGCAATCTTCCAGTATGTAACCACCCAATGCAACTTTTTCAATAGATGAATTTTTTTGATTAGGCATACCTTGTCTACTGAGGCATAAAGAACTTGGCCTTTTGCGATTTTTGATTGCAACTTTGTAAGCACCACTGGTTTCATTGCCATCGCCTGGTCGGAAAACCATCATATTTGGCATGGCCCTTAGAGATGGAATGGTTTCTATTGGTTGGTGGGTTGGTCCATCTTCACCTACACCTATTGAGTCATGAGTTAGAACGTAAATCACCCCAAGTTCACTAAGAGCGGATAGGCGCATGGAACCTCTCATGTAATCTGCAAAAACTAAGAAGGTACCTCCATAAGGAATTAGACCACTATCGTGGTAAGCGATACCATTCAAAATAGCTGCCATAGCATGCTCTCTTACGCCAAAATGTAAATAACGTTTTTCTGGACTCGAATGCTGAAAAGATCCAGATTCACCTTTTATATCTGTGTAGTTTGAATGTGTCAGATCTGCAGAACCACCTATCAGTTCTGGAATGTTGGGGCCTAGGGCTCCTAAACATATTTGAGAATGTTTTCTTGTCGCAACACCTTTATCGTCAGAAGTGTAGGAGGGTAAGGCTTTATCCCAGTTTTGAGGGAGCTCTCCTCTTAACATTCGTTCAAACTCATTAGCTTCATTGGGATATTTTTCTTTGTAAGAAGCTAGTGTTGCATTCCATTCTTCTTCGAGTTGTGCACCTTTCTTAATTGCTTGACGATATTGATCGATCGCATCTTGAGGAATTTCAAAAGGTTTATATGACCAGCCTAGTTGCTTTCTAGTGAGGTCAGCTTCCTCTTCTCCTAGAGGCGCACCATGTATCCCAGCAGTATCACTTTTATTCGGAGAACCATATCCGATAGTTGTGGTTACTTTGATGATTGAGGGCTTGTCGCTTACTGCTTTTGCATTTGCTATAGCTTTTGATATACCTTCTACATCTGTATTTCCATCAGTTACTTCGTGTACATCCCACCCATAGGCTTCATATCGTTTCAAGACATCCTCAGTAAATGAAACATCAGTTCTTCCGTCAATTGTTATGTGATTGTCGTCATATAGAGCAATAAGTTTTCCAAGCTTTAAATGTCCAGCAAGTGAACAAGCCTCTGAAGATATTCCTTCTTGATTGCATCCATCTCCCATAATCACATATGTGTAATGGTCTACAACTGTTGAACCAGGCTTATTGAATTTTGCAGCTAAATGGGCTTCAGCAATTGCTAGTCCTACAGCATTTGAGATTCCTGCACCTAATGGACCTGCAGTTACCTCTACTCCAGGGGTTTCAAAAGTTTCTGGGTGACCTGGTGTTTTAGAACCCCATTGACGAAATTCTTTTATATCTTCAAGACTGACTGAGTCGTAACCAGTTAAATGCAAAAGAGCATATAAAAGCATGCATCCATGCCCTGCAGAGAGAACAAATCTGTCTCTGTTAAACCATTTAGGATTCTTGGGATTGTGTCGAAGGTGTTGATCCCATAAGGCATAGCCCATTGGAGCACAACCCATTGGAAGCCCAGGGTGACCACTTTTGGATTTATTTATTGCATCAACGGCAAGCATTCTGATGCTATTGATGCAAAGTGTGTCTAGGGAAGTACTAAGGGCAACCATTTTATAATTGGGGGGTGAAAAGAAATTTAAGTAGGAAGAAAAGAGTTAGATCATTTTTCGAAAAGCTAGGCAGACATTGTGACCACCGAAACCGAATGAGTTAGATAAAACGACGTCTAATTTCTTTTCTCTTGCTTTGTTGGGCACATAATCAAGATCACAAATGGGGTCTGGGTTGGAATAATTTATGGTTGGCGGAATTATTTCATGTTTTATTGCAAGAACACAAGCAACAGCTTCTATTCCACCTGAACCTCCTAAAAGATGCCCTGTCATCGATTTTGTTGAGCTAACAGGAGTTTGAAATGCATGATTACCAAGAGCACTTTTTATTGCGGAGGTTTCATTGCTGTCATTGGCAGGAGTACTAGTTCCATGAGCATTAATATATTCAACTTGTTCTGGATTTAATTTGCCATCTATTAACGCTAATTTCATAGCCTCTGCGCCTCCGGTACCTCCTGGACAAGGGGAAGTGATGTGATGAGCATCACATGTGGTTCCGTAACCAATAATTTCGGCATGAATTGTGGCATTTCTTTTTAATGCATGCTCAAGTGTTTCCAGAATTAGTACTCCTGCCCCTTCCCCAATAACAAAACCATCTCTTTGAGAATCAAAAGGTCTACTTGCTGAAGTTGGATCGTCATTTCTAAATGAAAGGGCTTTTGCACTCGCGAAACCAGCAACTCCTAATGGGGTAATACTCGCTTCTGCACCTCCACAAACCATTGCATCAGCTTTGCCAAGTTGCAGAAGTCTAAAAGCATCTCCAATGGCATTAGATCCTGCAGCGCATGCAGTAGATACTGATGAACTAGGCCCTTTTGCCCCAAGTGCTATGGCAGTAAGACCGGTTGCCATATTTGGGATCATCATTGGAACAGTAAAAGGACTCACTCGACTGGGTCCTTTATTGTTTAAGACATGGGCCTGAGTTTCCATAGTAAGAAGACCTCCTACTCCTGATCCAATAATCACTCCAATACGAGAAGAATTAGAATCACTAATTGTGATACCAGAGTGTTTGAGTGCCTCTTTTGCGGCAATCACTCCAAATTTTGAGAAACGATCCCATCTTTTGGATTCTTTGGGCTCTAATTTCCCCGTTGGGTCAAAATTTTTCACCTCTGCTGCAAATCGGCAGGCATGCGACGAGGCGTCGAAGAGTGTAATTTCTTTTACCCCATTACAGCCAGAGACAAGCCCTTTGAGGTAATTTTCGACATTGTTGCCAATCGGAGTTATGGCTCCAAGGCCTGTGACAACAACTCGATGGAGGTTCTCCATCATGTATTCCTCAAGCCTGTTTGGCTTCGATGTATTTGACAGCATCGCCAACAGTGGCAATGCCCTCAGCTGCCTCATCCGGAATCTCTATATCAAAAGATTCTTCAAGAGCCATGACTAGTTCGACAGTGTCGAGAGAATCTGCACCGAGATCATTTTGGAAATTTGATTCCGGCTTTACTTCACCGGCTTCAACGCTCAGTTGTTCTGCAACAATAGAACGAACTTTTTCAAGGATTGCTTCCTGGGACATAACCTTTAAAACCTGACTTCCAATCTTACGGGCTAGAGTGTCGAGTTAACAAAAATAACGAAAATGATTCAAAAAATATTATTAGGGATTGGCCACAGTATATTTTTATACATCAAAGAAATATAGGTTGGTACTTTGTCACACGCGGTCAAAATCTATGACACTTGTATTGGTTGCACCCAGTGCGTAAGGGCTTGTCCTTTAGATGTGTTGGAGATGGTCCCCTGGGATGGCTGTAAAGCTAGTCAAATAGCTTCTTCCCCTAGAACAGAAGATTGTGTTGGATGTAAGAGATGTGAAACTGCATGCCCTACTGATTTTTTGAGTATTAGGGTTTATTTAGGTGATGAAACCACAAGGAGTATGGGATTAGCTTATTAGATAACTTATTACTTTTTATTGTAGACTAGTTTTTATATAGATAAATCTAATTTTAGAGGATATTTGTTAATTTATTATGTGTGGAATCGTTGCTGTTATTGGTTCTAGAGAAGCAGCCCCTATTCTTTTAGATGGTCTAAAACATTTAGAATATAGAGGTTATGATTCTGCAGGTTTGGCAACAATTCAAAATTCAAACAAAGACCCAATTGGATTACTTACAGCTAGGAAATCAAAAGGAAAACTTATCAATCTTTCGAATTTAGTTAAAGAGCATGGTGCAAGAGGTCATTTAGGTATTGGCCATACACGATGGGCCACTCACGGTAAGCCTGAAGAGAGAAATGCTCATCCTCATATGGACTCTTCAGCTCAAATAGCTGTGGTTCAAAATGGAATTATTGAGAATTACAGAGAATTACGAACAAGCTTGAAAGAAAAAGGACTTAAATTGGTTTCCGATACTGATACGGAAGTCATTCCTCATTTAGTAGGGATTGAAATCGAAAATTGTTTGGCTAATGGTTACCCGTCTAATGGATCAACATTATTAATTGCTGTTCAGAGGATTTTATCTTTATTAAAAGGAACATATGCTATAGCAGTCATATGGGCTAAAGCTCCTGATGCACTAGTAGTTGCCAGAAGAAATGCGCCATTAGTCATTGGATTTGGTGAAGGAGAGTTTTTTTGTGCTAGTGATACTCCAGCCTTAATTGGATTTACTCGTACTTTCTTACCTTTAAAAGATAATGAGGTAGCTTTATTAACCCCTCTTGGAATAGAACTTTATGATGATAAAGGTGTAAGACAGCAAAGGACACCATCCCTTTTAAAAGGAGTTGAGCACTTTGCAGATAAAAGAGATTTTCGGCATTTTATGCTGAAGGAAATTCATGAGCAACCAGAAATAGCAGCATTATGGATAGAAAAACATTTGCCGCTTGATTTGCCTATTGGTACTTCAGTTGCTTTACCTATTGATCAATCTTTTCTTAAGTCAATTCAGCAAATTCAAATTCTTGCTTGTGGGACGAGTCGTCATGCTGCCATGGTTGGTGCGTATTTGCTGGAACAATTTGCAGGAGTACCTACAAAGGTTTATTTCGCGAGTGAATTTCGTTATGCTCCTCCCCCTCTTTCACCAAATACATTGACTATTGGAGTGAGTCAATCAGGAGAAACGGCAGATACTTTAGCAGCATTAAATATGGAAAAAAAAAGACGAAAAGCTACTAATAATCCAGCTTTTTTTTACTACCAATTAGGTATCACGAATAGGAGTGATAGTTCCTTGTCTAGAGAAGTTAGCAATATCATTGATATTGGAGCTGGTCTTGAAATTGGTGTGGCTGCTACTAAAACCTTTCTTGGACAAATGTTGTCTTTTTATGGATTGACTTTATTATTTGCCTCTCATACAAAAAAAAGAACATTTGAAGAGATTTCAAACCTTGTAAATGATTTGAGATTAGTACCTAAACAATTAGGAGAGCTAATTAAGAAACATGATCGATTAGCTGAGGATATGGCACATTTATTTACTGAAACTAAGGATGTAATTTTCTTGGGTAGGGGAATAAATTATCCTATTGCTTTGGAGGGGGCTTTGAAACTTAAGGAAATAAGTTACATGCATGCCCAAGGCTATCCAGCTGGAGAATTAAAACATGGACCAATAGCTCTTTTAGATCAACATGTTCCAGTGATATCTATTGCTGTTCCAGGAGTTGTTTATGAAAAAGTGATTAGCAACTCACAAGAGGCAAAAGCAAGAGATGCTCAATTAATAGGAATAGCACCAAAGTCTACAGAATCAGAAATATTTGATGAATTATTTCCTCTCCCAAATATAAGTGAATGGGTTAGTCCTTTGCTGACTGTTGTCCCTCTTCAGCTTTTTAGTTATCATATTGCAGCTCATAAAGGACTTGATGTAGATCAGCCCAGAAATTTAGCAAAAAGCGTAACAGTGGAGTAATTATTTTTTTTGATTAATCCTTCCATAGGAATCTTCAAAACGAATTATGTCATCTTCATTTAAATAAGCTCCACTTTGAACTTCAATTAGTTCAAGTTTCATTAAACCTGGGTTACTCAATCTATGTTTACAACCTAGTGGAATAAATGTACTTTCATTCTCACTTAGGATTTGTTTTTCTCCATTTCTTTCTATTAGTGCAGTGCCTTTTACAATAATCCAATGTTCTGCCCTATGATGATGCATTTGTAAGGAAAGTGAAGCATTGGGGTTCACTTCTATTAATTTAACTTGCCATCTATTCCCTGAAACTATAGTGGTGTAATGTCCCCAAGGTCTGTATATTTTTCTATGTGATTTACCTTCTGGAATTCCTTCTTTATCTAGAAGTTTAACTATACTTCCGACATGTTCAGAATGTTCTTTATCAGCTATTAAAATAGCATCATTAGTCTCTACAGCAATTAAGTTTTCTATACCTAATCCAACTAATAAACGATGTTCACTTTTTAAATAGCAGTTTTTGCTGCTTTGAGCTATTACTCTCCCATTTATACAATTTCCATCATTATTTTTTTTACTTGCTTCCCATAGGGACTTCCAACTTCCCACATCACTCCAACCAGCCTTAAGTGGTAAAACTGTACCCAAGTTTGTTTTTTCCATTACTGCAACATCAATAGAGATTTTTGGACAACTTTTGAATGATCCCATCTCTAATCTAAGGAAATCTAGATCTGCTACATCTTCTTCAAGAGCAGTTTTGCAGTAGCTGACTATTTCTGGACATAATCTTTTTAATTCATTTAATATTGCACTTGCTTTGAATAGAAACATGCCACTATTCCATGTGAAGCGGGAATCTTGTATTAATTCCTCAGCTTTCTTTTTATTTGGCTTTTCAATGAACCTTTCAATTGGTAAGCCTATTCCAGTTTGTTGGTTTAGTGGTTCTTTTGCTTCTATATACCCGTAACCAGTTTCTGCACTTGAAGGAACTATTCCAAAAGTTACAAGTCTCCCTTTGTTGGCATAAGTTTTAGCAAATTCAATAACCCTCTGAAACTCAGTGATGTTTTGAATCTCATGATCAGCAGCTAAAACTAAAAGTAAGGGATCTTCTCCTTTCGAAATAGCTTGTAGAGCTGCAACTGCGATCGCTGGAGCTGTGTTCCGGCCAATTGGCTCCAGAATAATTGCTTGTGGAGTTGTATTGATTTCTCTCATTTGTTCAGCAACTATGAACCTATGATCTTCATTGCAAAGCAATATTGGGTTCTTAAGTCCCTCTAAACCAATAAGCCTTTCATTTGTTTTCTGTAAAAGAGTTTTTGTTGTGTCAGTATTTAGAGCTAAGTATTGCTTGGGATAACTTTCTCTCGAAAGAGGCCAAAGCCTTGTGCCAGATCCACCGCAGAGAATCACTGGAACTAGAGAATGGACAGTCACTGTCTAAAGAGGGGGTGTATGGAAATGAGATATTTAGAGTTGGTTTTAAAAACCTTTAAAGTTCTAATAGACCGGGTGGTGGATTGATTAAAAGCCATTTTTCTTGGATCTTTATTTCTGGGATAATTTCTATGACAAAAGGTACTAAGACTTTTTTCCCTTCTATTAACTCTATCTCCAGTAAGTCGTTACCTCCTTTGATTAAGTTAGTTACATGACCAATTAATGTCTTTTGTGGAGTAATCCTTGCTTCTAATCCAATCAGATCTAAACAATGGAATTCACCATCTTTCATAGAAGGTCTGCTATTCACTGGAACAACAAGCTTCCATCCAATTATTTGTTCGGCAGAATTGCGATTAGATATTCCTTCAATAGAGAGAACATAAATAGATTTACCTGGAATGGGCTTACCTTCTATTAAATTTATTTCAGTAGGAATTTCGCTAGCTTTTTGTATCCATCGTTTACCTGGCTTGGTGAATCTCTCTGGGAAATCGCTAATAGGTTTAATACGAACACTACCTTTTAGGCCCTGCGGAGAAATAAGCTCTCCTATAACCATCCATTCATCTTCTTCGATCATTGTAATAAGTAGACTTATTATTTATATAGTCTATTTTAATATTTTTGCAATTATGACTGACTCAAAAGATCCAATTCTTCCAGGCACAACAGTAACTGTCAACAATATAAAATCAATTT
>QBWB01000026.1 GCA_003284185.1 Prochlorococcus sp. AG-315-C08
ATGTGAAATTCTGGGACAATATTCTTTTTTATCCGACTTATATAAGTAAGCTAAAAAGATAATAAATGAAGAATTTCTTCTAACAAGGAACATGGGAACAAAAGCTTCTAATTCCAATAAGACAAAGGAAAACTCGAAGAAAACTGAGAAAAATCAAGAAAAACAAAGAAAATTCTCTTCAAATGATCCAGACGTAGTCCTCAATCTTCCGGCTGGATTAAAATACAAAATACCTGATAAACGTCAAAGAGTTTTGGTAGGCTCTATTGTGATTGGCCTGAATGTTTTGTTGGTTGTTAGTGTAATACTTTATTTTTATAGTCCTGCATTTCAAGATTTTGTTTATAACGTTGGTCGAGGTTAATATTTATTAAAAGCTAATATTTGAAGTTTGATGTTAACTGGCCTAATATAATCCTTTTTTCTAATGTCCTAGCTATATAGATATTTTATAAGAAAGTGATTTTGAAAATTTGTGATAGCTTGAAAAGATTAGTTTCGATGGCATGGCGTATTGATGAAAATGATTGATATCTATATGGTTGTAGTAATTTAGTTTTTTAGCTTGATGTCTCTTGTCTATAAAATGTGTTATTAACTAGTCTTTAAGATATTTTGAGATAATTGATGATTAGATAAAAGGAGATTGAATGCCATTGATTCTTTAGCTATTGTGTAAATATAATAAATTTGTAAGACGTAGCCGATCTATGAAAATAACTATTATTATTTTTTCTTCTTTATTGGTAGTTATTTTAGGGTCGGTCTATTTTTTTTATGGATATCAATCAGCTTTTGAGGCTGATCAGCAATGTCATTATGACATGCGGCTTGAATATATTGAATTAGATGGATTGGGTTGTGACCATGATATGGAAACAAAGCAATGGTTATTATTTCAGAGGGGAGTTAATGATCAACCCTCAAAAGTTCTAAAACGGTATCGATATTAATTAGTAAATTTCTTATTAATATTCGGAAAAAAAATCACTGCCACAATAATTGAAATAGCTGCAGTAACAGAGAATGTTGAGAATTGCCCTAGAGATCCTGGACTATAAAAAACTGATTGAAGTAGATAAAAATCAATTAGAGAACCTATAGTTCCCCAAATGACTATCCAGAAAGACACATAGGAAATGCCAATAACTGTTGATTTACTCATGGTCAGAACAGATAAGAAACTTTATCTACACTTTAATATAAAACATTAAATTTTTATTTTTAGTTTATTCCAAAAATACTTTTAGTTGCTGCTTCTCCTCCAAATGCAAATTCAGTAATGATTAGCATTATGAATCCAATCATAGCAACTCTTGCATTTACCAATTCTGCATTTTCATTAAAACCAAAGACTTCTTTTACTTCTTCTCCTCTGTTATTAATCCATTTAGGATCTGAACTTGAAGTAGTAGTATTTATAATTTTTTGAGATTCTTCAGTTGATGAGATTGATTCAGATTCAGATATATTTTTTTCCTTATTCTGAAAGTCAGACTTCTGTTCGGACATTAGAAAATGAAAGCGCTTGTCTAACTATAAACTATTTCTTTGAATTATAGTGACAATTTATTTTTTCTGAGAAATGATAGATTTCTTTTCTATATAATAACGAAGGTATTCTTGAAAATAATGTGAACTATATAAATATAAATAGACCTGCTATTTGATTCTTATTAAGAAGACAGATAAAGCATATCTTTTCGCTTTAGTTATTAAGTTTTGTTTTTCTATTGAATTTAATACTACTATCTAAGTAAAATTATTCTTGTAATTGGTTTTTAATTGCTATAAACTTATGGATATTACAAACCCATTAAACCTTTTTTTATTTGACTTATTTAGACTGGACTCAGGTTCCGATTCAAGATAATGCAACTATTATAAATAAGGTTGATTAACAATTATGCTCTTAAATCTTTCCTGGCTGATTCCAGCCCTGCCATTGCTTTTATCGGTTTTTATAGCAATTCTACTAGTTAGTTTTAGTAGAACTATGAATAGGTTGACTAAGCCAGTATCTCTATTGTTTATATTTAGCATAATTTTTTCAACTTTATTTAGCTTTATTTTGCTTGAAAAACATATTTCTGGAACTTTATCGCCTTTTTTAGGATTCCAATTTTTGAATTATGACTTGAAATTGTATATAGATAGTTCAGCCTTATTGGTTTCTACAGTCTTTGGCTTGATTGCTCTAATAGCAATGTTAACTTCCTCTATAACATTAAAAAGAAGAACTGGTTATGTAAGGTATTTTATTTCTCTAGGTCTTCTTTCTGGTTTATTTTTTATATTTATTTTTAGTGGAAGTATTTTTCATGATTTAGTTGATCCAGTATTGCTATCTTTTGAGAAGATTGGTTTACACATCTCATGATATAGTTATAATATTGAGACTTACTCCAGCTAATTTGGGTTTCTTTTTATAAAGCTAAAATTTATCATAAGTTGTCATAATATCTAAATTGTAATAATCTAAATATAATTTAAAAAGGATAAAAAGGTTTTATTTTGATTGACAATACATCTTCAGATCTTCCTAAGAATATTGCACTTGTACATGAATGGTTCTCTCCTAGGTCGTTTGGAGGTGCTGAGAATGTTGTTAAGGCTATAGATGAGATTTTAACCGAAATAGCTTATAAGCCTGATTTATTTGCATTGGTTGATGGTGAAAGTTCGCTAAAAGGAAGTTGGTTATTTAATAGACAAGTAGAAACTAGTTTTATTCAGAAGTTACCATTCGGGATTTCACATGTTCAACAATACTTACCTCTTTTACCCTTCGCTATTGAGCAACTCGACTTAGAAGATTATCCATTGGTAATTAGTAGTAGTCATCTGGTCGCTAAGGGAGTATTAACTTCTCCTGATCAGATGCATATTAGTTATGTGCACACCCCTGTGAGATATGCCTGGGACCAGATGAATATTTATCTGAAACGATCATTCATGAAGAAAATTGGTTTGGAACCATTGACTAGATGGCAATTGCATTCTTTGAGGCAATGGGATCAATTGAGTAGTTTAAGAGTTGATTATTTACTTGCAAATTCTAGTTTTACGGCAAAGAGGATTTCAAAATATTGGAGAAGGACTTCTCAGGTGCTTCATCCACCAGTATCAGTTGATCGTTTTTCTTGGAATAAGCCAAGGGATGATTTCTATCTTTGTATTTGCCGACTAGTTCCTAATAAAAGAGTTGACTTAGTTGTTAGGGCCTTTAATCAACTTAGATTGCCATTAATTGTTGTTGGGGATGGAGTTGAAAAAAGATATTTAGAAAAAATAGCAGGTCCAACAATTAATATTATGGGATATCAAAGTATGGAAAGTGTTACATATTTAATGGAGCATTGTAGAGCCTTTATTTATGCAGGTATTGAGGACTTTGGAATTGCACCTGTTGAGGCTATGGCAGCAGGGGCGCCTGTAATTGCTTTTGGTAAAGGAGGCATTTTGGATACAGTTAAATGTTTTCAGTTGGAGCCTGATAATGCGACAGGAGTTTTGTTCCATCAGCAAACAGTAAAGTCTTTGGTTGAGTCAATTGAATTTTTCAGTGAAAAAAAACTTTGGAGGGAGATGAATTCTGAATCTATTAGAAATTGGGCTAATTCTTTCTCTCAGGATGCATTCAATACTGGTTTGGAAAAAGCTTTAAATAGAGCATGGACCGCATTCAAGCATTCTTGTGACATTGATACTAGTGACCTTAGTACTTGCTCGAAGCTTTCATAATTCAGGTAATCGTATTAAATTTGTAAAAGCCATGAGTGCATAACTCAATAATTTGTGTCAAATAATTCAGGCAAATCTTTATTGCGATGGTCTGAGTTTCGAAAAGGCTCCCCACGAATTCCTTTTGAAGTAATTTCGAAAGAGCCGTCATCTTTGCAAGCCGCTGAGTTAATCAGAAATCAAAGTCGATCAGGTCGAACTTTGAAAAGAATAGGTGATGTTATTTTTTCTTTACTTATAATAATTTTAGGGGCTCCAATTTTTTTACTTTTAGCAATCTTAGTAAGATTGAGTTCTCCTGGATCTATTTTCTATATTCAAAAAAGAGTTGGTAGAAATTATAAAGAGTTTGGCTGTATTAAGTTCCGCACAATGTATAAAGATGCAGATACAATTCTTCCTGATTTATTGAAGAAATATCCTTTAATGAAAAAAGAGTTTGAAAAAGATTTTAAGCTGCGACATGATCCTAGGATAACTAGATTAGGTAGATTCCTGAGAAGGTCTAGTTTAGATGAGTTGCCTCAATTTTTTAATGTTTTGAAAGGCGAAATGAGTGTTGTAGGACCTAGACCAATTGTTGAAAATGAGATTGAAAAATATAGTCTTTTTATGGAGGAGGTTATTTCCTTAAGACCGGGTTTGACAGGCCTTTGGCAAGTTAGTGGACGAAACAATCTTAGTTATAAAAAAAGAATAGAATTAGATTTAATCTATGCTAGAAATAGGAATTTTAAACTTGACCTGGAAATAATTTTATTGACTCTTGGAGTTCTACTTTTCCCTATGGATAGAGGTGCTTTTTAATTTGAAATCTGTAAAAAAATAATTAGTATTGTCATACCTAAAAGCCAAATTAATTCAAGTCTGAGACTTAAATGAAGTATTTTTTTTATTGATTTTTTAGTGGCTTTTGGAGCTGACTTTGCTATTAATGGTTTGAAAACCTTTTTACCTTTATAAAAGTTTTCTCCCCCCATTCTGGAACCTGCGCAATAAGCAAAAATTGCTTCGGAGATGCCTGAGTTGGGAGAAGAATCAGTAGAACCATCATCCCATGCTTGTTTGATTGTCGTTAAAATGCTCTGCTTAGTTCTACAACAAAAAGGAAGCGTAATTAATACAATTCTTGTGGGAATATAGGTTAGTATATCGTCCAACTTTGCACCCGCAAAACCTAGCCACTTTAAATTACCTTCTTTATATCCCAGCATTGAATCAATTGTGCTACTTGCTTTGAATATCCAAGCCAGAGTTAATGGCCCTGGTAAAGAATCATTGAATTGCCAGAAGATTATTCCTATAAACATCCAAAATAGTGGAGCGAAGATACCATCGATAGAGTTTTCAGCTGCTGTTTCTGCAGTAGCTCTAAGGATTTCATCTTTATTTAAATTATGAACATCTCTTCCAACAATGAAACTTAGTTTTTTTCTTGCCATTTTAATGTCTTCTTTTCCATCATGGGGGTTAATTAAATTAATAACCTCACGAACACTTTGAGAAAGACTTTTTGTTGCTAAAGCACTACTTAGTGAAATTAAAAGAATTAGTAGGATGAAAAACCTATCTTCATCTTCAAAAGTTATAAATAATCTTTCGATAGCCCATCCACATAATCCACTACACAAAATAAGAAAAAATGTGATTAAGATTCCACCAATTTTTAATTTAATTTTATTTTCTTTAGCACTTTTCTCAACTAATAGTCTTAGATAATTAATAATAAATCCCATTAACTCAACTGGATGAGGTGACCATTTCGGGTCACCCACCAGAAGATCAAAAAGCACAGCTCCAAAGAGTAAAGGAATAATTCTTATTAGTCTGTTTTTAGCCAGCTAAACATTGATCGGAGAGTTTTGCCTACTTTTTCAATGGGAAGTTCTGCATCTCTGTTTCGGATCTTTTTCATTTCAGGTTTCCCAGCCTCACATTCTTCTACAAAGTTTTTAGCAAAAGTTCCATCTTGTATATCTGTCAGTATTCTTTTCATTTCTGCTTTTGTATCTTTTGTTATTAACCTTGGTCCACTTACGTAATCACCATATTCAGCTGTATTTGAAATGGAGTCTCTCATTGCAGTTAGACCTCCTTTAACCATTAGATCAACTATTAATTTGACTTCATGAAGGCATTCAAAATAAGCCAATTCAGGTTGGTACCCAGCGTCAACAAGGGTCTCAAAACCGGCTTTGACAAGTTCTGAAAGTCCCCCACATAAAACTGCTTGTTCACCAAATAGATCTGTTTCTGTCTCCTCTTTAAAATTAGTTTCTAATATTCCTGCTCTCGTTCCTCCAATGCCTTTTGAGTACGCCATTGCAAGGCCTCTGGCATTCCCAGAGTAATCTTGCTCAATAGCAAATAGAGCTGGAACACCTTGACCATTTTGATATTCCCATCTCACGGTATGGCCAGGACCTTTTGGTGCGACCATAACAACATCTACAAATTCAGGTGGCTTAATTAAGCCAAAGCGGATATTAAACCCATGAGCGAAACTTAATACTTTCCCTGGCTTTAAATGAGGAGCTATTTCCTTAATGTAAACGTCTTTTTGAAATTCATCAGGCAAAAGGACCATGATCCAATCTGCCTTCTCAGAAGCCTCTGAGACACTTAATACCTCTAACCCGTCGGAAGAAGCTTTACTTGCAGATCTACTCCCGTCATAAAGGCCAACAACAACGTTAATTCCACTATCTTTTAGGTTAAGTGCATGGGCATGTCCTTGAGAACCGTAGCCAATAATTGCGACTGTTCGATCTTGAAGAAGACTTAGATCTGCGTCTGAATCATAAAAAAGTTTGGCCATCTGATTAGGTATTTCAGAACTGTATTAGGGCTGAGCTTACGAAATAGAGTGCTTATCAAGCCACTTTTTTGATATATTTTTTTCAGTATGGTCAAAATATATAAAATTCAGTTGTGAAATCTCAATATTTGAAATGAGTATTTTGAGGTTAATTTTGAATTCGGTTTAATCTAACTTTCGCTTGGATGAGTAATTACTCTGTCGATAAGACCATAGTTTTTAGCTTCTTCAGCACTTAAAAAATAATCTCTATCTGTATCTTTCTCAATCTTTTCGAATGTTTGTCCTGTCATTTCTGCCATGGACTTATTCAGCATTTCTTTTATGCGAAGAATTTCACGTGCTTCAATTTCAATATCGCTTGCTTGCCTTTGAGCTGTTCCTCCAAGCGGTTGATGAATCATAATTCTGCTGTGAGGAAGCGCTAGGCGTTTACCTTTTGTTCCTGCGGATAATAAAAAGGCACCCATTGAAGCAGCTAAACCAACGCAAATTGTGACAATATCGCTTTTAACATATTTCATTGTGTCGTAAATAGCTAAGCCAGCAGTCACAGATCCTCCTGGACTATTTATGTAAACATAAATAGGCTTACTACTATCATCAGAATCTAAATACAGCATTTGAGCTACAAGACTATTAGCAATTCCATCGTTAACTTCCTGTCCAAGAAATAAAATTCTTTCTGCACCAAGTCTGGTGTATATGTCTACCCATCTTTCATATTGACTTCCAGGAAGACGGTATGGAACGCTTGGAGTACCTATTGGCATGATTAAAATAATAAAGAATTAAAATTAGGAAAAGAAGAGAAAATGTTGAGAATTGAAGATTTTTTAGGTTAAAGGTGTTTGTGAGGGTAAGTCTTTTCTACTTGTTAAGACTCGGTCAATAAGGCCATATTCAACGGCTTCATAAGGATTTAGATAGCTCATTCTATCTGAATCTTTTGATAGTTGTTCAACACTTCTCCCAGTGTTTTGACTAAGAATTTCCAGCATTGCTTTTTTGTTGTGAATTACTTCCTTTGCTCTGATCTGGATATCGGTTGCTTGCCCTTGTGCTCCACTTCTGGGCTGGTGAAGAACTATTGAAGAATGAGGTAAAGCTGCTCTTTGCCCTTTAGTCCCCCCTGAAAGTATTACTGCTGCTGTTCCCATTGCTTGACCAATACATATTGTGTGCACAGGTGGCTTTACATATCTGAGGGTGTCGCAAATCGCAAATGCCTCAGTTTCAAATCCAATGGCATCGCCTGTATACCAGCTTGTACCAGTGGAATTTATGTAGAAATAGATTGGTTTTTCAGCATTATCAAATTCTAAAAATAGAAGTTGAGCAATAATTAGCTCCGTAACATTCATGCCAAGTTGCCTTTTTGCATCGTCATCAGAGAATAAAGGCAAGCCTAGGTATACAATTCTTTCTTTTAAGAGAAGAGAAGGTAGATCAGGTGGTGGAGTTCTCATTACGGCAGAGTCACCATAATAAGGGGCGGATACAGTCATATGAAACTAAAGACTTCTTGGCTTAGAGCCTAGCTAGATCTAACCCGGAGGGGCTTTTCTTGTGCCAAATTTGTTTAGGGGCTGATCATTGCTAGCCCTGCTAAAAACCATTCTTCCTGTCGGAGTCTGCAATGCTCCAGTTACAACAACTTCTATTCTCTTGCCTATCCATTGGCGTCCTTCTTCAATAACAACCATTGTTCCATCTTCTAGATAGGCAATACCTTGGGAATCTTCCTTCCCTTCTCTAACTACTTTTAGATTTAATTTTTCTCCAGGTTGTACTTCAGGTCTTACTGCGAGAACAAGGTCACTAAGGTTTAAGACTTTTATTTCTTGTACTTGTGCTACTTGAGATAAGTTGTAATCAACAGTGATTAATATTCCTCCTATATCAGATGTTAACTTCAAAAGAATGTCATCAGTTCCATTACCTTCGTATTTTGTACTATTTATAACTAATCTTCTTCCATAAGATTCTCTTAGTTTGTTTAATAACTTAAGCCCTCTTCTTCCTTTACCTCTTTTTTCATTGTTGCTTGAATCTGCTAATTTCTGGAGTTCCTCAATTACAGATTGGGCAACTATTACTTGCCCTTCTATTAATCCAAAACCAAGCAAGGCTTGAATTCTACCATCGATAATTATGCTAGTATCTAAAACTTTTGCAGTTGCAGGAGTTATAATCCCATCTGCTATTAACAGTGCTTCAGTACTATTTGGGTTGAAAAGACGAAGAATGCTTCTTCCATGAATATCAGCTAAATTATATCCAAGTAAACCAAAGAAAATGTTACTAAGTATCGCATAAATAGGCTTTGCAAAAAACAATTCTTGTGGTAATGATAAAAGTAAAACTGGTGCTAATGAAAGGTTGGCTATTATTAATCCCAGAATTAATCCTATTAACCTACTGATTAATAAGTCAGTAGGCATTGTTCTTATCTTTTGAATTAATTGATTTCTAAATTGTTGAAAAAGAAAGGCTATTAAAAGACCAATTAAGGCTATTAAACCAGCTAAAGCAATTTTTAAATTCTTTATATTAGTAACTTGATCTAAAGTCTCCTTAGGCAACCAATCAACTCCAATCCATCCGGTGATAGCACCTGAGATGAGAAATAAAACCAGGATAAATAGGTCTGCCATGTCTTCAGGTTATGCTTCCTTATCCCTTTTTTCTAAAGCTTTCTTCATTTCCAAAGATTTGGGGAATAAGAATGGTCATCTATGTGAAGTTGGGATTACCAACTATGAGATTGTGAATCCTCCAAGAAGTGCATACTTGCATATTCCTTTTTGCCATAAAAGATGTTTTTACTGTGATTTCTCTATTATCCCAATAGGGGATAGCACTGGAGTTGCAGGTAATAAAGGAATAAAGTCTATTAACTCATATTTGGATCTCCTCCATAGGGAAATTTCAATAACTCCAAATGGACCCCCATTATCGACTATTTATTTAGGTGGTGGAACTCCATCTTTGTTAAATAAGGATGAAGTTTGCGATTTGTTAGACCATCTTCAGAAAAAATTTGGTTTTCAAAATGGGGCCGAAGTCACCATGGAGGTGGATCCTGCAACATTTTCAGAAAATGATCTTAAGGAGTATATAAAAATTGGAATAAATAGATTAAGTATGGGTGCACAGTCTTTTGATGACAGGACTTTGGCTTCAATAGGGAGGAAACATAAGAGGGATGAACTTATTGAAGCTTGTCGTTGGGTTAATAAATTATTTAAAAAGGGATTTTTGATGAGTTGGAGTCTTGATTTGATTGAAAATCTTCCAGGATCAAATCTTGATCAGTGGTCCCTAGAGTTGGAACAAGCAGTTTTAACTGAGGCTCCTCATCTTTCTATCTATGATCTCACTATCGAACCAGAGACTGTATTTGGTCGCAAGCATAAAAAAGGTGAGTTAAATATTCCAAGTGAATCTATGGCGATAAGTATTAATCTAAAGACTACTAATTTTTTAAAAAGTAAGGGTTTTTCTCGATACGAGATTTCTAGTTATTCATTACCCTGTCATGCTTCCCGTCATAACCGGATGTATTGGAGTGGTAGTGGCTGGTGGGGCTTTGGTATGGGCGCTACAAGTGCTCCATGGGGAAAAAGATTTGCTAGACCTCGAACTATAATGGGATATAAAAAATGGGTAGAAGAGCAAGAGAATAAAGAAGTAGAGCCTTCGTTGCTTGAGAATCCTTCTAATAAAATGCCATTAGATGAGCTTTTAATGATTGGCTTAAGAAGAAGGGAGGGTGTTCATATCGAAGAACTTGCCAAATATTCAGGATGGACTGAAGAAAAATGCAATCTAAAATTAAAATTATTGGAAAGGTATTGGCAAGATTGTTTGCATAAAGGCTTTTTAATACAAAAAAATGGAAGGTTTTTCTTGAGTGATCCGAATGGGATGCAAATCAGCAATCAGATTCTGGTTCTAATGTTTATGTGGTGGGATTCTCTTGATTTACATGAGTGTTCTTAACCCAGCGCTTAAGAGCATTAATGCAAAGCTCTCGACCTGAAATTAATGGTTTGGCGAATGGAGGCTGTTCTTTTGAAAGCCCAAGCAGATCTGCTGTAACTCTTACTTGTCCATCGCATTGATTGCCTGCTCCAATTCCAATGACAGGTATTTTTAAATTCTTTTTTATTCGGCTGGCAATTTCTTCTGGAATATGTTCTAAAACAATCGCAAAGCATCCAGATTCCTGAAGTTTTTTTGAATCTTGGAAAATTTTTTCCTGACTTACTTTATCTTTAGCT
>QBWB01000027.1 GCA_003284185.1 Prochlorococcus sp. AG-315-C08
ATTGGACAATTTTTTTTCTAGTGTTTCACACAAACAGCAGCCTTTACGAGAGAACAAAATCAATACTTCTGGTTTCATTAGTCAGGAACAGGATCACATCCACAAGCAGTAAATGGATGGCATTTGCTTAATCTTCGTATCGTCAGCCATCCTCCTTTCCATGGTCCATGCCTAGAGATAGCTTCTATTCCATAAGAACTGCAACTCGGTATAAACCTACAACTGGGACCAGATAAAGGAGATATCCATTTTTGATATAAAGCAATAAAGCCTAAAAAAATAGAAGCAATAACTTTATTGATCCTTAAAAGCATGTTTAACGATATGATGGAGAACTGGTTAACAACAGGGTAAGTCGGATTATCTTCCAGATTACCTTGTCCAGTAAAAACCATTACTAAATTTCACCCCTATGTCTAGATACCGCGGACCTCGTCTGAGGGTCACGCGACGCTTGGGAGACCTTCCAGGTCTCACCCGGAAGGCCGCAAAAAGGTCTCATCCACCAGGTCAGCACGGCCAAGCCCGTCGCAAGCGCTCTGAATATGCCATACGACTCGAAGAGAAGCAAAAGCTTCGATTTAACTATGGTATTTCTGAACGCCAGCTTGTTCGTTATGTAAAGAAAGCACGTGCTCAGGAAGGATCCACTGGAACAAATCTCTTAAAGCTTCTAGAAAATCGACTGGACAACGTTTGTTTTAGAATTGGTTTTGGTCCAACAATCCCAGGTGCGCGGCAATTGGTTAATCATGGCCATGTAACTGTTAATGGCAAAATCACTGATATAGCTAGTTATCAATGTAAAGCTGGTGATGTTATTGCTATTAGAGATAACAAAGGCAGTCAACAGTTAGCTCAAGCCAACCTAGAATTTCCAGGACTTGCTAATGTTCCTCCGCACCTTGAATTAGATAAATCTAAGCTCACTGCCAAAATCACAGCAAGAACAGATAGAGAATGGGTTGCTCTAGAAATTAATGAATTGTTAGTTGTTGAGTACTATTCAAGAAAGGTTTAATCCTTTTACCTGACTGGTCTCTTGTAAATCAAATGATTTCGCCCCTTTTTTTTTAGGGGCTTTTTCATGTTTTTATCTAACCTAAAGAAAATCAACTAAATAAATATGAGTTTAGGCAAAGACGAAAAAATAATAACCTCTGGTCTAAGTACAAGGGTTATTCATCACAACGAAAGTTATGCGAAAGAAACTGGAACAATAATGCCTCCCATATTTCCAAGCTCAACTTTTCTTCACGGAAATGAGAGTGGATTTGACTACACTCGCTCAGGCAATCCAAATTTCCGTATTCTTGAATCAGTTTTATCATCTTTAGAAGATTGCAAATATGCAAATGTATTTAGTTCTGGAGTTGCGGCAATTACAGCAATAGTTTCTTCCCTAAAAAAAGATGACTTAATACTATGTGAAGAGAACCTTTATGGTTGTACGGTAAGGTTATTCGAACAAGTTTTCAAGCGTTTTGGATTAAGAACTGTATGGATTGACTTTACCAATTCAATTCCTGAAGAAATTATTCCAAAACTCAACCCTGCAATGATTTGGATAGAAAGTCCAACCAATCCACTACTGAAAATAATTAATATAAACAAAATTTGTACTATTGCGAATAAAATGAAAATTCCAGTAGTAGTAGACAATACTTTTGCAACGCCTATTTTACAACAACCTCTCAAACTTGGGGCAACTTTATCTTTAACAAGTACTACCAAATATATTAATGGTCACTCAGATGCTCTTGGTGGCGCAGTTTGTACAGAAAGTTCCGAATGGAATACACGTCTCATTTTCGCACAAAAAGCACTTGGGCTAAATCCTTCTCCTTTTGATTGCTGGTTAATCACAAGAGGTGTAAAGACTCTTCCCCTTCGACTAGAAAGGCAAGTCAAAAATGCATCTGAGATAGCTAATAAACTTGCGGATCATACACTAATAGATGTTGTTCGATATCCGTTTAGGAATGATCATCCACAAAGTAAACTAGCAAAAAAGCAAATGTTATCTGGAGGTGCGATTGTCACTGCAAGCCTTAATGCTAATGAAAAGATAACTTATTCCTTCTGCAAAAGTCTTCGCCTCTTCAAAATGGCTGAAAGTCTTGGAGGAATTGAAAGTCTTATTTGCCATCCAGCAACAATGACACATGCATCAGTTCCAAGGGAAACAAAATTAAAGATAGGTATAACTGATTCACTTATTCGTTTTTCAGTTGGTTGTGAAGATATTGATGACTTAATTGCAGATTTAAATCAAGCATTTGAAAAGATCTCTTGAAAAAACGCAATTTACAAACTAACCCTTGCTGGAGCTCTAAAGACCTAGGGGAGCCTCTACCTCTCAGCCCTCATGCAGTGTCTGTAGCATTACCTCGCTGGCAAGATGTTGTCGACTATGAAAATAAAGATCCAGGCTGTCTAAGTTCATTAAAAGCCATTTATCCAAGATTCGGATTTAATCCTTTAATAGCTGAGCTGGCTAATAAATCTCTTAAGTTTCACGATGAAAGCAATAAAAGCAGTTGGCCTTATCCCAATATCGCTACAGCTGCAAGTGCTCAAAACCATTGTCAAAGAGTAAATCCTGATTGCCAAATCAAAATTAAAGATTTCCTTGGAGTCAAGTGTTTAATCGTCGACGAAGAAAATACTGCTTCAGCAAAAGCTTTTTGGCAGCATACAGGGCTCGGTTTATCATCACGAGAAGCAGCGATTGCTCTTGGGAAGGAAGCAAAGCCATCTATAGATGATGGCCAGAAGGCACGCAATGAACTTTGTAATCGTTTAGCAAATTTATATAATTGCAAGAGGAATTTAGTTCTGCTACATCGATCAGGGATGGCGGCCCTCAATACAACACTAAATGCCATAAGAGAAATCAGGGGAAATCGCCGCATTCTCCAAGTAGGTTTTCCATATGTCGATGTCCTGAAGCTTCCACAAGTAATTTATCAAGGTAGTGATCTTTTAGTAGAGACCTCATTAGCTCAATTCAAAAGAGAGCTCGAGGAAAGAGATCCTGCCGCCCTTATAATAGAAATACCAAGCAACCCTCTACTGCAATGTGTTGATCTAATATCTATTTCGGAATTAGCCCATAAACAAAATATTCCAGTAATAGTTGACGATACTATAGGCTCACCTATAAATATTGACGTAACTCCTTTTGCAGATGTAATTTTCAGTTCACTAACAAAAAGCTTTGCCGGTCGCGGAGATATTCTTGCTGGTAGTGTTGTAATAAGTCCTTATTCAAAATGGAAAAATGAATTGGCAGAAATAATCCCAAATGTTGCACTCTCAACATTATCTGACTCAGATGCTATTGAGCTTGAAACAACTAGTCGAGATATAATTTATCGTCTAAGAAAATTAAATAATGCATGCTTACGGTTGAAAGAAAAATTAGAGACAAAAAAAGAAATCTCAAAGGTTAGATATCCAAACGACTGTAAAAACTTTAATTCTCTTTTGAAACCTGGAGGGGGATATGGATGTCTATTATCATTTGAACTTAAAGGAGGACTTGAAGAGTCCAAGAGAGTTTATGACAGACTAAGGGTCTGCAAAGGTCCAAGTTTAGGTACAAATTTCACATTGGTTTGTCCTTATGTTTTATTGGCGCACTATAAAGAACTCCAATGGGCTGAAGAATGCGGAGTCTCATCTCATTTACTAAGAGTTTCTGTGGGTCTTGAAAATCAAGATGACTTATGGCAAAGATTCGACTCAGCAATAAAAAACAATAAGTAAATCACTACTAAGTATTATATAAACAACCAATTACAGTTATTTTTCTCTAGATTTAGAAAATTAGTTATAAAAGTATTTTCTTCAAATGTCCAGAATCTATGAAGACAATAGTTTTGCTATTGGTCATACCCCATTGGTTAAACTTAATTCAATCACTAAAAATGCTAAGGCAACAGTTCTAGCAAAAATAGAAGGCCGTAATCCTGCTTACAGCGTAAAGTGCAGAATTGGCGCAAATATGATTTGGGATGCTGAAAAGAAAGGTTTATTAAACAAAGACAAAGTCATTATTGAGCCTACATCGGGTAATACAGGTATAGCCCTTGCATATACAGCTGCGGCAAGAGGATACAAACTTATTCTTACGATGCCAGAGTCTATGTCCATCGAGAGAAGAAGGATGATGGCTGTTTTAGGATCTGAATTGATTCTTACTGAAGCAGCAAAAGGTATGCCTGGTGCGATTGCTAAAGCCAACGAAATAGCACAAAGTGATCCACAAAAATATTTTATGCCAGGTCAATTTGATAATCCTGCTAATCCAGAGATACATTTTAAAACAACTGGTCCTGAAATTTGGGACGATACAGATGGCAAAATTGACGTTCTTGTCTCTGGAGTAGGAACAGGTGGAACAATTACAGGGATTTCCCGCTATATAAAGCAAGAAAAAAAGCAATCATTAGTATCTGTTGCTGTTGAGCCAACTCATAGTCCTGTAATAACTCAAACTCTAAATGGCGAGGAAGTAAAGCCTGGCCCTCATAAAATCCAAGGGATTGGAGCTGGTTTTATTCCTAAAAACCTTGACTTATCAGTAGTCGATAAAGTCGAGCAAGTATCAAATGATGAGTCAATAGCTATGGCATTACGACTTGCGAAAGAAGAAGGACTACTAGTTGGGATTTCTTGTGGTGCAGCAGCAGCAGCAGCAGTAAAGATTGCGGAACGAGAAGAGTTTGCAGGGAAAACAATAGTGGTCATCTTACCTGATCTTGCAGAAAGGTATATTTCTTCAATTATGTTTGAGAATGTCTCCGCAGGAATCATCAAAGAACCATCTTGAGCCTAGGATCAAACTTACAAAATAGAATCAGGTGATATCAGCATTGCATCGCCATAAGAAAAGAATCGATATTGATTTTCTATGGCATTTTTATAAAGGCTCAACATACGTTTACGACTAAGAAAAGCACTTACTAGTAGTAATAATGAGCTTTTCGGCAAGTGAAAATTTGTTAGCAAGCCATCGACTACTCCAAATTTAAATCCTGGCTTAATCACTAAGTCAACATGGTCTTCAAAAGACTTTAAGGCCCCTCCACCTAAGATAAAAGATGACTCAAGGGCTCTTACACTAGTAGTACCTACAGCAAAAACTCGCCCACCCCTTTTTCTACAATTTTCTACTGCTTCAATAGCATCTTCATTTACTTCTACCCACTCTCGATGTAAATGAAGATGAGATAAGTCTTCCTCTTCTAAAGGTCTAAAAGTTCCAAGCCCAACATGTAAGGTTATTTGAGCAAATCTAATACCTTTGTTTTTTAAAACTTCTATAAGTTTATCGCTCAAATGTAAACCTGCAGTTGGAGCAGCTATAGCTCCTGGTTTAAGAGCAAAGCGAGTCTGATATTTTTCATCATGGCTACTAGAATTATCCTGATTTATATAAGGAGGCAACGGAACTTCTCCACAATCTTCTAGTAACTTTTCCATTTGTCCCCTACTAGAGAATTCTTGCGGAAATTGAATAATTCTTCCCCCAGTACTTTCATCTTTAGCTATAACCTTTAAAAGTAAAGAACTCTTCATAGAAGTATTCAACCTCAATTCATCCCCAGATCTCATACGTCTACCAGGACGAGCAAGACAAAGCCAACATCCTTCACCTCGCGGTTCCATTAACAGCAACTCCGCCCAACCTCCACCTGACAATCGAACTCTCAATCTTGCCTTGAGAACACGAGTATTGTTAACAACTAAAAGATCACCTGGTCTTAACTCATCTTTTAAATCCCATATCTTTGCATGAGTAATATTTAATGGATCATATGATCCATTTTTGATAATCATTAATTTAGCGGCATGTCGAGGCTCAGTAGGTGATTGAGCAATTAAATCATGCGGCAGATCATAATTATATGAACTTAAAAGATTATCCTTTAGGTTAAACACGTCAAATAAGATGATATTTAATGGTTAGATTAAATTCCTCCACCTTCTTGCCTTCAATCCATTTTCAAGCAGACAGGCTTTGAGGATTCTTCTCTATTAGGTAAGCCAAATCCTTCAAAAACAATGCTCCATCTGCGCCATATATAACTCTATGATCAGCCGTAAGATTGACTTGCATCTGTTTTTTGATAGAAATAGAACCATCTTTAGATGCAACTACTTTAGGTAAAGAACCTCCCACAGCCAAAATAGCTCCTGTACCAGGTGGAAGAATGGCATCAAATCGGTCAACGCCAAACATCCCTAGGTTTGAGAGGGTAAATGTACCAGTACTATATTCATGAGGTTCTAATTGCTTATTTCTTGCACGTTTTACAAGGTCTGACCATTGACCAGACAAATCCGAAAGAGCTGTCACGTCAGCCATTTTAAGCACAGGTGTAATCAAACCTCCATCCTCCATAGCTACTGCAATAGCCACATTTATGGCTGAAGGATAAGCAATACCTTCGGAGCTAAAGGCAGCATTAACCTGAGGATGCCTAGCAAGTGTTAGTCCAACCGCCTTTGCCAATAGAGCCGTCATCGTCACTCCATTTGGTTTAACTTTTTTATAAAATGAGTCCAACTCATCAGTAAGAATCGAATATCCCACTCTGAAACAAGGAATATTTAAACTTGCCTCCATATTGCGATTAACTGCTTGTTGGAGTGTATTGAAAGCAATAGTTTCTCCTCTTGATCCAAAACTTTTACCAGGGAGAGGAGTTGTCTGGGATTCTGTAGATTTTTCAATTTGTGGACTGGAAGAAGATATTGAAGCTGGAGAATCACTTTCAGCAACCCACGGAACACTTATTGGTTGTCCATTAGCACTTTGAACATCTTGAGCCTGTATCCGACCATGAGGTCCTGTTCCTCTTACTGTTGATAAGTCGACTCCCATTTGGGACGCAAGTTTTTTCGCTCTTGGGGAAGCGACAATTCGACCATCATTAAAAACTTGAGGCACAATACTAGGTATTTGAGGAACAACTGTTTTCTCTTTTGTCAATATTTTTCCATTATTGTTGCCTGAGAGAGAAACTTTTTTTTCTAATGGTGGGGATAACTTCTCTACTTCTTCACTAACTGGCTCTGAAGGAGTAGGCGACTTATCTTTAGCAGCAGCAATTTCATCTTCACTTTCAACAATCAAACCTATAGTTTCTCCAACAGGTGCAGAACTCCCCGCAGGCATAACAATAGAAGCAAGAAATCCATCATGAAATGACTCCACATCCATATCAGCTTTATCTGACTCAACAACTAAAACAGACTCCCCTCTTCCAACTTTATCTCCAGGCTTCTTAAGCCACTCCACAATCTTACCTTCGGTCATAGTTGAACTTAAAGCAGGCATAAAAATGTCATGAGTCGCCATAATTCTTTGGTATCAGTGTGTTTGGAGTGGTGTTCCAACTCTGTTCCAACTTTTGTCCTACTTGGAAACAGTTTTGAAAAGTATAAGTTCAATATACCCACACTCGTATCTAAAGGCACTATTTGAATATATTTGACTCAGACTTAAAAATATAGCAATAACCCTGATTTACTCTCATTAAAAATTTGAAGGCAAGAGATCAATTCAATTTCTAATAATTTAAAGTTACACTCAAAATTAAAGTCTTATAGATATGAAAGGCAAGAGAAACCTTTTAAAAATTATTTTCTTTGCAAGCACTTTCTTTATTGCAACTAACACCTCAAGCGTCTACTCCGAGACCTTATGGGAAAAATGCGACAGGATGTTCGAAATAGATTATAGGGATTACAACGCTTGTGGGAATGCCTTCAATGATCGAGGAGATTATTGGAATGCTACCGCTGCTTACGGAAAAGCAATCATGAAGGATCCATCTGATGGTGGTCCTCATTACAACCTAGGAATTGTCAAGAACAAGTTGGGCGATCAAAAAGGGGCAATCGATTCCTACACAAGATCACTGATGCTTAATCCTATGAATGGTGCTGCCTACAACAACAGGGGACTTATTTATAAGAAAATGGGTAAGAAAAAACTTGCTTGCGATGATTTTCTGCAAGGTAAATACAATGGGATTCAAAATTCCTTTACAAATTATTCGAAATATTGTGAATGAAACTAATAACAAGTTTCAAATTAGAGATGTTATTAACTGAATCATATTTGTTCCACCTTTCGTTCCAACCTTACAAAATTGATCTCAGTAATAACTGGAAAAATTCATCATCTTGAACTCTGTTCCAACACCTGTTCCAACACTAAACGCCAGTCACAGTCGCAAGTAAGAGAATGTCATGGGTCGCCATAATATAGTCGTATCAATGGGTTTAGGGTATCAACCTAACCGCTGTCCTAACTTTTGTCTTACTTAGGAAGGCGATCAAGCATTATGGATACATCTTACCCAAATCAGTATCTAAAGGCACTATTTGAAACCTTATAACTCAGATTTGCCCACAAACTAATAAATGAACTCGTTACAGATAAACAACTACGTTAAGAGGAATCCACTCAACTATCGAATCTACTTTTCTATAACTTAATTTAAGGAGAAGCCTGTTCAATTTCTTCTACGATGCCATCTCGAACCAAAATACTTACTCCCATTTTGCTTACTAAATTATCCCCAACTTTTAAATCACAAAAACTATCTATTTGTCCTTGCTCAACAATTTGTTCCATTTCTAATTCTCTCACCTGAGCTTGCTGTTGCAAAAGATTTCTTTTTTGTTCTTCGAACTCTGATCTCTTTGCAGCAACTTGCTCCTGAACCTGAGCTACTTGTTGTTGCACTCTAGGGTCAAGTGGGTTTGGACTTTGACTTCTAACTCCATCAACTATTTGTTGTCCCTCTTTTTCCAATTCACCAAGCTGCTTATCTGTTGTGGAAATTGCATTACTTAATTCTCGTTCAGCCTCCTCTTTCCAAGCAGGTGTTACAACAGCCCTAACTGTTATTGAGCGTTTTATAGAGATTGAATCCACTTTAAAGGGTACTTATAACCAATCCCAAGATTCCCAGCAAAAGATGGTTTGGTCAATTTAATTGACCAAATAAACAAATTAGGAATGATAAATTTCATTTACAACTTTCAAGTTTCTTTGCAAAATTTGTGGGCGTCTTTGCTTAAGGGTTTGAGTAAGCAAACCATTTTCAATAGTAAATGGCTTAACCAAAGCGATTGCAAATAATCTCTCTTGTGATCTTGAGCCATGTCGATCTAATAAAACTTTGTTCAGTTCTCTTCTTAGCAACTTTCTTAATTCAATATCACCTGGAGAAAGCTCCAAGTTTAATTTCAACGACAAGCCCTGTTTTATTGCCCATGCATGAAGCAAGTCAGTTCGAGGAACAAGTAAAGCACCTAAATGCTTTTGATCTTGACCTAACAGACAAGCCTGTTCAATCAAAGGGCTAGAAATCAAAGCTTCCTCAAGAGGTCCCGGCTCAATATTTTCTCCACTAGTTAAGACAATCGTGTCCTTTTTTCTACCCGTCAATACTAAAGATCCATCCTTAAGTAACATCCCTAAGTCTCCTGTATTAAACCAACCATTAATATCTAAAACCCTTTCAGACTCTAACTTTTTACCTAAATAACCAGACATCACTTGAGGGCCTCGAGCCATTACTAAACCTTTTTCATGAAAGTTTTTCATAGAAAGTGTTTCTGAATCGACAATCTTTATTTCTGTTTGAGGTAAAGGCTGACCTGCACTTCCACGTATATTTCGCCAAGGTCTTCTGCAAGTAAGAACTGGGCTAGTTTCTGTCAAACCATAACCTACTAATAATTCCACTCCAATTGATTCAAAAAAACAATCAATATGAGGGGCAATTGCACCGCCCCCACTTATCGGAAATCTCAATCTCCCTCCACAAATCTTTATAAGAATTTTTTGCCATAGACACATTGAGGAAATCCAATGAATTGGAAAACACAAAATAACCACAATTAAAGACAAAAATCGTTCTAAGATTGAGACCCTATTAATTGTCAATAAATTTAATTTTCGAAGTGCTAATTTATATTTTTTACTATTTAAAAGTGCCATCTTTATTACAAGCTTTCGAAAAACAGGCATTTTCTCAACTGCATCATCAAAACTTAGCTTTATTGATTCCCATAACCTTGGTACTGTTGCCATTACTATTGGCTTAACCCTTGGCAAATCTTCCTTTAGAAATTTTATTGTTGTATAAGTTTGAGTACACGCACACGAGAAAAAGTAATATTCAGCACTACGTTCATATGAATGCCAAATTGGTAAAACACTTAATACTGATGACCCCGGTGTTGGATTTGCAACACAAGCCAAAGATCTAATTTGATGCATTAAATTAGAATGAGTTAACGGCACCCCCTTAGGCCTACCCGTCGTCCCTGAGGTATATAGAATAGTAGCTATTTCTGTTTTCTTATTATCAATTTCATTTCTAAACTTAATTCCCTGTTTATCAACTGATCCTTTCTCCATGAAACTGTTCCAGTCAAGAACACCTTCACCAGCTTCTCCCTCTAATTGAATTACAAATTTCAAACCATTTTTTTGACTTTCCTCAAGAGAAAGTCTTTTCAAAACCTCTGAGTTTTGAACAATCAAGCCAACTGCATGAGAGTCTTCAAGAATATACTTAAGTTCATCAACTGGAGCAGTAGCCCCTCTAACTGCATCTGCTGCACCTGATCTCATAATGCCCTGATCAACGATTAACCATCTAGGACTGTTTTCAGAAAAAAGAGCAACCACATCTCCAGGCTCTACTCCCATTTCAATAAATCCTTCTGCAGCT
>QBWB01000028.1 GCA_003284185.1 Prochlorococcus sp. AG-315-C08
AACAACCCAATGAGGCAAATCACTTGGAACCGGGCCACTATAGTTGCTGGAAACTATTGCTGCCTGCGCTCCTTTATTCCAAATTTCATTTAAGAAATTATGCCCATCAAAGTTCTCACCTACTAAAGGAATATAAAAACTGCCTTTTTTAAATTTCCTACTATCAGTTAAAACAGTTCCAAGTGGTGCACTAAGTTGCATGCCTTCACTACAAACAGGTTCGCCCCAAAGTTTAATTAAGTCTCCTAAAACAATTTCCATATATAACTACTCAAATCAAAACTGTCAAAGAGAAATGTAAAACCTTTCACTAATCTCAAGTTATTTATTTTCTTGAAGGATCGGCTTCTTGACCATAAGAAAACTTTTCAACTTCTGCCGCATCTGGTGATGGCTCTTTAAGTCCACAAACATCTTTATACATCAGTTCATATTCCTTGGCAGATCTATCCCAACTATATTGATTTAGCATTGCTCTTTTTTGTAATTCTTTCCAACTTTTCTTATGTCTATATGCTTCCCATGAACGAACTAATGCAGTATAAAAATCTATTGGTTCATATCTATCAAAACAAAATCCGGAACCAGCTTCAACTATTGGATTATGTGGTTCTACAGTATCTACAAGACCTCCAACCTTTCTAACTATAGGAATAGCACCATAGCGCATTGCTAATAGTTGACTAATTCCACAAGGTTCAAAACGACTAGGCATTAAGAAAGCATCGGCACCTCCATATATAAGTCTAGATAAATCATCATCATAAGTCAGGAAAACGGAAAAGCGACCTGGATGTTCAATTGCTAGTTGCCATAAAGACGATTCAAGATATCTATCACCAGTTCCAAGAACAACTACTTGAGAGTCAGTATAAGAGAGAAGTCTATTAGAGACTTGCAATAGAAGGTCTAGACCTTTTTGATCAACAAGTCTACTAACCATACCTAATAAGTATTTATCAGCGTTAACTTCAAGGCCCATTCTTTCTTGAAGGACTCTCTTATTGATTGATCTACCAGTAATATTTTCAACAGTAAAATTAGCTGGTAATGATTTATCAGTGGCAGGATTCCATTCATCTAAATCAATCCCATTTAAGATTCCACGTAGTTTCCCAGATATATAATTCAAAAGTCCCTCCAATTTCTCTCCATATTCAGAAGTACATATTTCTCGAGCATATGTTGGAGATACTGCATTAACCCTATCTGCATACAACATGGCTGAGGCCATCGTGTGGTCACCATGCATATACCAAGGGCACCAAGTTATTTGATCAAGTTTCCATCTCCATGGTCCTTGATACTTGAGATTATGAATAGTAAAAACTGTACTAATATCAGGATCTTGATGCATCCATACTGGGATCATCCCAGTATGCCAATCATGACAGTGAAGAACTTGTGGCTTCCATGAATTCCATGAAAACTCTGCTACCGCACTAGCAAAAAAAGTAAATCTCCAATCCTCATCATCACCTCCATAGATTCGTTCAGGATCAAAGCAAGGATGTCCAACTAAATAAATAGGTAGCCCATTAGAGGGATGTCTAGACTCAAAAATCCCAAAGTCCGCACCCATAGTATTGCCACTGAAAATAGGTTCAGCCGAAATATCCATTAAGGTCCACAACTTTCCATAACCAGGAATAATTAATCGAACATCATGGCCAAGCTTTGAAACAGCATGCGGTAATGACCCTAGAACATCACCCATACCACCAATTTTAATCATTGGGGCACACTCAGCAGCAGCAAAAAGGATTCGCATTTAGGTCAAAAATAAAGCAAGGGATTTTTAATAGATAAAACAACTGAGATCATGGGAGCCAGTTTGATTCAGAGAAATCAGGATTTCTTTTCTCCATAAAAGCATTTCTTCCCTCTTTTGACTCATTAGTCGTATAAAACAGATGTGTTGCCTGACCAGCCAGCTCCTGAATACCAGCTAATCCATCAGTATCTGCATTGAAAGCATACTTCAAGCACTTTATAGCTGTTGGACTGTTTTGAAGTATCTCTCTCGCCCATGCAACCCCCTCCGCTTCGAGAGAATTCAATGGTGTAATTGCATTAATAAGACCCATTTTCAAAGCTTCAGTCGCACCATACTTACGACACAGGAACCAGATTTCTCTAGCCTTTTTTTGCCCTACAACTCTTGCTAAATAACTAGCACCAAAACCTCCATCAAAGCTCCCAACTTTAGGACCTGTTTGGCCAAAAACTGCATTTTCAGCAGCCAAACTCAAATCACAAATAAGATGTAAAACTTGCCCTCCCCCGATTGCATAACCAGATATAAGTGCAATAACTACTTTGGGAAGACTACGAATTATACGCTGTAGATCAAGCACATTTAAACGAGGGATACCATCTTCACCAAGGTATCCTCCATTTCCACGAATAGCCTGATCACCCCCTGAACAAAACGCAAATTTCCCGTCTGTAGAAGGTCCTACTCCTGTTAGTAGAACTACTCCGATATCAGGATCTTCTCTGATTCGAATAAATGCATCACATAGCTCTGAAATTGTTTGAGGTGTAAAAGCATTTCTTTTCGCTGGGCGATTTATGGCGACTCTTGCAATCCCTTCAAAACTAAAGTCGAGATATATGTCTTTATAATTACCAATAGATTCCCAGGATGTAGTTATTTCTCCGGGCAAAACTCTTCTCGAGAGATTTCTAGAATTACTTGAATTTAATGACATTGTTTAAATTTCATTTGCTAAATTTTGAGACGAACATTGAAAATGTTTTTTTAGATCATTTCGTAAACTTACTCTCAATTTATGATCTTCAGAAGAGTTAGTACAAACTCTTATTAATACATTTGAAGACGAAGAAATTCCCCATTCAATAGCAACTTCCAAATCTTCAAGACATGCAACTTGTCTATATGCCACTCCATAGGCTTTAGCCAAAGTTAACGGGCAAACTCGTTGAGGCATGGTAAAAATCTCTTTAAAGTCTCCATCATGAATTTGGTCAACATTTAATTGATTAAAAATACCTCCCCCACTATTATCTATCATAATAACTACTAAATTAGTATTTATATTATCAGAGAAAAGCCATCCATTTGTATCATGAAAAAGTGCTAAATCGCCTGTAATAAGAACCATTTTACCCATTACTATTGAAATCCCCATTCCTAAAGAAAGCGTCCCATCAATACCTGAAGCCCCTCTAAAACCGAAACACCTTCTAGAGAAGGATCCTTCACCTGAATAAATCATCCAATCCCTAATTGGACTACTTGCAGCAAGCATTACTGAGACAGAAGAAGGTAGTAATCGAGGCAACCATCGAGCCAAAGAAGGCTCTGTTATTTTCCCTTTTAAAAATAACTTTCTATCAAGCCATCTATCAATAAACAAATCATATTGATCTAGTTTCCCTGAGAAAAGTTTAATTTTCGAATTGTCCTGAGTAGAAAGTATTGGTTTAAAACTTTTATAGAAAGTATTAAACCAATACGAGAAACCATCACTAAATTGTAGAGCTCCTCCAATAGGATCCAAATTCCGATTATCACCCTCAGTTACAAGCAATTGAGTTTTATGCTTTTCAAGCCATAGCTGAAGTTCTCGACTACAAGGAAGAGGTCCCAATCGTAAGACTTGAATATCTTCAGTAAAACTTAAAAGTCCAACTGATAAAAGCAATTCCCAATGAAGCAATAAACCTTTTTGACTTTTGGTAATACTGGAAAGAGGATCAGCAATAATTGGCCATCCAGTTACATCATGCCATCTCTTTAAAGCATTCCTAAAATCAAGAAGTTGATTTGGTCTTCCTCTCCAAGGACCAACAATGACTATTCCAACAGATAATGGATCTAAAGCCTTTAAAAACTTATTAGAAACTTTGTCTAAATATTTTTTGCTTACCAGATCGCTTTTACTTTTTAGAAATTTGTCAGTTTTACACTCATCTAAAACTTCTCTCTGGTCTATTAAAGAAGGATTTAAAGGTTCCTCAAATGAAAGATTTATATGAACGGGTCCTGCTACGCTATGAGCCTTTTCCCATGATTTTTCTATTAAAGTTTTAAATCTTTCTTTCGTAATTAAATGCATACCCTCTTTCGGTGATTCTTCATAATGGCGACAAACCGACCTGAGAAAGTCCTCTTGATTAACCGATTGATTTGCACCACATTCTTTCAATCGAAGGGGTCTATCTGCAGTGAAGAACAAAAGAGGATGACATGACCTGTCAGCCTCTACTGCTGCAGGAAGAAGATTTGCAACGGCACTACCAGAAGTCGTTATTACTCCCGTTGCTTTCCCATTTGCAGCACTAATTCCTAAAGCAAGAAAAGCAGCAGACCTTTCATCAATAGATGTAAGAAGTTTCAAGTCAAATCTCCTTGAAACACTTGCTGCTGCCAAGGCAAGGGGGCCAGATCTACTGCCAGGGCAAAGGACTATATATTTCATTCCCTTTGCAACAAAAGCCTTTATAAGCTTTAGGCAAATAGAAAAATTGTAACGTGCTAAAGAAAGTGCCAAAAGAACAATTACTTAGATTTATGGATAGAACTTTCCATTGATAAATTACAACAAAAGTTTTTCATGAAATCAACAACCTCCAACAAAACACCAAAGCAAAATAACTGGCTAGGTTTTCTTATCTGGATAATAATTGCGCTTTTATTGAGATGGCAAGCAGTTGAACCTAGATGGATACCTTCTGGTTCAATGATTCCTACCCTACAAATCCAAGATCGAATATTAATAGAAAAAGTAAGCCCAAGACTTAATAGAAAGCTAAAAAAACAAATACAAAGGGACACTATTGTAATTTTCAAACCCCCTCAAACTCTTACAGAAACGGGTTATGATGAAAATTCAGCTTTAATCAAAAGAGTTATAGGTTTACCTGGCGACAAATTAGAAATTCAGAGAGGAAAGCTATTTAGAAACGATAAAGAAATATATGAACCATGGATAAAAGAACCAATTCAATATCAAATGGAAGTTTTCAAGGTGCCAGATCAATCAATATGGGTTTTGGGAGACAATCGAAACAACAGTTTAGATTCACATTTGTGGGGTCCTCTTCCGCAAAAAAACATAATAGGAACTGCCGTTTTCAGGTACTGGCCTTTAACAAAAATAGGCCCTATTCGGTTCCCATAACCTAATCAAATTTAAATAAGTGACCATTTTGCGATAATGTTAAACTAATAAAGTAATAAGCTAGATGTTTAATCCTGAATTTTTAGCTACTGATAATAATGAAGGACATGATGGGAACACACTTATTCAATACTTACAAGAACAACCTGCAGACGTTCTACAACGTGTAGCAAAATCAGCAAGCCCAGAGATTCAAGAGATCATTCGTCATAATGTACAGGGACTGTTAGGGATGCTCCCTAGTGAACAATTTGAAGTGAAAGTAACTTCCACTAAGGATAATTTGGCAAGTCTTTTAGCTTCAGCAATGATGACAGGATATTTCTTAAGACAAATGGAACAAAGAAAAGAATTAGAAGAATCACTTTTATCAGATGAAGAAATGTCAGTCAAACCAGAAGAAATCTAACCTCCAAACTTTCCCAGGGGGTTTTTAGGCACAATTCTATTTCTCAATAAGGTTTTATCTAGCCATCCAAGAAATTTCCAGTCTCCATTAGTTTCATCCCAACTTCCTTTTTCAATTTTTAATTTTAAAGCTTTTGCATCATTCTGATTAAAGTTGACTAACCCCTTGTAATGAGCAGATATCAACCAAGACATCCCATTAATTAATTTAACTTTATCCAACCAATCAATAAAAGTTTTTTTAGATCTTGGGAAAACAAGTCTTTCAAGAACAGGAGCTACCTGGATTAATGGCTTATTATTTCCAACTAATTTCTTTGCAGATAACTCCCAATCTTCGTCCCAAGAGAAAGGATAAATTCCAAGATGTGAGCGCATATTTCTCAAACCTGGTTTAAATGAATTTTTTATTATTTTACTAATGGTTGGTATTTTCAATTTTTCTGGTTTTAAAAAAGAAGCAAAAAGAACCAAACGAAGCCAACCTTTTCTTCTTAAGATAGGAGAATCAATAAGGGCTTCAGATCCTTTTTCTCTAGCATGAAACAATAAAGGTGTAGGGTCTAAATCAAAAAGATCAGGGGGAGAAGAATCAATTGCTACCAAAGCATCAGTAACAATCAAAGATTTAGATGGTTTATGGAAACAAGAAATTTCTTGAAATCGACCAAGACCTATATCAATAGGACCTAAGGAAATCCATTCGCAACAGTCTGTATGAGGAAGACCATCAGCAAACAAAATATTTGTTCGACTTGATGGAATACCTAACCAATCAAAAGGAAACTGGAAGGGGAAACTCCATTGACCGGGACAAAGCCATAATCTTGATAGAGGGAAAGCTCTAGCTAATGCAGGTAATGCAATTTTATGCTCTAATCCAGAAGCAGAAGGTAAAGCAATTGTTTTTACTGGGCCAAATTTTTCTTGCAGTTTTTTTAAGTCCTTCAATAATTCATCTGTAGGTGGCAATGGATTGATCAACATCAGTCCTCCCTTAACTCTTACAACCAACAACCGGACTGGAACTGCCACATAATAAATGCCTTGAAGTTGCTCAAAACTCCATATTTGATTAGGTAGTAATTCACGAAATATTGTTCGTTTTCTGCCATAAGGATAAAGAGGTAAAAGTGGCCACCAACGCCACCTTTGTGTTGAAGAAAGATTACTCATAATTTAAAAAATTAATTGGTATTAACAAAACTTGAGTTTTTAAGAATCCCATATTTAGGAGCGAATAAGAATGCAATTAAGAAGAGGAATGTTTGCACTAAAACGATTGACCCACCTGTCTCAATATCTGACCAATAACTTATATAGACTCCTACAATACTTGAGAAAGAACTACTTAAAAAAGCTAATAGAGTCATTCTATCAAAATTATCAGTTAACAAATAAGCTGTTGCACCAGGTGTAATTAACATTGAGACTACAAGAATAATACCAACAGTTTGCAACCCAGCCACTGCTGATAATGATAAAAAAGTTAGTAATAAATAATGAAGTATTCCTGTATTTATCCCTATAGATCGTGCATGTGTAGCATCAAAACAATAAAGCATTAAATCTCTTCTAAAAAGTAACAATCCTAATATTACGAAAAAAGAAATAACCAAAGTCTGGTTTACATCTGAACTGGAAATACCAAGTGGGCTGCCAAAAAGAATATGCATAAGATCAATATTACTTTTAATTTTAGAAACCAATACTATTCCCAAGGCAAAAAAGCCAGTAAAGACTAACCCTATTACAGTATCTTCTTTAATTCTAGATTTCTGATTAATAAATCCAATTAAAGCAACAGACCCCACACCAAAAACAAAAGCGCCTAGAGAAAAAGGGACCCCTAAGGCATAAGCAACTACCACTCCTGGCATAACAGCATGAGATACTGCGTCTCCCATTAATGCCCAACCTTTTAATGTCATAAAACAAGATAAAAGTCCGCAGACACCACCAACTAGAGCACTCACCATCAAAGCTCTTCTCATGAATTCATGAGTTAATGGATCCACAAGCCAGCTAACTGGCGTCATGGAAATAAACAATTCACTCATTTTGAAAATCTTTAGCCGATGTTCTCCCTGCTAAAGGATTTGGAGGAATACCTCCAAATGTCTTATTTAAATTTTCCGATGTAAAAACCTCTGTGGTCTCACCATACGCAAGAACTGTCTTATTAATGAGTACGACAAAATCACAAAAATCTCTTACATGATTTAAATCATGAGTTGAGATCAAAATAGTACGTCCTTCTTGTCGAAACTGAAGGAAAAGCTCTGCCATGAGTTTTTCTGTAGGTACATCAACTCCAGAAAAAGGTTCATCTAAAAGTAGTACAGAAGCTCTTTGTGCAATTGCTCTCGCAAGAAAAGCTCTTTTACGTTGTCCACCCGATAGAGCACCAATTGGTCTTCCCCTTAAATTAAGAAGATCAACTCTTTCAAGAGCATGAATAACAGCTCTCCTATCTGACTCTCTTGGAATTCGAAAAATATTCATTGAGCCATATCTACCCATCATCACAACATCCCAAACACTTACTGGAAAGGAATAATCTATACCTTCATTTTGTGGAACATAAGCTACATATTGTTGTTTCTGAGCATTAGTAACGCTTACCCCATTAATCCTAATCTTGCCCCTAGATGGTCTTACAAAACCCATTAAAGCTTTGAAAAATGTTGATTTCCCTGCACCATTCATCCCTACTAAGCCACATATAGATCCAGACTTTAAATTTAAACTTGCATCATAAAGAGCAACCATTCCGTTGTAGTCAACGCAAACTTGATCTGCCTGAATACGTAAAAGAGCTTTTTCCTGAATTTGAGTTTTTACAATTGGATTCATTAATCTTTTATTGAATTCACTGAAAGGCCCTCTGAGATAAGTCTTAAATTATGTTTATGTAAATCTATCAGCGTAGGTGCAGGACCATCTCTTCCTGAAAGAGAATCTACATAAAAAATACCTCCGAAATTAGCCCCAGTAACTTTGGCTACTTCCTTTTGAGCTTTTGAACTCACAGTACTTTCACAAAAAATAGTAGGAACATCATTCTCCTTAATTTTCTCGATAAGATTAATCATTCTTTTAGGTGTAACTTGACTCTCAGCATTGACTGGCCACAAATAAGCTTCTTCCATACCATAATCATGGGCAAGATAACTAAAAGCACCCTCACAAGTCACTAAAACTCTTCTGTCTTTTGGAATTAAAGATAGAGAATTCCTAAGCTCTTCATCAAGGATTTCAAGCTTAGATTTATAGGCTGAAGCGTTGGATTTATATTCAAGTTCCCCTTCCGGATCAATCATTATAAAAGCCTCAACAAGTTTATCTACATAATGCATTGCTCTTTTAGGTGACATCCAAGCATGAGGATTTGGCTTACCTGCATAAACATCTCCTTCTATAGCTAAAACTTTAATTCCTTCAGTTAATTTTACCTTTGGAATATCCCCTGCACTATTAAGAAATTGAGAGATCCAAGATTCAAGGCCAAGTCCATTTTCAATTATCAATTCAGCTCCTTTAGACCTAACAATATCGCTAGGAGTAAATTGATAGCCATGTATTTCGGAACCTGGTTTAGTAATAGATCGAACTAATAATCTTTCCCCAGCAACATTGGTTGCCAGATCTGCCAAGATAGTAAAAGTAGTTAAAACAAAAGGTTTGTTGGAATTATCCTTGATTAAATCCTTCTTCGCACAAGATGTAATTAATACTATATTAATAAAATAAATTATAATTAAGCTAATAAACTTCATTTTACTGTTGAAAAAGTTATTAAAAACATAATTTTTTTTTATATTTAACATATAAAATAATTTAAAAAATAGTTGCCTATATAAAAATAGATAAACTGAAAATGATATTTCTAATTTCTAAACTGACTTAATCTTATATTCATTTGATTGTAATTGAATCCAATCTTTCGATTGCTTCAAGAAGCCAACCCAATCGACTTTTTCAAGTTCTGCAGCTTTTGAAACAAGCTGAGGGGCTTGCTGTTTAATTAGTTCCAAGTCTGGTTCAGCAACTCCATTACTGAGAGCCATCCAATCTGACATTGACCTGCCAACAACCCTTGTCAAATAGGCAGCACTCAAAGCCTGAATTGTTCCAGCTGCTATCCAAGACGATCCATCAAGTTTTGCCATACTTAAAAGTGACTGTCCGCTCCATTCGACAACTCCCTGAGCAATGGCGGCAATAACAAGTTGACGAGCAACGACCTCAAGCAATTCGGGCTTCATT
>QBWB01000029.1 GCA_003284185.1 Prochlorococcus sp. AG-315-C08
CCAGATCTTCTCTATATATGTGTAATAAGCTGCAAATCCATGATGAGGACTTGCACTCCTTGAGTAGAGCAACCGCATAGGATCACCCTCGTATCCAAATGTTGGTTGAACACCTACAAATACATTGCCAAACTCTTTGCCGTAAATAAGAAGATTTTGACCATCACTATTTAATGTTCCAGGAGGTTTGCCCCAGTTTTCTTCTAGTCTTTCTGAATAGGGAGTTAATTTTTCATATTCTTTTACGCTCATCCTGTGGGCAATAGATAATTCGGGAGAGCCTTGTAGTGCTTCAGGGTCATTTATGAGTGTCTCCATTAGCGCTTTAGGATTCTTAGGTAAATCTTTTACTAAATATCCTTTTTGCTTCATTTCCTCAAGCACTCTGTGAATTGAGCCAAATACGTCTAAATAAGCAGCTGTACCGACATTTCCTTTGTCAGGTGGAAAACTAAAAACAGTTATTGCTAATTTCTTTTGGTCACGTTTTTTTATTCGTAAAGATGACCATCTGATTGCTCTTTCGGCAATTGCATCTACTCGATCCTGAAGTGTATGAGCTTTCCCAGTTGCATCATCCCTTCCAGATAAGACGATTGGCTCTATAGCACCATCTAATTCAGGAATTGCAATTTGAAGAGCTACTTGTACTGGATGAAGGCCAAGATCACTTCCTTCCCATTCTTGAGTGGTTTGAAATACCAATGGAAGAGCAACCATATATGGCCTATTAAGTTTTTTCAGAGACTCAATAGCTTTTGGATGATCTTGTCTGGCAGGACCACCTACAAGAGCGAACCCGGTCAATGAAACCACACCATCAACTATTACTTTATTAGGATCAATTGGGTCGTAAAAGAATTCATTGACTGGCTTTGAAAAATCTAATCCACCACAAAATATTGGAATAACAGTTGCTCCTCGATATTCAAGCTCCTGAATAATTGCTACATAATGAGCTTCATCTCCAGTAACTATATGGCTTCTTTGAAGGACTAAACCAATAACGGGACCATTTTTCGCTTTTTCTGATAGGTCATCTCTACTAGCTGTCCAATTAAGATATTCTTTTTTATCTTCGAACATATTGGGAGCTAAAGGATGCCAAATTCCTAAATCTGGAAATACTTCTGGCTCAGCTATAGGGACTTCATTATCTTTCTCAATATTCAATTCTGGGAAGACGTACTTGCTCCCAAGCATTAATAAAAAGTTTCTAAGATTATCTGGGGTACCTCCTAGCCAATATTGAAAACTAAGCATAAAGCTGCGGGCATCTTGAGCTTTATCTACGGGTAAATATTTAAGAATTGAAGGAAGAGTATTTAAAAGTTTCAACATTGAGTCCTGAAAACCAGCGCCTCCAGACTCTTTTCTTTTCTTCATGAAATCACCAATTATGCTTTTGCTTTGGCCTAATTGGGACATTGAAAAGGTTCCAAGTTTATTAAGTCTCATCACCTCAGGCATTGAAGGAAATACCACAGCTGCTTTTAAACTTTCTTTATGTGGTTCAACCGCCTCAACAACTTTTTGTGCTAAGTCTTCAATAAAAATCAATGAAGCTATAAAAAGATCTGCCTTTTCTATATCATTCTTAAAATGTTCATAATTACTATTATCTCTCAGCTCTTCTATTAAATATCCATTTAATTCAATACCTATTGGACCATCTTGTGAATTTAATGTATTGGCGGCTTCTGTTAGTGCATTTTGGTATTGAGGTTCAAGAACAACATAAACTGCCTTCATAACAGCTTTGTGCTTATGATCCTCATTAGGTGAAACTCTACGATTTGATGATTGAACCTGTGTAAACATCTTTCTTCATTCGTAATGCGATCAAGCCTAGTGTTCTCTGGCCCTTTAGTGTGGTATTTAGTGATTGCATGTTACAAGTAATTCTAAATATGATTTTAAGAAAGACACAGAAATGACTTCTCTAAATCAGACCATTCCTGTATTAGTAGCTGGGGCTCTTGGGCGTATGGGCTCTGAAGTTATAAGAGCTGTTACTGCTTCAAAAGATTGTGAGCTTGTGGGTGCAATAGATAATCAAAAAGATAAAGAAGGTGAAGATGTAGGATCTTTACTCGGATTAGGAGCACTTGATGTATTCATTAGCAGTGATTATGAAGCCACTTTATGTGCTGCCAGTCAAGATGTTCCGAATGATGGCTCTTCTAACAATGCTGTAATTGTTGATTTTACCCATCCAAATGTTGCTTACAAGCACACTAGAACGGCTATTGCTTATGGGGTTCATCCTGTAATTGGGACTACTGGCATAAACGCAGATCAATTGAATGATTTGTCGACATTCGCAAAAAAGGCATCAGTAGGTTCAGCCATTATTCCTAATTTTTCTGTTGGAATGGTTTTATTGCAGCAAGCTGCGGCATCTGCTGCCCGATTTTATGAATTTGCAGAACTCACTGAAATGCATCACAACAAAAAAGCTGATGCTCCAAGTGGAACTTGTATAAAAACGGCAGAGTTGATGGAAGATCAACGATCTGATTTCAATTCATCTTTAGTAGAAGAACAGGAATTTATTGATGGGAGTCGAGGGGGATTAAGACCAAGTGGATTGAGACTTCATTCTGTACGACTCCCTGGTTTAGTTGCTTATCAACAAGTTATGTTTGGTTCAAATGGAGAGACATATCAACTCTCGCATAACACTATTGATCGATCTGCTTATATGCCTGGAGTCCTTTTAGTTGTTAAAAAAATTAGGCAATTTAATGAATTAATTTATGGCTTAGAAAAAATCTTGTGAGACATCAATAATGTTAATTCCCATAAAACCTAATGAAATTCAGAAATTAATTCCTTCAGTTGCAACAGGAGATCAATTTAATTCTGCCTTAGGTAATCCTCAAAAGATTTTTCAGCGAATTATGATATCAGCTATTGGAGGTGTTATTACCTTGTTAGTCAGTCAAAGTCAGGTAACCAGTCAATTTTATTCTATTTGGCTTATCTTAGGTGTTGTTTTTATTTTATATATTTTATGGGGTCCAATTCTCGAGGCAAGTAGGAAGAATTCTAAGTTGAAAAGTTATTCATTTTATGCGCTTTTTGATGGATATATTTCTGATGTTTATGTAGAAGATAGAATTGAGAATCAACAAGAACAAGCTAATAAAGATGGAAGATTAGAACTTATAGAAAAGAGGAGATCTTGGGTTGTTATTGGAATGGAAGATGATGATGGATATTTAGGTAATATTAATTTTCCTTTAAAAGATAAATTTAACGTTCTAAGAAAAGGAATGAGAATTAATTGTGTAGTATTTAGCAATAGAAGAGATTTCAGTAGTATTCAGTCAATTAGTGATGCATGGTGCCCTGAAATTAGATTATGGGTCGGGAATTATCCTTATCTTCTAAGACCAGCATTTGAGGAATTTATCTCTAGAAGAATTTCAAGTTAATTTTTATAATTAGATTTATTTTTATTTTGTGTTTTCTAAATTTTCATTATTGATCTATAAATAAATGATATCATCAATTATATGAATATAGCTATTATTGGTTCAGGCCCAACTGGTTCATTGGCCGCTATATCTCTTGCTTCAATTGGTTGCAGGGTTGATCTTTATGAAAGATTATCTGATGAAACTCTTATTAATAAAAGTAGGGCATATGCTATAACACACTCCTCTAGAAAATTCTTAGAAAAATGTAAACTATGGGATAAATTAGTCTCTGATTTTATTCCTTTTCAATCACTTAATGTTGTTGACTCTGAAATTAATAAACAGGCCAAGTTTAGTGTCGCTGATCTAAATAGACTTAACCAGGAATATTCTTCTATAGGATGGATAGTTGATCATCAGAAATTTATGTCCCATATTTTAGAGACAATACGCAGTCATACCAATATCAATAAAATACCAACTTCAATTATACCTAATACAATTAATTATGATCTTATAGTTGCAGCTGATGGCGCTAAATCTAGTACAAAGAAAAGATTGAATATTCCTTCTTTTTCATTTAACTATGACCAAGTCTGTATTACTGCTAAGGTTCTAATTAGAGGTATCAACTATCACGAAGCTTTTGAAATATTGACATCAGAAGGACCTTTTGCTGTTTTACCTCTTGGTGGTGACTTGTTCCAAATTATATGTAGTACTTCAGTTGAGAAAAATTTATATCTTAGTAATCTTCCTAGTTATTTATTCTTAGATTATCTAGCTACTATTCTTCCTTATGGTATCGAACCAGATATGATTATAGATGAACCTAAATCGTTTCCAATTCAATTTTTAATCAATTATTCATTATTCTCTGGAAAATATATTTTTGTTGGAGAAAGTGCTCATGTTCTTCATCCTGTCGCTGGACAAGGCCTGAATTTATGTTGGCGAGATGTTAATACAATTACAAATATAGTTTCTATATCTATCATGAGAAATAAATCAAAAGTTTTTATTCCTATAATCTATTCTTTTTCTAGATTTATAGACATTGTATGTATTGCATTCGTTACAGATGGTTTGGTAAGGTTTTCTAGAAATAATTCTAGAGTATTTTTTATACCAAGACAAATAATTTTTTTATTATTAAAAAAATTCTCATATTTTCGAACTTTTATTTTGAACATATTGACAAATGGCGTATAGTCTATATTTATTACTATGATAAATACGAGTCATCCAATTAATCCGCCATCAGAGGAGTTATGTAATTTTATTCTTCAAAAGGTTGGACTAAATGAAACTGCTTTAGATTTAGGTTTGAAAAAAGCTTTATTAGAAAACTCACCTCTACCAATTATCCTTTGGAGTTATGGATTAATTAATTTAAAGCAATATCATATGATTATTATTTGGCAGAAAAATAACTAATAAATTATCGAGCTCTTAATTAATACTTCTGGATTTAACTTTTTTCTCCCATTCAGATTCGATAGTTCAATCAGAAAACCATATCCAATGAGTTGACCCTCCGCTTCAGTTATTAATTTCCCGGCTGTGGAAGCAGTTCCGCCGGTAGCAAGTAAGTCATCTATAATAATAACTCTACTATTTTTTTTTATCGATTCAGGTTCTACCTCTAATCGGTCAGATCCATATTCTAAGTGATAATTAATACCAATAACTTTTCCTGGTAATTTACCTGATTTCCTGATTGGAATAAAGCCTATCTCATTTTTGTAAGCTAATGCAGAAGCTATGATGAAGCCCCTAGACTCAATACCTGCGATTAGATCAGGGCTTGTTTTAATTACCAGATCTTCAATGGCTCTCATTGCCTGTTTCCATATTAGTGGATCTCTGTATATTGGATTTATATCTTTAAAGACAATTCCATGCTTTGGAAAGTCATTTATTTCAGAGACATAATTTTTTAGGTTTACCATTGATTCAAGCAATATGTAGTGTGCGATTTTTTTAAACCAACAATAAAGCTAGCTAATCCTGGATCTCCTGCCATGATTTATTGCATGACTTCATTAATCGGCGATATTTATAATGACAAGCGCTCTGGGAAGGGATTTCCTTTTGGATTATCTCTTGAACGTATGTTCCCCAGGTATGTGATTGATAGAGATAGTGCTCTAAAACTTGATTTCTTGATTCTTGTGATTGAAACACTGCAAATTAATGCTATGGATTCAATGCTTGCTACAGCCAGTAATATAGGATTAGCTGATGATTATTCTAATAGGGTCAATTTGTGGAAAATAAGATGTTTAAATCCAATGAGAAAATCATTTAGTCTAGGATCTCTTTCTCAGGAACAAGTTGAATCTCTTGTTATCCTTATATCAAGTATGTCAGAAAAACTTTATCCATTAATTAGACAATTATTATCTTCTAAAGAGCCAGAGACTTTAAATAAGGAACGTTGGAATCTTTTTAATATAAGACTTAAATCACTAATTAATGAAAGAATGAATTTAAGGCGAACATATATTAAATCTCTTTTAAATGAAGATAGTAATAACTTCTTTAGACATTTATTAGTTATTCTTTCCTTATCCTCTGGTAAAGGTGGTATTAGTCGATTAAAGGCTTCTTTATATTTACAAAATTAGATATAATTATTATGTTTAATTTATCATATCGATACGATCAAAATTCTACTTCATTAACAGTTGTTGGGGTCCCAGATGTTACTGTTGGGAACTCTGATAAAATGATTGGTATATTATCTTCTTGGAAACTTGAAATCATTGGGTTCCCATTGTTAGAAGGGAAAAGAGAGCATCTAGATAATTTAATGCTTGTTGTTCTTAAATATTCTAGATATTATATATCAGGAATTCGTGAGAAATTTATATCTCCACAAAAAACAGTTGTTATTTCTCCTTCGGGATACAACCATAAATTATTATTAATTAGTAGCCAAAAAGGTGTCAAACCATTAGAAATTATACTAGATGATTCTGAATTGTCTGATCTTACAAGATGCCTAGATTCCTTAAGATTCGACGAAAGAATTAATTTAAATTGGACATTTAAATCAGATAAACCTCTCCGTAAAGGTTTTATATTTAATAAATTATTAAAATCATCCAACTATCTTCCTACTTTATATTCAACTGCCTTATTTTTACTGATTAGTGGCTTATTTTTACTTGTACCTACTGAAAAGATAGAGTACAACTCAGAGCAAATAGCTCCTAATAGTATTCTTATCAATGATTAGCTTATGTTGTAATTTATTATTGCAGTAATGTTTTCTACAGAAAATAAAATGAAAAATTATCGACACTTTCTTTTTAAGAATAGGAAATCTGGTTATTCTAAATCAATTTTTTTTCAATTATTTTTCGCTGCTATTCTTTTAGTCCTAAGTATTTCCCTTAGCACACTTTTATTTAAACATTTTCATCTTATAGATTTAGAGAGATTTTACAATGATTTTATTATTTATTTTAAATTGACTGTTTCTTCTCTGTATTTAATGTTGATTAATTTAATATCGATAATCCTTGTTATAGTTTCTGTTCTTTTGGCTATATTTCTTAATATTACCTCAACTTTTAGAATTATTAAAACAATAAAATTCTTTATTAATTCAAAAAAATATCATAATAATTATATCTTTCGTAAGTCTACTAAGTATTAATCGCCATACTAATAAGAATAGGATAGTTTAAAATTCAAGATTGTTTAATTTTTTTTGTCTTCTTATTATGACTTTCTCAATGCTTTTAAATATTCTCTACAATGGGTATTGTTTTAATCCTTCAAATGAAATTAACAACTTTTGACCGATTGAAAATTGATGTTACCGATGATGAGATTTTTTACAAATCACCTCGCTTTGTTAATCACCTTAGCCAATCTTTTAGATCACGCCTAACAAGGCTATATTCTGAATACCTTTTTAGTCAATATGTAATTCTTGATTTAATGAGTAGTTGGGTCAGTCACTTACCATCTAATGATAAATATCAAAAAGTGATAGGACATGGCATGAATGAAGCTGAATTAAAAGCTAACAAAAGACTAGATCAGTATTGGATACAAAATCTTAATAAATCGCAAATACTTCCTTTTAAAAACTCAACTATTGACGCCTGCCTGATTGTGGCTGGTTGGCAGTATTTACAGTATCCTGAAAAACTTTCATCGGAGCTTTCCAGGATTATTAAGAATGATTCTCTTTTAATTATCTCCTTTACTAATCGTGCTTTCTGGACTAAATCACCTAATATTTGGACTAAAAGATCAGACAATCAAAGAATTAACTATGTAAAAGATGTAATTTCTTTCTATGGCTGGAAAATTGAAAAGATCATTAATGAAAAAACTTTCGATCGGAGGTTATTTGGTTTATATCAAGAACCTGGAGATCCCTTCTTCTCTTTAATTGCTAGGAATAATAAGTCTAATAACTGATCTTATTTTTTTACGATGCTTTAGATAATATGAAAATCAAATTTCCTTATAGATGTCTTATTCTCTTATCAAGTTTAGCTCTGAGGATTGTGGCACATGTCACAGAATGAGCTTTTTTGATTCTAAAGTTGCTGATGAACTAGGAATTGAATTTATTAGCGTTAAACTTCAAGATACAGTAGTTTATAGAAAATACAGACCAATTCTTTTAAAACAATATCCAACCAAAGAAGGTATGGGTTGGCCAACTTATTTGTTGGTATCTAATCCTGAGGCTGAATTCATGATTGTAGGAGAATTGAAGGGAGGTATTGCTAAAGCTGATTTCAGGGAAAGATTGTCAAAATTAATTCCTTAATTCTTAGAACTATTTTCAACTGATTGGTTGCATTAAACCACCGCTTCCTGAGTCAGAGTCATCATCATCATTTCCTGGATCCACAGTAATAAGTGTATAGACACCAAGCGCAATTAAGCTTACAAGACTGCTTAATAGGCTAAGACCATATTGATTAGATGTGATTTCTATTACTTCACCCAATGGATTTCTCAAATTTCCGAGAGCCTAACAATTATTTTAACCTAGTGCTAATTACTAGGCCAATTATTTCTTTGACCACCCTGAGGCTTTCTTTATGCTTGTCTCAGTAACAGCTTTTATTGTTGATTTAATTCTGCAAGCATAATTGTCAGCCATTCATTCAGTTGTTCCAATAGCTTTTCACTATCTAAGACACCAAGACCTCTAATAGTTATTGTTGAGTTTCGATCTCCCTTCTTGTATATAAATCTACCGTGTAAATGATTAGGTAAACTTTTTCTCATCAGAATGAATCCTGGCTCATCCATTAATGTTTCTAGCTCAACATTTGGCTTGATTAGCTTGATTCGAGAGAAGCCACAATTTCTTGCCGTTAATTTGAGTTTCATTACTTCAATTAATGATTCGACAGCTTTTGGAAGTGCTCCATATCTATCTATCCAATCAATAGTCAATTGAAATAGGCTTTCTTTGCTTTCACATTGTGTTGCTAATCTATATGCATTGATTTTTTCATCAGGGTCTGTGATCCAATCACCAGGTATAAAAGCAGTAATAGGTAAATCAATCTGAGTATCGTCTACTTTGGGAATATCCTGACCTTGGATTTCTGCAATTGTTTCTTGTAGTAATTCCATATAAAGATCAAACCCTATTGTCTCCATTTGACCGCTTTGTTCAATTCCCAAAATATTTCCAACGCCTCTTATTTCCATATCTCGCATTGCCAATTGATAACCACTTCCTAAATCAGTGAACTCTTGAATCGCCTTTAATCTTTGACGTGATGAATCATTTAACACTTGATTATTTGGATAAAATAGCCATGCATGAGCTTGAACGCCACTACGCCCGACTCTTCCTCTAAGTTGATATAATTGGGATAAACCAAATTTATGTGAATCTTCAATTAAAATAGTATTTACTCTGGGTATATCTAAACCACTTTCAACAATAGTTGTACAAAGCATTAAATCGGCTTCTCCAGCGTTAAATGCCACCATTGCATTCTCAAGTTCTCCTTCTTCCATTTGGCCATGTGCAATAATTAGATTTAAATTTGGAATCATTTCTTTTAGTTTTTCTGCGACATCATCTATTCCATTTATCCTTGGAA
>QBWB01000030.1 GCA_003284185.1 Prochlorococcus sp. AG-315-C08
TATCTAATTACTAACTCGAAACAGCTAAAAGATCATGTAATTTGTACAGGTAAGGCCACTAGCTTAAAAACTTACATCTCAAAAGTCTTTGCTTCATATCAGTTGAGATGGGAAAAATATATAGAAATAGATCAATCATTATTTAGACCAAATGAAATAATGCAAAGCTATGGAAATCCAGAACCTTTAAAGAATGATTTAGGATGGGAGGCAAAAGTAGATATTGATGGTTTAATTCAAAAGATGCTTTACTAATTAAAAATATTAATCATTCTGTCCGTAAAAACTTTTCCAAGCAAAACGTAAATGTTTAGAAAATTGCTTTAATTTCGATATATAAATACGCACAAAATAAATCAACTACATATAGGATAAAGATTCAATTGATTTCCAGACTTTCAATTATATTTGATAATCTTTGGGAAAGAGTAGAGAAATTACGTTGATTTATAATTTTATAATTAAAATGAACATTTTCAGAAGAATGATCCTTATTGATATCTATCTTGCGAAACCATTTGTATATACTATCTGCAATTTCTGCTGGACTAAAGCCCGACATGTATTGAACACATGAAGAGATATCATCAAATATATGATTAGGAGTAACTAATACGGGTTTAAGTGATGCCAATCCATGCCTCACTGATGCACTAGAAGACTCAGTCGTATTTTGATAAGGGAAAACAATCAAATCATTTTTTGAAAGTAGATATAAAGACTCTTCATCGCTTAAATACTCACCATTGATTTTAATTATATCACTTAAATTAAGTTCCTTAATTAGAGAAACTAATATTTGATAATAAGAAGAGTATTGATCACTGTAAATAGCGCAGTAGAGATTAAGTTGGATATCGAACTTCCTATCTTTTAATATCTTAATTGCATAAATCAACTCTTTAAAACCTTTATTGGGCAAACAAAAGCCATAAGATGCTATGGATCGCCTAGGCTTAGTAAAATCAAGCCTACTAAGCACAGTATTGATATTTTTAGAAATTCCAGGTTTAAAATCAATAATCCCATGAGGAAATAAAGTAACATTATCTACTATTCCTATTTGCTTCAGTCGATTAAGGTCATTGATAGAATGAACAAATAAACGAGTACACACTTTTAGTGTTTTTGTAAGGATTGATAATTGCTTAGAATCGTCACCACTAGGATCATTTGTAGAGTGAAAAATTAAAATAATATTGATTTTATTTTTTGATAGATCTAAAATTAAATTTGATAATTGTTTAAAATCAAAGAAACCGTAATTAAACTGTATTATTAATGTAGAGATTTTTGCTTCTATTATTAACTTAGAAAGAGTGTTAAGATTCTGATTTCCAGAACTATCTAAATTCCAAGAGGGATATAGATTTGTACTTTTCTCAATATTATTATCTTCGTTATATGCAGAAAAGATCGTAATTGGTTCGATCATTGATTGAAACAAGTTCTTAGAATAAGAAGCAATACCACATTTAGTATTCCATGTTGTAATGCAACCAATCTTACGAGTTTTAGTTACATCTAAAAATCTTATTTGGTCAGTAAAACATAAATTTTCTTTAGCTACATTATCCCATGTATATTTTTTAATTTGAGACTTGGCTAGTTGTGTTTTCTTAATTATTTCAAGTTGAGAAGAATTAAAAACCTTTTTAATCAAATAAGCTAAATGATCAGTTGAGGGTTCTGACCAATATGACATGTCCAAAGCAAAATGCGTGACAGATTTAGAGAATTGATAATCTATAAGCCAACTATTTTCACTATTGCAAAAATCAGTATGGCCTCCCCATCCTGTTGTAATAACAGGAACACCTAATATCATAGCTTCTCCTAATGGTAAACCAAAGCCTTCACCACGGCTTGGTGCAACTAAAACATCTGATTGTAAATATAAAGATTTAATTTGAGATAAATTAAGATCATCCTTAATAACTTTCACATCAGGAAATAAAGGATTTTTAGATCTATTTTCCTCAAGAATTTGATCAATATTATTATGAGGATTATCAAAAGTTTTAATAATTAATGAAACATCATCATTACAATCAAAATTCTTACAATATGCATTAACTAAAATATCGATAGCCTTACGAGGGAAACATGAACTTATATGTAATATTTTATAGCTTTTTGCTTCAATAATAAAATCTTCATCTGCATTTATTTTCTCAATATGATCTAAACCCAACCCTGTTACTTTGATCGGAATTTTCACCCCATTATCAATCAGAATCTTCTGAACAAAGACTGACATAACAGATATTCCTTGTAAATATCTATTAAAGTCATGCACCCATTCATCTGGAAAAGCTGATTCCTCCCAACCGTATGAATGAATTAAATTTAATCTAGCATCCATATCCATAACTCTTGGAGGATAAAGATTTCTACTTATGACATCACAATCTAATTCTAAAGAATTAGATTGTTCATAAATATCATTAATGAGAGGAAAGTTCTTTAAAAAAGAGGAGTTAGGTTTATAATCACCAAAGCCTTCTGTGATATGAATAGATAGTTTTATATTAGAACGATAAAGAGCTTCACAATAAAAACGATTGAGAATAGCTAAACTATAATTTGAGTCAAAAGGTCCTTCTATTCGCCAGCTCAATCCATTCCGCTTCGTGGGGAAAAATGATCGATATATTTTCTCAGTCTGAATATCAATCAAATCTATAGATGCAGAAATCTCAGCTAATAATTCATCATCCAATTTATTATTATAAAAGGAAATCCTAGATAATAATTTATTAAAATAGTACTGATTTGCATGTTTGAATTCCTTCCAATTACTTGACTTATTTATATTCGACCTATCACTGCACAAAATATTTAAAGCATTCAGTGCTAAGTTTCCACTCCTTTTCCAAGAAAACCTTTTTTTCTGTTTATCTCCATTCAGTAAAAGGAGCTTTTTATAATTAATATCGGTCAAAGATTTCTCTATCAATTTGCTCATTTCCAAAATATTCTTGGGGTCAAATAATGCATTCTTCTCACTTATTATTTCAGAAATGCTAGTGTTATTAGATCCAATAACTGGAGCACCACAACACATAGCCTCTAGAATAGGCAAGCCAAAACCTTCATGAAAAGATGGAAAAATAAATAATGAACAATTCCTATAAAGTGCTACCAAGTCATTGTCACTAACGTAACCTAAAATTATTACGTTAGAAGGATCAATATTACAGTTAATAATCCATTCTCTAATTAAGGCTAATTCAGGTTTTAAAAGCTTGCCAGCTAAAACTAGTTTATATTTTGATTGAATTTCATAAGAAATTTCAGCATATGCTTTAATTAAACCTTCAACATTCTTTCTAGGGTCTGAAGCTCCAGAATATAAAATATAAGGACTTAGGCTATCAATATCAATTTTCAAACCTTTAATATTAATTAATTCACTATTAAATACATTCATATTACAGGCAGAAGAAATATTAAATACTCTAGATTTATCAAAATCTAAATATTTCAAAGCTTCTGCTGCAGAAGATTCAGAAATAGCTAATAATCCATCGAATTGATTTAATAAATTTAATTTTGAATAGTAATAGTCGGAAAAATCCTGGTTAGTTTTTAGATATATATTAGAATAGATTAAGGGTATTAAATCATAGAAAATAGAAACTATTGGTATATCAATAGTTTCCAAATCAAGATCGGTTAAAATATTATCAGAAAAACCTTCAAAAAAACTTGTAATAAGTATCATATCCACGTCCAGTATATTAAAAGCGTAGGAACGTAGACACATTGCTATCGTAATTCTTACTTTGTTTTGAGATAAATAATTAAATGGAGAAGGAGCATACCATTTAAAATATTGCACGTTATCTGACTGAACTTTATTTTTAAAATCTTCATTGATATCAGGCAAAATTCCATTCAATACAATAATATAGTGGTTGTCAGGATTCTCATTTATCACACTTAAAATTATTTCTTTAGAGTATCTTCCTATTCCTCTTGTTTTACTTCCTTCACTTTGCAATCCTTGAAGATCTATAGCTATTCTCATGATATATTAATTATAGTTTACTTTTTAAAAAGCTTTTTATACTTTTAGCCTTTGAAGAATATTTATAATGATTCCATAGCATATGGTTAGAATTAATTGAATTATCGTCTATTGATTCTAACTTTTTAAATTTTTTTTTAATATCTATTATACTTAATCTAGAAGATTTAAATGGTAAATACTTAAGTATTAAATCTGTTATCGCTAAAAAATTATTAGAGAGTATTATTGTTTTTAAGAATTTAAATTTTATTAAAAAAAATTTTAGATTACGAAGACTATGTATAATGAGTTTTGGTATGAATTTAAAAGGGTATAGAAAAAATTTCACTACTCGTTTAATTAATTTCAATATAAATATTATATATTTTAATTGATTCTTTAGTAAATTAATCTCCTGGTTTAATTCTCCTAATAAAAAGTTTCTTTTCAGAGCAAGCTTTTTTTCATTCTCAAATTCTTGTATGAACTTTTCATTTCTCAGATCAAATTCTATAGCTGCTTGCATGGTTGTTAATCCAATATCAAAAGATTTAAGCCATTCTTGATTCTTCTTAAATAAAATTTGTGCTATTGACTGATCTTTCAATGCAATAATCATCATATCTTGTGCTACGCCATTTAATATTCTAGTCATTTTGGAATGGCTCGCATTTTCTAAAGGACCTCCATGTATAGGAAAACATTTGACACTAGAAAAACACATGTTCTCTAATAAGAAAATAAGGGCTTCAGTATTGATATGAGTGATATGAGTATGGTCAATATAAAATGTATTAGTGGAAACTAATATATTATCAATACTTGGTGTTTCTAAAATTAATATTCCATCAGGCCTTAAAATTCGATCACATTCTTCAAGTATCTCTATTAGATTTTCATGTTCTAAGTGCTCTATCATATGAAATATAGTTATTACAGAGATTGAAGAATTTTTAAATTCTTTTAAAGATCTTATTGCGTCTCCTTCCAAAACATTTAAACCCCTACTTCTACATAGTTCTACCATACTTGAATTACATTCTATCCCAATACAATTTGATACTTTATTAGTCCACCTATCTAACCATTCTCCTCTTCCACAGCCAATATCAATAAATTTAGGATCTTTAACATCTTTTATTATCAAGTTAATTAGTTCATCATAACTAGAAAATTGATTACAAACTGAATCATAATTGCCACGAAATCTATTTTCAAAATCAAGATAATTCTTTGAGTTCATAGTTATGTTATGAGGAATTTATACTAGAAATTACTTGCTCCCCAAGGAAGAGCAATGCTTACACCAGTCTAAATTTTTAGAATACCAAAAAATTGTTTCTTTTATTCCTACCTCAAAATTATATTTTGGCCGCCAACCTAATTGAGATCTTATTTTGAAAGAATTGATAGCATATCTTCTATCATGGCCAGCCCTATCTCTAATATTTTTAATTAGCTTAGAATGAGGTTTATTGCTTGGTTTAATAGAATCTAAAACATCACAAATAGATTCTGCAATTTCATTATTTGTATGTTCTTCCGAACTCCCAATGCAATAGCTAGAACCTATTATTCCCTTTTTCATAACAAGAAATAAAGCTTCTATATGATCATTAACAAATATCCAATCTCTGATGTATTCTCCATCTCCATATAAAGGAATATTATCATCATTCAGACCATTCAAAATTATAACAGGAATTAACTTTTCAGGATACTGCCAAGGGCCATAATTATTAGTGCAGTTTGTAACAATAATAGGCATGTTATATGTATGAAAATATGCCTTTACAAAATGATCACTTGCCGCTTTGCTTGCAGAATAAGGACTTCTTGGATTATACGCTGTCTCTTCAGCAAAAAGACCTGTGGGTCCCAGTGATCCGAAAACTTCATCTGTACTTACATGTAGAAAACGAAATTTATCTTTCCTCTCAGGCGTCATATTTAGCCAATGATTCTTAACTGCCTCAAGTAAATTAAAAGTGCCAACAACATTACTTTGAAGAAAAATATCAGGTGACTCAATTGAATTATCCACATGGCTTTCAGCAGCCAAGTGAAAAACAAAATCAGGAGCAATTCTTTGTACAATTTCAAAAATCTTCTCCCTTTCAGTCAGATCAACACAAATAAATTTATATCTATCTTCAGGTATTTTTAAGGTATTTAAAGTTGTATTTATTCTACTAAGATCACTTGCATATCCTAGCTTATCTAGGTTTATAATTTTTAAATTAGTACGCTCTAGTAAAAATGTAATCAATGCTCCGCCAATAAAACCTGCACCACCAGTAACTAAAACAGTTTGTCCTTCTATTAACATTAATCTATTATTTATTGTCATCAATATAAATCTTTAAGTTTTCCTATTAATGTTTTTAATGAATCACGCCAATAAATTGAAGGAAAATCAAAGTGTTTCCTACTCTCAGTCAAATCTAAAACTGAATAGGCTGGACGGTTAGCTGGTAAAGGGTACTCTAAAGTATTAATAGGAATAATCTTAGCAGGCTTATTTAATATACCAAACTCTAGTCCATATTCAGCTATTGCTTGAGCAATGTCATACCAAGATGCCACGCCATTATCAGTCCAATGTAATATATTAGAAGGTTTTTCTCCTGCAGAAACTCTATTAATTAGAGACCAACAAGCATTGGCCAAAGTAATAGTTGTTGTAGGAGATGAAATCTGGTCCGAAACAACATTTACTGTTCCCTTTTGCATTAATAATGTAAGCATTTTCAGAAGAAAATTATTTCCATATGAACTAAGTAACCAACTAGTCCTCAAAATAAAACATTGGGAGGAAGGAGCTAATAATTCCATAATATAATCTTCACCTAATGCCTTACTTTTACCATAGATATTTAATGGATTTTTGATATCAAACGTTTTGTAGGGTTTACTTTTTTCTCCATCAAAAACATAGTCAGTACTAAAATGAATTAATTTACCGCCTGTTTCTTTTAGTCCTTCTGCCAATGCTTTTGGAGCATCTGCATTGACTAAAAATGACTTTAAAGAATCACTTTCTGCTTTATCTACCAAGGTGTAAGCAGCGGTGTTTATCACAAAATCTGGCTTCAGCAATCGAACCATATCTTTACACGCAGAAAAATCTGCCAAATCAAGATCTTTTCTATTGAGTGATATTAAATCTATTAAGTGGCTTCCTATTCTCTCAGGGGCACTATTAATTAAAGTTTTACCAAGTTGGCCACTACCTCCAAGAAGAAGAATTCTCATTACTTGTGCACCAATTCCTTTAATTGATCAATTCTTAAACTGAACTTTCGTAATAGAGAAGGTAAATTATCAAGGCTAAAATATATCATCATTTGTCAGTTCTGAGAGAAAAGGCGCATTTGAATCTTTTTCTGACAATTTAAAAGGGGCTTTTAATGGCCATTGAATGGATATGGCAGGATCTTTCCATGATAAGACTCTTTCAGCATCCCGATTCCAATAGTCAGTTACTTTATATATTACTTCCGCATGCTCAGAAAGAGTTAAAAAACCATGAGCAAAACCTTCAGGGATCCAAAGTTGTTTATAATTTTTTGCACTTAATTTAACACCTACCCATTCACCAAATGAACTTGATGAACTCCGAATATCAATAACAACATCAAAAATTTCACCCACAATACATTTAACAAGCTTTCCTTGCTGTTTAGGTGGTAATTGATAATGAAACCCTCTTAAAACTCCTTTGCATGAACATGAATGATTATCTTGAACAAAAGTTATATTACTTAAACCAAAGCTATCAAAAGATCTCTGATTCCAACTTTCCATAAAGAAACCTCTATCATCTTTAAACACAGCTGGATTAATCAAGAAAAGTCCTTTTATTAATTTTCCAGTTTGGCTATAAAGATTTTCTGTCTTCATAATAAATAATTAAAATTTTTAATTCCTATTAGGAATTGATCAGTAACTTTAAAAGGTAGTTTCCATAATCACTTTTTTTCATTTTACTACCTAAATCAAAAAGTTTTTCATCACTAATCCAACCATTTCGCCAAGCAACTTCTTCTGGACATCCAATTTTCAACCCCTGTCGATTTTCAATTGTTCTAATGAAAGAACCTGCCTCATTTAAAGATTCAAAAGTTCCTGTATCAAGCCAAGCCATTCCTCTTCCCATTAATTGAATCTTTAAATTACCTTCTTTTAAGTACATACGATTAATATCTGTAATTTCTAATTCACCTCTTACAGAAGGATTTACTTGTAAAGCTTTATCGATTATAGACTTATCATAAAAATATAAACCAGTAATTGCATAATTGCTTTTAGGTTTTTTGGGTTTTTCTTCAATGCTTTTTATATATCCATCATGATCAAATTCAACCACTCCATATCTTTCAGGGTCTGAAACTGGGAACCCAAAAATAGTTGCACCAGAAGTCTTCTCATTTGCATATTTTAATTGGGCTATTAAGTCATCGCCATAAAATAAATTATCCCCTAAAATTAAAGCCGCAGAATGACCTCTAATAAAATCAGCTCCAACTATAAATGCATCTGCTAATCCTGCAGGGGTCTTTTGAATTTCATATTTAATCGATATCCCCCAGGAATTTCCATCTCCTAATAGTCTCTGGAATAATTTATGATCTTCAGGAGTAGTAATCAAAAGTATTTCTCTTATGCCAGCCAACATTAAAATTGTTAGTGGATAATAAACCATCGGCTTATTATAAATAGGCAAAAGCTGCTTACAAGTTCCAATTGTAAGTGGATATAACCTTGATCCAGTTCCCCCAGCCAAGATAAGCCCTTTTCGCTGCATTTTTATCATTAGCTTGATTATTACCTAACATACAATCTAAAATGGGAAGAATACATTTAATACAACATAATTATAGAGCACCCTTATTAAGGTTATTAGGTTTGGGGCCCAAATTTATACCTACAAAAGCTATTGAGCAATTACAAACGCTTCTCAACGAAAATACTTTCTGGGCAAAAAATCGCTCAAAAAAGGAAATTAAAAAAATGATAGCCCATAGTAATTCCATAGTAACGATGTGGGAGTATCAAAAAATGATTGGATTTGGTAGAGCAACTAGTGATAATACTTTTAGATGTGTACTTTGGGATATTGTTATTGCAGAAGGTTATCAAAATCTTGGCTTAGGAAAAACACTGATAGAATCACTTGTAAATTCTAAATCAATTCAAGGTGTAGAGAAAGTTTATCTTATGACAACTAACTGCAAAGAATTTTACAAAGGCTGTGGTTTTGTAGAAGTAACAAATCAAAGCTTACTAGTACGTTCAAACAACATGTAAACTTGTCATTTCCACATTTTAAAACAATATAGATATATCATGCCTGGATTCAGTAAAAAAAAAGAATCAAAGAAAAGAAAGTATTTAGAAAAGAGCGACAGGAATCCTAAAGAAAGCAAAGAATCGATTCAAATTGAACAACAGTCAAATGAAACTCAACTAAATGATATCCATC
>QBWB01000031.1 GCA_003284185.1 Prochlorococcus sp. AG-315-C08
GGTTCGATTTACTCCACTGAATAAGGTGGAGTTTTTTTTATTTTCTTTCTTCATGTCTCATTAAGTAGGTGAGATATTCGAGTAACACCTTTTCGATTGATGTAGAAGCTGGGTTTAATGAATCTGCTATCCCCTACTTGCAATTGCACAATTAAATCGATTGGGTGGCGTGGGCTGAAAGCACGTATTAGTCAATTTTAGGGTGTAAATTTTAAATATCTTGGTATGACTCTAGTCTCAGTATTCGACCTACTAATTATTTAGCACTCATTAGCCTTTCTTTTGTTTGAAGATGAGAATTCTCTTTGTTGATTAAAAGGGGTTCCCAAAAGACACCTTTTGATTAGTTTTTAGACTCTGCTGTAACCACACTTACTGTCAAGATTTTAGAAGAAGGCCAGTTTCTCCATAGTCGCATTGCATTTAGCGCCAACAAACAGCTCCAATCATTTCAGCTGGTCAAATTTTTTAAAGCTTATCTATTAGGACGTTTTTTGTAAGTCCTACAAAATTTGGGAGGTGTCTATGGACTAACGAATTACTCTTTGTGGATGAGGGGATCGAACCGGCACAGCACAGATACCAAACTGCAAACACTCCATTTTGTAATCATTTCTTGATCCGTGCTTGGGAAAATTGAGTCTTTCCGAAAGTTGATTAAGAACAAGTCGAGCAGCATTTTTAACAGCCTCAGGAGTCAAGTACATAATCAAAACTCGTAAAGATTCATCTTCTATATCTACTACTAAAGGGGTAACGAAAACTAGAAGTATTTATGCTGCTTTAGCTTAGGCCTATAACAGTTAGAAGGTGGGCTATGATTTAGTCTTCTTTTTGACGTAGATCACATAAGTAATAAAACTGACCATTAAAAGTGCATCAAACCCTAAGTGCCAAGGACTGAGAAAGACATTGACTGTGCTCTCCATTTATTGAACCTTAAGCGTTTCTTTCACTCATAATGCCGTTTTTACGGTTGCATTTCTATTAGCGTAAAGATCAGCAATTATGGCGAGTAATAAGAAGTGGTTAATTTGTTTTGGTTCCCTACTTTCGACTTGATCTACCAAAAATGCATCACAAAATCAGTGATAGTTTTATTGATTGGCATTACTCAAATCATTAGTGACTTTGGATCTATAAAACCTCCAAGTATTCCGATCATCATTACGAAAGCTGCGAGAACAACTAAGGCAATAGGCCAAATAAATCTAAGTTGAAATTGATCCATAAGAAAAACCTTTCTTATCCATTATAAAGAGATAAAGAGGAAAGGTCATTTAGTTAACTCTACTTGTTGGAACAAAATGGTTTCAAGAATTTATCGAGCTTAATTATATACAAACTAGAAAAAAGTGGTTATATAAAATATTAGGAAAGTTTTTGGAAGAATTAATAAGAACAACTATTAATAATTGTCTTTTTAATTAATTTATCATTAATGGGTGTATCCCATTTCTTTACTTGCTTTAACTCACTATTTACTGGAAGTTTGCTAAATAATCTATTCTCACAATCAATTGCCATTAAATATAAATTCGTATTTATAATTTTCTGATCATCTGGGTCAATCTCAGAGTATTTACTTAGAACCGAAAGTATGCCTCTGTTATTGTATTTTATTGATTTAGTATCTATAAATTGTATTCCGTTAGTAGTATTAGCTACTTCAGTCCAGTTGACTTCCTCGGCAGAAATCTTATTAAGACTAGAGAAAAGCATTAGAAAGGAAATAAAACAAAAAATTAATCCTTGTTTTAGACCCATATTCAAATGCTTCATTACTGACCAGCATGAAGTGGATGTTGCGTTTTCAGTTTCTCTGATTTGATCTTCCATTAGATTTAGACAGTCGAAAGCGAAGGGTGTGTCCTACATCGACATAAAAGCATTTTTAAAAACTAATGAACATAAGTAAAAAGTCTAATAAGTGCTAGATCATTTTATACGCTATTGAATTAATCGATCAACAGGAAGCAACGATCAAAGACTTTCAAGGTGAGCAAAAAGCACTGTTTATGTTGTTGGGAGAATTAACTCTTACTTTCTTCATTTCTTTTTAAAAGACTGTTGTGTGGTGATTGATGGCTTAGTCCTAATTTTTTTTATGAGCAACGTAGCATTTATATCGTTTTTAAAAACGTGTAAGCTCAGGACATCTAAGAATATTGTTTTGCATATCATAAATTGCCATACCTCTCTTTACATGGATTGCTTTAGTCCTATTTTTAATTTCTTATTGCTTCTGTTCCCAGAGCCAAGGATTTGAGTTCTTTGATAAAAACATATGCATATAAGAATCATAACCTAGAGATTAAGAAGGTCTTAGATTCATAAAGATTATTTCGGGTGTGATTTCTTACATACTCTATTTATATATATGGAAAGTCTTCGCCTCTTAATCTTTTCTCATTAAAATTTTCACCCTGAAAGTTAATCCCTATAAAATTTATTTTTAGATAGTTGACCTATTCCTGCATTAAAAGAATTTCTTGGGTCTAATTTTTGATAAAAGCTTGCAAGGTCATCATTAGCCTTGTAAATATGACCAACGTTGTGTTCTGCTGGATATTTTGCTCCTAAATCATCTAATTTTCTGAGTATTGTTCTCTTTATCTCATTTATATTTGCGTCTTTTTTTAATAAAAAATCCCAATGGAAAACCATACACATAAAATGGGCCATTTGAAAAGACTCCAAGGCATTCTCTAGAATTGGATCAGGGATAATTTCATGCCAAGATTCACAATTTCTTGGCAAAGCGACGTCTAAGGCCAAAACATCTCCTGATTCATGATCATTCATTATTTTTGATCGCTTTGGTGCTAAACCAGCTACATATCTATGGAGTAAAATATCTTCACCTTCCAAATCACCGCATTCAAAATAGTCAGCCATTTCTTTATTACTGCATAAACGATCTAATAAATATCTTACTTCATTAATTACAGAATCAGTTGCGACTATGATTAGATAATGATTGAATTTATGTCTATAGTCTCTCAGCCTAAAAGGCAAATGATCTGGCAAAACTTTAGATAAGTTTTGCAAAAATCTATCAAAAATATTTTGAGGCATTAATGGGATAAAAGTAAAAAACATATCAATTATTCTTTTAATTTTAAATAAAGTAGGCATTATCCCTTTACCTAAATATTTGATGATCAGAAAAGTATCTTTACCATACTTATCGGCCCCATCAAATGAAGAATAATGCATATATTCTGCCATCTCAGGTAATTCCATAAATTGAGCAAGAACAGTTTTTCTTATCTCTGTTATTTTTGAAGGGTTATTTGTGCCAAAATAAAAAACTTTTTTCTTTTTAGATTTTAAGAAAGTATCCAATCTTACTGCAAATACGACTATTTTGCCTGCACAACCACTTGCCTCAAAAAGGCGACGCTTATCTGAATTATACCTTGCTGGAGTTGTGGAGTTAAAATCTCTTACGAGCTCTTTGTAGGTATCATCCGATGCTTTTTTTCCTGTAGTAGATATGTTGTTTGAATTGAAATTTGATTCTTGTAAGTTTTTAAGTATTTCCTCAGGAGACTCTCCAAGATCAATTCCTAAATGATTAATCAGTTCTAATTGACCATCACTATTTAATTGTGCATAAAGTGATAATTCAGTGTAGGCAGGTCCTCTTTTAATTAAATTCCCTCCTGAATTATTACAAACACCTCCTACGATTGAGGCGCCTATACAAGATGAACCAATAACTGAATGTGCCTCTCTCTCAAATGGTTCTAGAATTTCTTCCAATTTATATAAGCTTGCCCCTGGAAAAGCTAAAACCTGTTTGCCTTTATTCAGTAGGAATAATTTATCTAAGTAACGAGTGTTGATAATTACAACATCTCTATCATATTTATCACCATCTGGAGTTGATCCACCTGTAAGACCAGTATTAGCTGCCTGAATTAGGATGATCTTGTCTAGCGCAATACATAATTTGATTACGTCCCAAAGTTCTAGTAGATCATTTGGTAGGACAACAGCAACAGCCTCGCCAAAACCAACTCTTATCCCAGTCCTATAGCTTCTGGTTTCTCTTTCTCCAAAAAGAACATTTTCATGACTAACAATTGATATAAGTCTTTCTTTTAATTTATCTATTTGAAAATTCTTCAATTTTCTTGCCTGTATTTTTTTAAGTATTTCATAGCAAGATTCTAATTTTTTTCATTACTATCACAAATATTAGCTCTACTCGCAATCTTACAAATAATTATTAATTAAACCTGCTTATATTATTTGGATATTCATCTGGAGTTGGCTCATCGCTCCATACTCTTCCAGCGATTATCTCAAGAGCAACATCGCATAATTCAAGCCAATGTGAATTTTTCAGATCAATTGAAGATAAATTATACTCTTTACTCTTCAGAACCTTCCCATCGGGCATTGATTATACGTTGATTAAGAAACTCTTGATTGAAATGGGTTCCCCCCGGTACACGGAATATAATTTCTCATTAACTTTTTAATACCGCTACTTTTCTTTCTTTTTCTCAGCCGTAACTTCCTTGTGACGCTATATCATCACTGAGGGTATTGGGAACCGTCCATATCTACGCATTCAGCAAAATCTTTAGCTACTATATCTGGCTCTGAAAAAAACATAAATTTAATGTTTGATTTTATCTCTCCCATGACGCTTTGCCTCGTCCTTTCAATAATGATGAGGTAGGGCAGCAGTTTTCGCGAATAAGTCTATAGCCTTAGCGCTGATCCCAAACGGCATCAAATTGATTAGCAATTATATACAAATCTGATTTTGGATATGCCTGACATAAAAGAACATAACCTTCATCTTGCAATTCACTCTTCAGTCCCATTGCATCCATATCGACTGAACCTTCTTTGAGAAAGGCAGCACATGTGCAACACATCCCCACAAGGCAGGAACTTGGTAATTCCACATTTGCATCTGCTGCAGCCTCTAATACAGTCCGCCCTGACTTGCAATTAAAGCTTTGCAGAACTTGGTCAATCTCGATATTTATTTTGAATATGGATTCAGACATTGTGGCCATGCAAATCTTCTTTTCATTATGCCTTATTCGTTACATGATAATGAGAATTTTTATATTATAAGAAGTCTAACTATTGGTTTCCAATTTGAAGATATAGCATTATGAGCAATTTCAAATTTGTAGCTGTTTTAATTGTCTATTAAGAACGTCTACAATTTGATTGATTATTTCATCTGTTATATCGGTATAATCTTTTCGCTTCCTTTTTTATTTGTCCATGCCTTAGAAATCGTTTTTTAAGATTTGACTTGATATCGCCACCCTACCCCTATCCTCAAAGTCCTCTTCCTCTGTCTTTGCTTTGGATTTCAAGAAGTCTAAGATTTCAAGGCATTTATCAAAATTCAAAAGTGTTTGAGTACTTGGATCCTCCGTTTTCATTAAAGTGATTCAATATTGAGTTTCCCCTTAATTACGCTTTTGATTGAGGGTCGCAGAGTGCACACGAAAATATTGGAACGCAAAGAAGTCTTGAACTCGGAAATTTTTATGTCAGGCAAGATTTAGATGAGTGGTATTCCCTTCTCCGTTACAAAAGTTTGTACAAAACTATCTTCAAGTAAACCAATCTTTTCCCAACGAAGAGCTTCTTTTCCTTTAGATAGTTGATCTAGGCCTTGATCGATTTGAGAGGTTTTTTTTACTGAGCTCAAAGGAAGAGTTATATAGTTGCGATTAGTTTTTAAACTTTTGGTGAACTTGTTTTTTTTACAACGAGTCATGAAAGAAATAAGAGAGCAACATTCCACTTGATCGGACCTAGACTTTTAATCGTCACTTCAACAAGATTCGATTCTCATTGAGAGACTGTCTGATTCAACAAAAGGTTGATTCACAAGAAAACTTGAAGGCTTTGCAAACCCAGGTTTTCCTCAACACTTAAAAGGACTTTCAAATATATAGCATATATAGACGCTATAAGGAGCTTGTAGCCCTGTATGTAGTGTTTTGTTTTGTTCTTGTGTTGTGGATCCCTGAATTTATACTTCTTTTCATTGCCTCTTTGGTATTGCTTAAGTGCTTAACTGCATACGGTGTAATTGTAATTACAGGACATGCTCCTCTAACCCTTGATGCTATTTTTCTTTCGGAGATGGATTGAGCTCATACAGTATTTTCCTGTCAAGAAGAACAGCTATAGTGGGATAAACCTCCTGCGTTAAAGAATTCCTTGGGCTTTATGCGGTAATATTTTGTCTCTACATCAGATGATTGTTCTTCGTAGGGTTTGCTGAACACATCCTGTAACTCTTTGATGAGACTATAATCACCTTGCTCAGCTTTTTTATAAGCTGGTGCGACCAGCCATTCGCGCCAGGTGTACTTGGGGTTAATGCATTTCATTGCTGCGGATCTCACTCTGAGGTCACCGCAGCTCTTGACGCGATCCCGCCAGCGTTGAAGCCACCTGCCCCACTGCACATCAACCTGCTCTGAACTGGGCAGGTAAAAGCTCTCTTTCAAATCTGTGAGTTGGTCTGGAATATGAGATAGCTTACGAAAAAAGATTGTGTAGTCCACTTTTGAGAGAGTCATGAGCTGCAGCAGTTCGTTCACCAGAGTTTCATCATGCGTGATAAGGCCGAGCTTCTTTGTCCACATTGCCTCTATCTCCTTATTCATCGCTTCTGCAAAGCCATCCCTAATCTGATCCAGCTTTGCCTGTGCGTCCGTGTTATGGGTGAGAAGAGGTCGGAGGCTTGACCAGAACATCTGATAATTGGCTTCGGCCGCAACAGGTTGATTGAAGAATGAAAAATGGTCGCCCCCTCCTGTCCAAGGCTGAAATCTGGGATTGAACAGTTCGCAGAATCCAAAGGGGCCGTAGTCTAGAGTAAAGCCACCTGCAGCACAGTTGTCACTGTTGAAATTTCCTTGGCAGTAGCCAATACGCATCCAGTTGGCTACCAGTGATGTTAGTCGTCCGCGAAACAACTTGGCCATTTCGACTACTTGATCTGTGAATGTAAGACTTGGATTAATGACTTGTGGGTAGTTCCGCTCGATTAGGTGTTTCACGATCATATGCAGCTCATTCAGCGCACCTTGATGCGCGTTACTGCGTGCGCGACGGGCAAACAGCTCAAGCTGGCCGACACGCAGAAAAGACGGCGCGACGCGTGTCGTAATCGCAGCAGGGTTGTCCTCCATGATGTCTGGATCGATGGAATTGGAATTTTGGGAATACCAGGGCCTTCTTACTTGTTCAGATCGAGACACATACAGTGTCAGGGAGCGTGAGGTCGGAACTCCTAAGGCCTCCATGTACTCCTGCGCAAGAAACTCCCGCACGCTGGAACGGAGTACGGCGCGTCCATCGGCTCCACGGCAGTACGGCGTTGGACCTCCGCCTTTTAATTGCATTTCCCAGCGCCTGCCGTTGAAGAGACCTTCAAATACGGAAATTGCCCTGCCATCGCCGTAGCCGTTGCCGGTTCCAAATGGACACTGCTGTATGTATTCTGTCCCGTAGATCGATAGTGCGTAACCGGTTGCCCAACCAACTGGTTGCATTTTTTCCTGTGCCACGGAGATGTCACCGGAAAAGAGACGGCTAAATTGTTCGTCTAGAGCAAGCTCATTACTTAGGCCTAGTTCTTTAAATAAAGTTTTACTGTGTGCGATGTATTCCGGGGAAGGGATGGCAGTGGGAGTCACTGGCACGTAGTGCCCTGAAAACACCTGGCGGGAATGGTGATCGTGCCCATCGGCGGTTGCCTGAGGATCCGCTTGTAGTGATTTTATGAGCGAATAGTCAGCCCTTTGAGAAAACTCAGCAAAAGTTTTTGTTGTCTGCATCGATTGTTGAGATGTTTGATCAATTAGAGACTTTGAATTATCACTTTTTCAAACTAAGTATACTTAATATCACTTATTTAACAGAATGCATAAAAGAAGGCGACGTCTCTTTTCATATACCTATTATGCGACTTTTAATTGGATTGCTTCGAATGTAGAGCCGTTGGTGCGTAAGTTGTGAATTTTACATGGTTCGGAGGCTATCTTCAATTGCGTGCTCTATCACCTTTGATATTAGTATCAATTTATTAGGTATCTTTAGAACATCTACGCAATATCACACAGCAATGAAGTGATAAAAACTTAATTGTATTCATAAAAGAATCAATTATAATTAGACAGTTGTTCAAAGATGACTAAGGCCGTTAACGAAGTATGTAATTGAAATAGAGTATGGAGCGAACTTTTATATTCCTAGTACAGCCTTTTTTTTGAATTATATACATAAAAATGACTAAAGTAAGAAATTAGAGGGTGTAAACACTTAAGGCTTTTGACTCTAGTGAAAACACTTGGGCGTTAAGACGGATTTACATTACTCATAATGGTTAGTTAGAACAAGTTCAAGCTATCAACTTTGAATATTTTTTTCAAAGAATCTGATCAGATAGCTTTAGGAGCTCTAGTCATATAGATCTCCGCTATACCATTAGAAATAAATGCCATGACCACATCAAATTCAAGAACAAAAAACTCTTTTAATTCCCATTCGTTGAATAAAAAAGCGCAGTTAAAGAAAAAACAAGTAATAAGTGCAACTTTTGCTAAAAGGGAATATCTTCTTCGTGAATTAAAGGAAACGGATGCAATGCTTCACCATTTTATGAATCAGATTAATTTAGATGAAGAGTACAAGAAATTAAATAGAGTTTAATACTATCATTAAAGAGATGTTAACTAGTTATTCTTTTATAGATAAGAATTACTTAAATGATAAATATTATAGCCTATTTTTTTGTCACCATATTTTTTTGGTCTTGTATTGCAATATTAAGTAAAGGTCCAAAATCATATGAAACCTATATAATTATTAAAGATATTTTCTTCTCCTCTACTGAACTAATAATAAAATTCAAGATGCTTCTAAATTTATTAATAAAAGATTTAATGCAAGAAAATAGAATCTATAA
>QBWB01000032.1 GCA_003284185.1 Prochlorococcus sp. AG-315-C08
TCCGAGACAGCGCCCAGATCGTTACACCTTTCGTGCGGGTCGGAACTTACCCGACAAGGAATTTCGCTACCTTAGGACCGTTATAGTTACGGCCGCCGTTCACCGGGGCTTCAGTCACTAGCTTCGCATACGCTAACCAGCTTCCTTAACCTTCCGGCACTGGGCAGGTGTCAGCCCCCATACATCGTCTTGCGACTTAGCGGAGACCTGTGTTTTTGGTAAACAGTCGCCTGGGCCTCTTCACTGCGACCAGCTCTCGCTGGCATCCCTTCTCCCGAAGTTACGGGACCATTTTGCCGAGTTCCTTAGAGAGAGTTATCTCGCGCCCCTCGGTATTCTCTACCACCCCACCTGTGTCGGTTTCGGGTACTGGCAATTATGTCTTAACGGGTATAGGGATTTTCTTGGAAGCATGACGTCACCAACTTCGCTGCCGTAGCAGCTCGTACTCACGCCTCAGCTCAGAACGTTTTCTCCGTTCCTCAAAGCCTCGAACGCTTGAACCAGTAACCAACATCTGGATTGGCTAGCCTTCTCCGTCCCCCTTCCCAAAACATAATTGGTACAGGAATATTGACCTGTTATCCATCGACTACGCCTTTCGGCCTGACCTTAGGACCAGACTAACCCTCCGCGGACGAGCCTGCCGGAGGAACCCTTAGGGTTTCGGGGCATGGGATTCTCACCCATGTTTTCGCTACTCAAGCCGACATTCTCACTTCTATGCAGTCCACGCCCGCTTACGCTAACGCTTCACCCCACATAGAACGCTCCCCTACCATTTATAAATAAATCCGCAGCTTCGGTACAACACTTAGCCCCGTTCATTTTCGGCGCAGGATCGCTCGACCAGTGAGCTATTACGCACTCCTTTGAGGATGGCTGCTTCTAAGCAAACCTCCTGGTTGTCTGGGCAATCCCACCTCCTTTATCACTTAGTGTTGATTTTGGGACCTTAGCTGGCGGTCTGGGCTGTTTCCCTTTCGACTATGGAGCTTATCCCCCACAGTCTGACTGCCTAGTTACACACAGGGTATTCAGAGTTCATCACGATTTGGTACCGCTTTCGCAGCCCGCACCGAAATGGTCGCTTTACCCCCCTGCTGGAGCACTAGACGCTACGCCTCAACGTATTTCGGGGAGAACCAGCTAGCTCCTGGTTCGATTGGCATTTCACCCCTAACCACAGCTCATCCGGTGACTTTTCAACGTCAGTCGGTTGGGACCTCCACTTGGTATCACCCAAGCTTCATCCTGGCCATGGTTAGATCACCAGGGTTCGGGTCTATAAACACTGACAAACGCCCTATTCAGACTCGCTTTCGCTATGGCTCCACCATTCCCGGTTTAACCTGCCAGTGCCTATAAGTCGCCGGCTCATTCTTCAACAGGCACACGGTCACCCGATAAGTCGGGCTCCCATTGCTTGTAGGCTCATGGTTTCATGTTCTATTTCACTCCCCTCCCGGGGTTCTTTTCACCTTTCCCTCACGGTACTGTTGCACTATCGGTCACACAGGAGTACTTAGCCTTACGAGGTGGTCCTCGTAGATTCACACGGAATTCCACGTGCTCCGTGCTACTCGGGATACAGCTAGGTTAACGCTCCTTTCGATTACGGGGCTTTCACCCTCTATGGCGCGCCATTCAAACGCTTCTTCTAGGTTTGTTAAATCCACATTGCTGTCCCACAACCCCGATGATCGAAACCATCGGTTTGGGCTGATCCCCGTTCGCTCGCCGCTACTTAGGGAGTCGTTTTTACTTTCCTTTCCTCCAGCTACTAAGATGTTTCAGTTCGCTGGGTTGGCTCGCGCCAGCCTATGTATTCAGCTGGCCGTTCTAAGGGTTGCCCCATTCGGAAATTCCCGGATCAAAGCGTGTATCCAGCTCCCCGAGACATATCGCAGGTAACCACGTCCTTCATCGCCTCTGTGTGCCAAGGTATCCGCCATGAGCCCTTTGTAGCTTGACCTTAAATACAATCACAAAATTAATTGTGCTCGGCTTTTACTCAAGAATTAAACATGAATTCTAAAATCAAAAAAATTTCAAATAAATTAATTTGATTAAAGAATTATGCATCCATGAGATGCTTTATTCTTTCTACCTATGCAGTTGTCAAGGTTCTACTGAAATCACTTGAAAAATCCAAGTGAGCCCAGCATCATACCAACTATTAAAGAAGATGATAAGAAGCTAGGTTCTATTCCAATAGACAATATCTAAGTCACAGTTACAAAAATTTCTCCAAAATTGGATTATTAAGGTAGTTATCAGTGGAGGTAAGCGGACTCGAACCGCTGACATCCTGCTTGCAAAGCAGGCGCTCTACCAACTGAGCTATACCCCCAACAACGAATGGGCCATCCTGGACTTGAACCAGGGACCTCACCCTTATCAGGGGTGCGCTCTAACCACCTGAGCTAATGGCCCAGGAGAAACCAATGTTGGGTGTGACCTAGACAAGTTTAGGAACTGAAATCAATTAATTAAAAATAAAATTAATTAATCTGAGGTACCGATCGACCTAAGGTGACAGGATTGAGGCCTAAGAGAAAAAACTTAGACATCACAATCAATTTTTTGTCTCCCTGTTAGGAGGTGATCCAGCCGCACCTTCCGGTACGGCTACCTTGTTACGACTTCACCCCAGTCATCAGCCCCACCTTCGGCGTCCTTCTCCACAAGGGTTAAAGTAACGACTTCGGGCGTGGCCAACTTCCATGGTGTGACGGGCGGTGTGTACAAGGCCCGGGAACGTATTCACCGCAGTATGCTGACCTGCGATTACTAGCGATTCCTACTTCACGTAGGCGAGTTGCAGCCTACGATCTGAACTGAGCCACGGTTTATGGGATTTGCTAGCTCTCGCGAGTTTGCTGCCCTTTGTCCGTAGCATTGTAGTACGTGTGTAGCCCAGGATGTAAGGGGCATGATGACTTGACGTCATCCACACCTTCCTCCGGTTTATCACCGGCGGTCTTTCTAGAGTGCCCAACTAAATGCTGGCAACTAAAAACGTGGGTTGCGCTCGTTGCGGGACTTAACCCAACATCTCACGACACGAGCTGACGACAGCCATGCACCACCTGTCACTGCGTTCCCGAAGGCACCCTCTAATTTCTTAAAGGTTCGCAGGATGTCAAATCCTGGTAAGGTTCTTCGCGTTGCATCGAATTAAACCACATACTCCACCGCTTGTGCGGGCCCCCGTCAATTCCTTTGAGTTTCACACTTGCGTGCGTACTCCCCAGGCGGAACACTTAACGCGTTAGCTACGACACCGAAGGGGTCGATTCCCCCGACACCTAGTGTTCATCGTTTACGGCCAGGACTACAGGGGTATCTAATCCCTTTCGCTCCCCTGGCTTTCGTCCATGAGCGTCAGTAATGGCCCAGCAGAGCGCCTTCGCCACTGGTGTTCTTCCCGATATCTACGCATTTCACCGCTACACCGGGAATTCCCTCTGCCCCTACCATACTCAAGCCAATCAGTTTCCACTGCCATGATGGAGTTGAGCTCCACGTTTTAACAGCAGACTTGAAAGGCCGCCTGCGGACGCTTTACGCCCAATAATTCCGGATAACGCTTGCCACTCCCGTATTACCGCGGCTGCTGGCACGGAATTAGCCGTGGCTTATTCCTCAAGTACCGTCATATCTTCTTCCTTGAGAAAAGAGGTTTACAGCCCAGAGGCCTTCATCCCTCACGCGGCGTTGCTCCGTCAGGCTTTCGCCCATTGCGGAAAATTCCCCACTGCTGCCTCCCGTAGGAGTCTGGGCCGTGTCTCAGTCCCAGTGTGGCTGATCATCCTCTCAGACCAGCTACTGATCGAAGCCTTGGTGAGCCATTACCTCACCAACAAGCTAATCAGACGCGGGCTCATCCTCAGGCGAAATTCATTTCACCTCTCGGCATATGGGGTATTAGCGGTCGTTTCCAACCGTTATCCCCCTCCTGAGGGCAGATTCCCACGCGTTACTCACCCGTCCGCCACTAACCCGAGGGTTCGTTCGACTTGCATGTGTTAAGCACGCCGCCAGCGTTCATCCTGAGCCAGGATCAAACTCTCCGTAGTAGATCAGGCCCTATTGTAAAAATAAATTTTTACTCAGTCTGACTTGCTCCTTCCGCAAAAACTAGCACTGGCGTACTGTTTGCAGTTGTTGCCACCTTTTTATAAGGGTACAAGAGTGCACTTAGTTTTATCTTCGTGACTTTCCAGATCTCAGATCCGTCGTTGCTTCAACCTGTAACACCGAATATGAATTCAAGCCGTGAAACTCAAATTCAACATTGCGACAGGAATCAGCAACTGATTTCTTTTTGACGGGACCTCACACCTTTATCGCAAATACATCCAATTCATATAAATGAACTGGACGCGATAAAAGCGTCAGTTCCTAAACTTTTTAGTTGTCTAGGTTCTGCCTTTAAACTTAAAAAGCTAAAGGCAATTTCGATCTTGCGACCGTTTCTAATCTTACATCACTAAAGAGGTTAATCTCTATATGTTGTAAAACTCCCACGTAAGCTGAATAACTTTCGTCATTTATCTTTGAGTGAGTGCGTCTCAGGGTTAACTGATTCGCAGACAAATAATTTAGACTATAAACCTGCTGAGATGCAACAAACTTGCAAATAAAATGTTTTAACCACTACTATTAATTTCAAAGGAGCTCGCCATAACTAGCTTTTAGCAATTTCATCAAGATTTCTCAATGCCCGGACGTTTCAGTCAACAGCACCAAAGAGTTCGCCCTAACTCAAATGAAGACAAAGTTGTTGAGAGAGCTAAAGAACATTTCGAAAAAACTCTTATTGAAATTTCAGGAAGTATTGCTGGAAGCGTCGCTGCATTAGAACATCCCTCAAAAAATGACACTCTAAATTATGGAGAAATTTTCTTAAGGGACAATGTCCCTGTAATGATTTATCTATTAACTCAAAAAAGATATGACATCGTTAAAAAATTTTTAACGGTCAGTCTTGATTTACAAAGCACCACTTATCAAACAAGAGGCGTTTTCCCTACAAGCTTTATAGAAGAGAAAGGAAAATTAATAGCAGATTATGGTCAAAGATCTATAGGAAGAATTACTTCAGCTGATGCAAGCCTTTGGTGGCCAATACTTTGTTGGCTTTATGTGAGGAAAAGCGGCGATCAAAGTTTTGGGACTAGTCAACAAGTTCAAAGAGGAATACAGCTTCTTCTAGATTTAGTGCTACATCCAACTTTTGAAGGGAATCCTGTTTTATTCGTCCCAGATTGTTCATTTATGATAGATCGACCAATGGATGTCTGGGGAGCTCCTCTTGAAGTAGAAGTTTTGTTATTTGCATGTTTAAGAAGTTGCATTCAACTAATGGAATTAAGTCGAAAACATCAAAAAAGTCGATTACTTGATCAAAGACTTGTATTAACACGTCAATGGGTTCATGATCTTCGTCAATTTCTTTTGAAGCATTACTGGGTTACAAGTAAAACGATGCAAGTGCTTAGAAGAAGACCAACTGAACAATATGGTGAAGATCAACATCAAAATGAATTTAATGTGCAGCCTCAAGTCGTGCCATCCTGGTTACAAGATTGGCTGGAAAACAGAGGGGGGTATTTAATTGGGAATATAAGAACAGGGAGACCGGATTTCCGTTTTTATAGTTTAGGTAATTCATTAGCTTGCATGTTTGGGGTACTAACAGCCCCTCAAGAAAGAGCCCTTTTTCGTCTGGTTCTTCATAACAGAGAGCATCTAATGGCACAAATGCCGATGAGAATATGTCACCCACCAATGGACATAGAAGAATGGCAAAATAAAACAGGTTCAGACCCTAAGAACTGGCCCTGGAGCTATCACAATGGAGGGCATTGGCCAAGTCTTTTATGGTTCTTTGGGGCTTCTATCTTGCTCCATGAAAAACGTTACCCACAGGCAGATGTATTACTGATGGGACAAATGAGAGCTCTTCTTGAAGAATGTTATTGGAGCCAATTAAATCAACTCCCTAGACAAAAATGGGCTGAATATTTCGATGGGCCAACAGGTACTTGGGTAGGCCAGCAATCAAGAACTTATCAAACTTGGACTATTGTTGGATTTTTATTACTTCATCATCTTTTAAGAGCTAAGCCTGAGGATATTTTAATGTTGGATTTAGAAAAAGAAAATATTTAAAACAAACCAAGAGTTAGAGATTTATCTATTGGTAAACATGCCCCTATACCCAAATACATTGTTAGAAGAGTTCCAAACAAGAAAAGGGTCATAGCAATTGGTCTTCGAAATGGATTACCAAATTTATTTACATTCTCTATAAAAGGTAAAATCATCAAACCAAGAGGAATCAAAGTTTGCAAGGCAATGCCCAGCAATTTATTAGGAACAACACGCAAGATTTGAAAAACTGGATACAAATACCACTCTGGAAGAATTTCCAATGGAGTAGCAAAGGGATTTGCTTTATCGCCAAGGAATGCAGGATCCAAAACAGCTAGACCAACTACACATGCAATAGTTCCAAGTATTACAACTGGAAAAATATATAAAAGGTCATTTGGCCAGGCTGGCTCTCCATAGTAATTATGTCCCATGCCTTTAGCGAGCTTGGCTCTTAATTTCGAATCAGATAAATCAGGTTTCTTAAGTGTTGACATAATTTAAGGATGATTTAATTGGTTACGATTAATTATTTGAATTATTTGCTTTGGTTATAAAGGACCTGAAATACCTTGTTTCCTAATCATTAGAAAATGCATAAGCATAAATACAGCAAGCAACCATGGCATAACAAATGTATGCAAGCTATAAAAACGAGTTAGCGTAGATTGGCCAACACTTTCACCTCCTCGAAGTAACTCAACCATAAAGTCACCTATTACTGGGATAGCAGCTGGAACACCAGAGACAATTTTAACTGCCCAATATCCAACTTGATCCCAAGGGAGAGAATAACCTGTAACACCAAAAGCTACTGTTATAACTGCCATAACCACACCAGTGATCCATGTCAATTCTCTAGGCCTTTTAAACCCACCAGTTAAATAAACTCTAAAAACATGCAAAATAAGCATGAGTACCATCATTGAGGCACTCCATCTGTGAACTGATCTAATCAACCAACCAAAGCTGACGTCAGTCATTAAATAGCTAACTGAGCTATAAGCTTCTGTAACTGTTGGCTTGTAATAAAAGGTCATCGCGAATCCAGTCGCGAATTGAATCAAAAAACAAACCAGCGTTATGCCACCAAGACAATAAAAAATGTTGACATGAGGAGGAACATATTTTGAAGTGACATCATCAGCTATGTCCTGAATTTCAAGACGTTCCTGGAACCAGTCGTAGACTGGTGACGAATTCGCCATTTATGAACGGTATCTTTCCAATATTCTACCCGATGTGCCCCTTGATCGCCGCAAAAGATCAATCCAATGATTCCATCTGTTAAATCTTTAACCAAATCACTGCAGAGGTTTTTTGCAGTTTTAATTAGTTTTGGAATTTTATTTCAATTCCTAACCCAACCTGCAATTGCACTGAATGATGGGCAATTGCTCATTATTGAAACATGGAATCTAGTGAATGAGGGTTATTTCGATCCAAAAAAATTTGATGAGATCCAATGGCGAAGACTTCGTCAAAAAGCTCTTGAAAAACCTATAAACAATTCCCAACAAGCTTTTGCCGCTATCGAAGCGATGCTTCTTCCGCTGGGTGATCCTTATACACGATTACTAAGGCCTGAGGACTATGAAGCAATGAAGAAGAGTAATATAGGCAGTGAAATTAATGGTGTAGGGCTTCAACTCGGATCAAGAACAGAAGATGGCGAAATAGTTGTTATTTCTCCTCTTGAAGGTTCACCTGCAGCAGATGCAGGAATTTCAAGTGGAACAGTTCTAAAAAAAGTAAATGGTCAATCGCCAAAGAGCCTTGGGCTCGAAGCAACGGCAGCAAAATTAAGAGGGCAGACTGGGACACAAGTTATTATTGAATTAGAAAAACCCAATTTGGATATAGAAGAAATCTCACTAGAGCGTAGAAGTGTTGACTTGAGACCTGTTAGGACTAAGAGAATTCGCAATGAATCCCATACACTTGGATATTTAAGAATCACACAATTTAGCGAAGGGGTTCCTGAACAAGTCAAAGAGGCTTTGAATGAACTTTCCGATAAAGAAATAGAAGGCCTGGTTTTAGACTTGCGAAATAACTCTGGAGGACTAGTAAGTTCTGGCTTAGCAGTGGCTGATGATTTTCTCAGTGACAAGCCTATTGTCGAGACTAAGAAAAGAGATGGCATAAACGATCCAATCTTTTCAGGATTAGACACTCTTTACGATGGTCCTATGGTTACACTTGTCAATGGAGGGACAGCAAGCGCAAGTGAAATCCTTGCAGGGGCTTTACAGGACAATAAAAGATCTGAACTTATAGGCAATCAAACTTTCGGGAAAGGACTAATACAATCCTTAACCAATTTAAGTGAAGGAAGTGGGCTAGC
>QBWB01000033.1 GCA_003284185.1 Prochlorococcus sp. AG-315-C08
TCACTTCATACAAAAAAAAAAGGACCCATCAAAATGAGAGCCCTTATGAAAACAGATTTGAAAAGATTACTTTAGAAGTAGCAAATCAAAAACTTATCCCTGAACACGGTCCTTAAATAACTTTCCTGCTGTAAAAGCTGGAACACGTTTAGCCGGAATGGCAATCTTTTCTCCAGTCTTAGGGTTTAATCCCTGACGTGCAGAACGATCGCGAGGTTCAAAAGAACCAAAACCCAAAATGGAGACTTTTTTACCCTCCACTACAGAGTCAATAATTGTGTCTATGGCGGCATCGACAACCAGAGATACATCTGTCTTCGTTAGCTCTGTACGAGCTGCAACCAAATTAACTAGATCTGCTTTGTTCATTGGAAAATGTTGTATGTAGCAGAGAGTGTTAGGAACTAAAACCAATGTGGAATTAGTTTCCAGAAACCTCAATCTTGCTAATGGTATGGAGCAAATCACTTAACGGCAACCTAAAGAGCCTGTCGCAGAGAGCTTTTCACCAAAGAGTAGACGTTATTTTGTCGATTCAACCACCGATTAATGATTAACGAGTTAAAGCTTTTTAAAAATAAAAATGACTTTGCTTTCTGAAAAAAGTCAATAGAGGAAAGGTATCTGGAATTATTAATTTTATATTTTTATATAAACTCTTATTGTGGCTAGGCAAAAAAAAAATCCTATTAGAGTCAAAAGAAGATAATTAAATAAAAATCAAAGGAATTTAACAAACGTGCGCAGAACATCACATTACAAGCATATGAGCTAATAACACACCGCCCAGACCTAACGCCAAAAGCGTTAATTAAGCCTAGTTCAACTTGAATCAGGAGAAGAAGACAAATCCTCATCTAAAAGTCTCTTCACAGAAAAATTATCTTCAGAAGACAATTTCATCCCCAATATCATTGTTAAAAGAAACCTACCGCCTAGGTTGGTTAAATCTTATAGATTACTAATTTGAAGGGCAGGACGACCAAAGTTAAGATTGGTTCGCCGTGGCCGCTGGGCAGCTCTTTGACACCTACTGGAGTCAATTTTTCTATAGCTGCTCCATATGCATCAAATATAGACTTACTTCTATTTGAAAATGAAAATGAAGATTATCCCAATCAAATAGTATCTTTAAGTGAAGAGAACAGATCTGGAGATTACTGGCATGTTGAAATAGAAGGACTGAATGAAGGGATTTTATATGGATATAAAATATGTGAGGATAATAAAAACAATTTAAATAATAATAATCTTATTTTAGATCCTTGTTCTAGAGCTATTAGTGGATGGGGGAAATATATAAGAGATCAAGATCCAGAATTGAAAAATGGATATAGACATCACCTTAAGGGAGTAGTTACAAAAAGAGATTATTTCGATTTCATATCTCATCCAAGACCCAATCATAAGTGGAATAAAACAATTATTTATGAATTACATGTTGGAGGGTTTACGAAGAATCCAGATTCTAGTGTTAGTGATGATAAAAAAGGTAAATTTATCGGATTAATTGAAAAGATACCATATTTAAAAAGCCTTGGAATAACAACTATTGAACTTCTTCCCGTATTTGCTTTTGATATATTTGATGCCCCAAAAGGTCTTGAAAACTATTGGGGTTATAGCCCCATTAACTGGTTTACTCCTCATCAAGGTTTTGTTATAGGAGAAGATCCATTAGAAGCAAGAAATCAGTTCAGGAAATTAGTAGAGATTTGTCATGATAATGATTTGGAAATTTTGATAGATGTTGTCTATAACCACACCACTGAGGGGAATAAAAATGGACCAATAATTAGCTGGAAAGGTTTAGGAAAAACTTACTACCATCAAGATGAAAACGAACTTTATCAAGATGTAACTGGTTGTGGAAATAGTATTGCTGCAAATCGTCCTTTAGTTAGAAAATTAATACTAGAATCATTACGATGTTGGGCAATAGAACTTGGAGTTGATGGATTTCGTTTTGATTTAGGTATTGCTTTAAGTAGAGGAGAAAATCTAACTCCTCTTGAATCTCCACCACTGTTTGAAGAAATTGAAGCTGATCCAATACTTAGTGATGTTAAATTAATTAGTGAGCCATGGGATTGTGGAGGGCTTTACAAACTGGGAGACTTCCCAGCTGAAAAATTTAGAACCTGGAATGGACATTTTAGAGACGATATTAGAAGATTTTGGAAAGGAGAAAAAAATACTACATGGTCATTAAAAGATAGATTAATTGGAAGTAAGTCACTTTATAACGATTCAATTTTTGCTAATAATTATACAATTAATTTTATAACATCGCATGATGGGTTTACTTTAAATGATTTAGTTAGTTTTAATAAAAAACATAATCTTGCTAATGGAGAAAGTAATAGAGACGGAGATAACCATAACAATAGTTGGAATAATGGAGTAGAAGGCCCAACCACAGATCAACAAATTAACAAATTAAGGAAAAAACAACAAAAAAATCTTTTTTCATCACTTCTACTCTCACCTGGCGTACCCATGCTTTTAATGGGAGATGAAGTTGGAAGAAGTCAAGGGGGGAACAACAACACTTGGTGTCAGAATAATCCACTGGGTTGGATGAGTTGGTGTACTAATAATTGTGATCAAGATTTAATAGAATTCATAAGGAAGCTAATAAATATCAGGAGGCAATTGCCTGAATTTTTTAGTCCCAACTTTATTTATGATTCTTACTACTCAGAAACAAAATCTCAAACAAATGATTTCTGGATTCAATGGCATGGTGTAAAAGTTAACAAACCTGATTGGAGCAGCTGGTCTCATACGCTTGGATACAGCATCAACAAAAAAGATAAAGGCTCAGCTATTTGGATAGGCTGCAATGCCTACGAAGAATCAATGATTTTTGAATTACCTTCTCCAACATCATCATGGGAAAAGTGTATAGATACCTCTGCTCTTAACACAAATAAAGTAATTTCAAAACCTTTGTCTAATCAAGGCTCTATTCAAATTGAAAGCCATAGTCTTGTTCTGCTATTGGCCAATGAATATTCAAAAAAAATCAGACTATGAGACAAAGAATTAAGCGGGCGGCGGGAATCGAACCCGCATCATCAGCTTGGAAGGCTGAGGTTTTACCACTAAACTACGCCCGCGCTAAAGAAAGTAAGATCTACTCAGCTTTGGATAAAGCTTTGATTTAGCTTTATCCATTATTACCCTGCACCCCCCCCTATCTCAAAAAGATTGAAGAAGTCCATAACGATTAACGAAAGAAGTCGCCTAAGGCTAATGATCTCTTATGGGATGGGGGATGCCGGCACGGGATTAGCCGCTATACAACTTGGGACTTATCTCTTTCTCTTTTTCACCTGTGCAGCAGGCATTCCTGCCTTCATTGCAGGTTCATTGCTTATGGTTTCAAAGCTTTGGGATGCTTTAAATGATCCTTTAATTGGATGGATGAGTGACCATACTCAAACGAGATGGGGGCCAAGACTTCCTTGGATGATTGGAGGTGCAGTCCCTCTGGGTTTATTTCTTGCAGCAATGTGGTGGGTTCCTCCTGGAGGAATAGGGACAAAAACCACTTATTACATTTTTGCAGCAATTCTTCTCATGACAGCCTATACAGCTGTAAATCTCCCTTTTGCCGCATTATCAACAGAGCTGACGGATGATACTTCTGTAAGGACAAGACTAAATGCAGCTAGATTCACCGGATCGATAATAGCCGGGACGACTGGATTAATCGTTGCTGCAGGTTTGTTATCAAAAGGGGTTGAAGGTTATATTTCAATGGGAAGGATTACAGGATTTATAGCTACTTTGACAACGTTAATTGCTTGCTGGGGACTTGCTCCATTTGCGAAAAGAGCAAGAAGACCGGTTTCTCAATCCGAACCTTTTAAACAACAATTAAATAGGGTCTTAAATAATAGTCTTTTCATAAGAATTATAGGGCTTTATTTACTACTTTGGTGCGGACTGCAATTAATGCAAACAGTATCATTGATTTACCTTGAACAAGTAATGCTAGTTCCCATTGAGATTTCAAAGTGGATACCTATTCCATTTCAAATTAGTACTCTTCTGGGTTTACAGTTTTGGAGTTTCTATTCAAATAAATTCGGAAGGATAGCTGCCCTTTTCAAAGGAGGTCGAATATGGATAGCAGCTTGTCTAATAGCAATGATCTTACCACCTTTATCAGATGGAATAGACATAAGTAATCTACTATTAATTAATAATATTGAGAGTATAAAAATGATAATTCTTTTGGTGACAATTTTGTTAGTGGGATTTGGAGCATCAACTGCTTATCTAATTCCATGGTCATTACTCCCTGATGCTATAGATAAAGATCCAGAGAGACCTGCAGGTATATATACGGCATGGATGGTTTTTGTTCAGAAGATTGGGATTGGTCTAAGCGTTCAATTACTTGGATTACTTTTATCTTTAGCAGGATATAAATCTTCAACTAACTGCTCAACAATCTTGGGTGGAATAGAGCAACCTTCGACAGCAATTATTACAATTAGATTGTGTATGGGATTAATTCCTTCTTTACTTGTAGCTGCTGGCTTGATGACTATGAGACCTTGGAAAGAGATAGATTTTGATCCTCAAAGAATGAGTTCATGAACGACTCACCTCGATGGCTTCGGAGATTTGGCAGCAGCCTTTTAATTGGAGGCCAAGCAATAACATCAATAGCTAAGGGGAAAATAAACAAGTCCGATTTATTAGATCAATTAATGGAAGCGGGTCCAGGAAGCTTCTTAATTGTTCTAATTACTGGTATTGCAGCTGGAACTGTTTTTAACATCCAAGTCGCTGCAGAATTAAGTAAGCAAGGTTTAGGTTCCCAAGTTGGTGGTCTTCTAGCAATTGGAATGGCAAGAGAAATAGCCCCCTTACTTACTGCAACCCTTCTGACGGGAAAAGTAGCAACTGCTTATGCCGCTCAAATAGGAACTATGAAAGTGACCGAGCAGATTGATGCCATAACAATGTTAAAAACTGACCCAGTTGAATATCTTGTTGTTCCAAGACTTTTTGCAATGGTTGTCATGGCACCCATCCAATGCTTACTATTTTTTTCTGTTGCTTTGTATAGCGGTCAAATAAGTAGTACTAGTCTTTATCAAATTCCTCCAAGTATTTTTTGGAATTCGGTTAGAGAATGGTTAATCACCTCTGATTTACCATTTATGCTTATAAAAGCATTGGTTTTTGGTCTTCTAATAGCAATTATCGCTTGCGGATGGGGACTCACCACTAAAGGTGGGCCCAAAGAAGTTGGATCAAGTACTACAGGTGCAGTAGTAATGACATTGATAACAGTATCCTTAATGGATGTTTTACTTACACAAATTCTTTTTGGCTAATGGCAATTCCTATTGAGAAAAAAAGTGATACGGAAAGTGTGATTCTTTCACCTTCTTATAGATTACCTTTAGTAATTATATTAAGTGGTATCCCTTTTTTACTAATACCATTTAGCCCCTGGCCCACAATTATAATTAGCAGTTTTGGTCTTTTCCTTTTACTACAATCTTTTACTTTAAGATTGAAATTCACGAAGAATGATTTGATAGTGATGCAATTTGGACGAGAATTACGTAGATTCCCTTTCGATAAGTGGATTGCATGGCGAATCTTATTACCGCAATTACCAGGATTCCTTTATTTCAGAGAAGAAGCAAGCCCTCATCTTTTGCCGATACTTTTCGAGCCAAAGTCCTTAGAGTCACAGCTTCGTTTAAGAGTTAAAGATTTAGAAATAAATAAGTCATTAACATCAGACCCATCAGAAAATTAATCAAATTTTATTGAAATATGGAAACTGAAGAAAACCCGTCTCCAAAGAAAAAAGAATCAGAGAAGACTCTTTCTGAGAGCTATTCGTCTCAAGAAGAATCATCAAAAATTCCTCTAGCAAAAAATCCTATATCTATTACAAAAGAAAACTTAAAGTCCCCTATTAAAAATGATTCAAAAAAGAATCATAATATTACCTCAGCTGATATAGAACCCTTTTTAAAGCTTGCATTAACGGAACTTCAACTTAATCGAGACAACTTAGAAAAAGAATTAAAAGAACTTTCAAACCAGAAATCAAAAGTTGAAAATGATCTTAAGAGTTCATTTTCAGGACAATCAGATGCTATTGCTAGGAAAGTTAAAGGTTTTCAGGAGTATTTAACTGGTGCATTACAGGACTTAACCCAATCAGCAGAACAACTTGATCTAGTTGTCCCTCCAGTTATTGTTACGCCTTCTCCCCTTGATGAAAATCAAAAAGAAAATATTCCAAAAGAGAAAGAAGTACTTACAGCAATATCTGATACCTTTAAGCCTGATGAAAAGTTAATAAGGAATTGCTTTAATCAATTTCTAAAGCAACCTGATTTCTATGCTGAGCCTTGGCAATTAAGAAGAAGTCTTGAAACAAAAGATATAGAAATACTTGAAGATTGGTTCTTCAATATGGGTGGAAGAGGCGCTCAACCAAGCTTGGGAAATAGATCCAAAAATGTCAAAGCATCTGCAGGACTTATTTCAATTTTAGGAGAGCTCTACGGTGAGCAATTTCAAACACTTATTTTAGCAAGTCAACCTGAAAGGCTTGGGGAGTGGAGGAGAGGCCTTCAAGATGCCTTAGGCCTTAATCGTGAGGATTTTGGTCCTAATAGTGGAATTGTTCTTTTCGAGAGGTCAGATAGCTTAATTGAACGAGCAGATCGCCTAGAAGAAAGAGGTGATTTACCTTTAATAATTATCGATGCAGCAGAAATAAGTGTAGAGATTCCAATTCTTCAGTTTCCAGTATGGCTTGCTTTCGCAGCGAGTCCTCAGGAAATGTTTGAAGAAGGGGAATTATAATAATCAACAAGCATTGAAATTATTATGAGTCTATTAACTCTCTTATTAGGATATTTACTTGGTTCCTTTCCAAGTGGTTATTTAGCCGGAAGAATTATCAAAGGAATTGATATTCGTTCAATCGGTTCAGGGTCTACAGGAGCAACTAATGTTTTAAGACATATAGGAAAACGTGCAGCTATTGCTGTCTTTTTAATTGATATTTCTAAGGGTATTATATCTATTTTATTAGCTAAATATTTCTTACTAAATGATTTCTGGCAAGTCACTGTAGGTTTATCGGCATTGATTGGTCACATCTGGCCAGTCTGGCTAAAATGGAGAGGTGGAAAAGCTGTGGCAACCGGTCTAGGTGTATTCCTAGGGATTTCTTGGCAAGTTGGGCTTGCTAGTTTAGGAGTATTTCTTCTTGTAATTTCTTTATTTAGAATTGTTTCCTTGGCCAGTTTAATTGCTTCATTATCACTGCCATTAATTATGTACTTGAGTTTTAATAATTCAGATTTTTCTATCCCTTATTTATGTATTAGTTTATTAGCTATGTTACTTGTTATATGGAGACATAGAGAAAATATAAATAGACTAATCAAAGGGAAAGAGCCCAAAATAAGTCAAAATTAAATATATTATTGAACAACCTTCTTACAAAAACTTTTAAATATAGTGGCTGGATCACTTGACTTAGTTATTGCTCTACCAATAACTAATTTTGACGCCCCCATTGCAAGAGCCTTAGAGACATCAGAAACCCTAGCCTGATCATTCACATTTGCCCCAATGGGCCTGATCCCAGGAGTTACCAACTCAAAAGGTTCTGGATAAATTTCACGAAGCAGTTGAACTTCTTTAGGACTACAAACACATCCTCCAATTCCTGAAGTAGAAGCTAAAGCAGCTAGATGGTTCACACGTTCTTCAATTGATTGACTAATCAATAAATCTTTGAAAAAGCTTTCTTCTGTCCAACTAGTAAGAACAGTTATACCTAATAGAGTTGGAGCAGGTAAATTAACTTTTGCAGCTCCTTCTCTTGCAGCTTCATTAGCCATCTTTAAAGCTTTCTCTCCGGCAGAAGCATGCAAAGATATAAATTCAGCTCCAGTTTGAGCAGCGAAAAAACATGCCTTGGAAACAGTTGTAGGAATATCATGAAATTTA
>QBWB01000034.1 GCA_003284185.1 Prochlorococcus sp. AG-315-C08
TTGTAATAGACCTAAAATTGACTTCAGCATTTATTTAGAAGTAAGATATTAATCTTTCTAATCTGTCAATCCCGTCATTTAGCATTTTATTTGATGAAGCATATGAAATCCTTATACATCTATTATCACCAAAGGCTATCCCAGGGATAATGGCTAGACCAACTTTGTCTAAGGCTTGTTTGCAAAAGCTTATTGAATCAATATCTTTGAAGTTGATTTCGGGAAATACATAAAATGCTCCCTGTGGCTTAACAAAAGATATTTCTTTTATATTTTTAAGCCTGTTAGTTATTAAATCTCTACGTTTGTTGTAAATACTTGCCATCTCATAAACACAGTTCTTTGAACCTTGAAGTGCTGCAATTGCTCCTTTCTGAGCAAAACTACAAACATTGCTTGTACTTTGACTCTGAAGTGCAATTGCTTTTTTAATTACTTGTGGATTTCCAGTTAAATATCCTATTCTCCAACCAGTCATTGCCCATGCTTTCGCAAAACCATTAACAGTGAAGATTCTATTTTGGAGATCGGGTGCAATTTTTGCAAAACTGTGATGAACTTGATTACTAGAAACAAGGAATTCATAGATCTCATCGCTCATTAACAATATTTTTGGGTGTTTCCTTAGGAAATCTGAAATATTATTCATTTCTTCAATTGACAATACGCAGCCTGTTGGATTGTTTGGAGAATTGAGAATTAATAATCTTGTTTTTTCATTTACCTTTTCTTCTAATGAATTGATATTAATTTTGAATTTATCTTTTGTTGATGATTTTATTTTTATTGGCTTAGCTCCGGCCAAAAGTGTTATTTCTGGGTAGCTAAGCCAATATGGTGAAGGTATGAGAACTTCATCTCCTGGATTTAGAATTACTTGGAATAAATTGTAGATTGCTTGCTTTCCACCATTAGTTACTAAAACATTTTTTGCTGTAGTGGGGACTTCATTTATAGTTGATTGTTTTTCGGCAATGGCTTCTCTTAGTTCAGGATCCCCGGCTGCAGGGCCGTAACGGGTTTTGCCGTCTTTCAATGCTTTTAACGTCGCTTCGACTATGAAATCTGGAGTATCGAAATCAGGTTCTCCTGCACTTAAGCTACAGATATTTTTACCTTCAGCTTCAAGAGCCTTAGCTTTTGCACTTATCTCAAGAGTCAGAGAGGGTTTAATGGAGAGGGCTCTTATTGATATCTGTGTTTTATCAGTCATCTTCGAAGCATAACTTCCAAATGTTCTTCATTTATTCACTTTCAAAGTGAATAGATCTAATACCTAACTTAGCTACTTAATCAATTACTTGCATGTCTTTGATGAATATTAATTTTGTAATTGCCTCTAAGGACCCAAAAGTATTATCAAACTTTTATGGCAAGATCAACTCTGAGAAGGTCATAAAAGGTTTTAATTCCTCCCATTATTTTATTTCGTTAAGCAATAGAAGCAAAATAGATTTTTATCGACCTGCTAAGGATTACGAATGGAATAAAAAGGGAAATTCAGCCTCATTATGTTTTCAAGGCAAACCTTCAATTCAACCATTAAAAGCTATAGAAACTTGGTCCTCAGAGTTGTTGAAATCAGGAGGGACCGTTAAATCTTCTCCTAAACTGGAGAAATTTGGTGCTGAGCAATGGATGATCGATCCTGAAGGTAATCATTTCTTGATATTGGTACCATTTTTAGGGACGTTATTTAAAGATTTCAATTGACAACAAAAAATCATTCAGAGATTTCCCTTTCTGAGGTTTGTAAATCTGATATTTCTACTAATAAGATTGTTGTCGGAAGAGGAAACCCTCATGCAGAATTGATGATTATTGGAGAAGCACCAGGAGCGAAAGAAGAAGCAATTGGATTGCCATTTGTAGGAAGGTCTGGTCAATTACTTGATAAATTACTTATAAATTCTGGAATTGATATTGCTTTAGATGTTTACTTTTGCAACGTCGTGAAGTGTAGACCTCCTAAAAATAGACGTCCTACAAAGATAGAAATCAGAGAAAATCTACCCTGGTTATATCAACAAATAAAATTAGTAGATCCTTCTATTGTTGTTCTTGTCGGTACCACAGCGGTGGAATCGATTTTGAGAATCAAGACTCGTATTAGCATTATTAGAGGTAAATGGATAAAATGGGAGGGGAGAATTATTATGCCTGTTTTTCATCCTTCATATTTATTGAGGAATCCCTCCAAAAAAGCAGGAATGCCTTTTGCTCTAACACAATCGGATTTTGTAAATGTTAAGGAAAAAATCGTTTGTTTGCAGCACTAATATATGTCATTCTAATAGCTGAAGTGGCTCAATTGTTAACTCATGATTGCGACCCTCGAAAGGAATCTGGATAAAGATAATTTTTCTCAGCGTTATAGCACCAGAATTATTCGTAGAGATACAAGAACTGTGATGGTTGGAGATGTTGGGATTGGAGGTGATAACCCTGTTCGTGTTCAGTCAATGATTAATGAAGACACGATGGATGTTGAGGGTGCGACAGCAGGTATAAGGAGATTACATGAAGTTGGATGTGAGATTGTCAGATTAACTGTACCAACACTTGCTAGTGCCAAGGCTGTTGGAGAAATTAAGAAGCTTTTGGTTAGAACTTATCAGCCAGTTCCTTTGGTTGCTGATGTGCATCATAATGGGATGAAGATAGCCTTAGAAGTGGCAAAACATGTTGATAAAGTTCGTATAAATCCTGGATTATTTGTTTTTGAACGACCTGATCCCAATAGAACAGAATTTACTAAAGAAGAAATAAATGTAATTAAAGAAAAAATTATTCAAAAGTTTAAACCAATAGTTAATACTTTAAAGGAGCAAAATAAGGCACTTCGAATAGGAGTTAATCATGGATCATTGGCTGAAAGAATGTTATTTGCGTATGGAGATACTCCTTTTGGAATGGTTGAGTCAGCTATGGAATTTATTCGCATATGTGATGCATTAGATTTTCATAATATTGTAGTTTCTATGAAGGCTTCTCGACCCCCTGTAATGCTTGCTGCCTATAGAATGATGGCTGACACAATGGATAAGGAGGGATTTAATTATCCTTTGCATTTGGGTGTAACAGAAGCTGGTGATGGAGATTATGGAAGGATTAAAAGTACAGCTGGAATAGGTACATTATTATCTGAAGGAATTGGCGATACTATAAGAGTTTCCTTAACGGAAGCACCTGAAAAGGAAATACCTGTTGCTTATTCTATTTTGCAGGCAGTTGGCTTGAGAAAAACTATGGTTGAATATATTAGTTGTCCAAGTTGTGGTAGAACATTATTTAATCTTGAGGAGGTTGTAGCTAAAGTTAGAGAAGCTACAGTTCATTTGACTGGCTTAGATATAGCGGTTATGGGCTGCATAGTTAATGGCCCAGGTGAAATGGCAGACGCTGATTATGGCTATGTAGGTAAAGGTGTTGGAACTATTGCACTTTATAGAAATAGAGATGAGATTAAGAGGGTATCTGAAGAAGAAGGGGTAAACGCTCTGGTTGATTTGATAAAAGAGGATGGCAAGTGGGTAGATCCATGAATCAAGGATATATTTTTCAACAAAGTTATTTAAATAAGTTTAAGAAAATCAAATAATTATGTTTAAGAAATTTTTTAAGACTTTTTTGTTCTTAGTTTTTCTTTCATCACCTTCTCCATCATTATCTTTCCCGAGTAATTCTTCTACTTTTGTGACTGAGAGTCCAAAGGAAATCATTGATCAGGTATGGCAAATTATATATCGAAATTTCATGGATTATTCAGGTGAATTTAATACTGAGGAATGGATTAAACTAAGGAAAGATGTTTTGCTAGCTAAATACTCTAATTCAGAGGATTCATATATTGCAATTCGAGAAATGTTGGATCAGCTAGATGATCCTTATACACGATTTTTAGATCCTAAGGAATTTAATGAAATGAGAATAGAAACATCTGGTGAATTAATGGGTGTGGGTATTCAAATTTCCCTAAATGAAGATACAAATCAAATTACTGTTGTTTCTCCTATAGAGGGTTCGCCAGCTTTTAATGCAGGAATTAAAGTAAAGGATGTTATTGTTTCTATTAATGAAAAGTCAATAGATGGTTTAAGTATAGATAACGCCGTAAAACTTATTAGAGGAAAAAAAGGTACGAAAGTTGAACTAGGTATAATTAGAGATAATGATTTATTTACAGTAACATTGATTAGAGATAGAATAGAAATTAATGCTGTAAATAGTAGAATTAATAATACTAATGTAGGAGCTAAAATTGGTTATATAAGATTAAAACAATTCAATGCTAATTCTGCTAAGGAGATGAGTTCTGCACTTACAAAGTTAGAGCAGGAAAAACCTTTTGGCTATGTTTTGGATCTTAGACGTAATCCTGGGGGATTGCTTGAGGCAAGTATTGAAATCGCTAAACATTGGATAAATAAAGGAATTATTGTTAGTACAAAAACAAAAGATGGTATTACAGATATTAGAAGATCAAAAGGAAGAGCCCTTACAGATAGACCGGTTGTTGTTCTTATTGATGAAGGATCAGCGAGTGCTAGTGAAATCTTATCTGGAGCAATTAAGGATAATAATAGAGGAATTCTTGTAGGTAAGAAAACTTTTGGTAAAGGCCTAGTTCAGTCAGTAAGATCACTTTCTGATGGTTCAGGACTTACAGTCACAGTAGCAAAATATTTAACACCAAGTGGTAAAGATATTAATAAAAATGGTATTGAGCCCGATATTAAAATTGACTTATTATTGAATAATGGAAATAAACTAAATAGCCTAGAATTAGGAACAGAGAATGATAGTCAATATATAAAAGCTGAAAATTTTTTAATACAAAAGTATAAAAATCTTGGTAACACTACATCTTATAATCCTAAAAAATCTAATTTAAACTTTGCATTGTTGCATTAGATTTTTATAACTTATCTATTCTCATGTAGCCATACCAATCTGGATGTAATTCTTGGTTTCTTTTTTGAGGATCAAGTATAAGTTTTATTTTCCAATTTCCTATTCTGTTGATTTTATGTAAGTCATCAACCTGAGAGATACTACTTATCTCTGAGCAGTCATCATTGTGTTTGTTTTTTATAGTCTCTTTCCAATAATCTTTTGCTTTTCTTTTTGCCTTTAAGGCTGATCCCGCGACAATTAATCTAAATGAATGTTCCTCTGACATCTTTTCTGCATTATATCCACCTAAATTTACAAACCATAGACTTTTGTCTTGACAAAAACTATTTTCTGAATATGTTTTGTGTTCTTCAGTTATCTTTATTTTGTAGCCATCAATATATTTTATGGCTTTGTAGCTATCTATATGAAGTCCTTTTTGTTGTCCAAACCATTGTCTTCTAAGTGCTGGGAAAGTTTCTTCTATTTTTTGTCCAATCACCCATCTAACATCATGTAGCTCAATATTACTTTTTAAAGTTCTTCCTCCTAATACAACAAGAAAAAGAGATAAATCCATACCTTGGCTTTGCTTATGTAAAATGTCTCAATGATAAATTTATATTATCTTAAGAACTTGCTTATGTTGAAGTTAACTACTCATATCAAGCATCCTTTTGAGTGGTCTATAAGCCATTGATCTAATCTGTTCATCCATTTTTAATTCTGGCTGCATTTCTTTAAGACAGTTATAAACCTTTTCAAGAGTATTCATTCTCATATAGGGACATTCATTACAGCTACAGCCATCTAGTCCAGGTACTTCTAGATATGTTTTTAAAGGGTCTTTCAATCTCATTTGATGAATGATTCCTGGTTCAGTAAGAACTATGAACTTATCTTTATTACTTGATTGAGAAAAATTTAGTAATTTACTTGTTGACCCGATGAAATCAGCATGATCTAAAAGGCTTTCTTGGCATTCTGGATGAGCAAGTACCGCAGCGTTTGGGTTCTTGATCTTTAGCTTTATGAGAGCTTCTTCATTAAACGTTTCGTGTACGAGGCATCTGCCTTGCCATAAGGTTAATTTTCTTCCACTTTGTTTTGCAACCCATTTCCCAAGATTTCGATCTGGAGAAAATAAAATTGGTATATCTTTTGGTAATTGTGAGATAAGGTCTACTGCATTGCTACTAGTGCAAATTAGATCACTTTTTGCTTTGACTGCCGCACTGCAATTGATATAACTAATAGCAAAATGATTAGGATGTTTGTTTAAGAAATTTTGGAATTCATTAGGTGGACAATCATCTGCAAGTGTACAACCTGCTTCAATATCTGGAAGAAGTACAGTTTTATCTGGACATAAAATTTTTGCGGTTTCTGCCATAAAATGAACACCACAAAAAACAATTACATCTGCATTTGTCTCAGAAGCCTTTCTTGATAATTCAAGTGAGTCCCCAATGAAATCTGCAATATCTTGTATTCCAGGTTCTTGGTAGTAATGAGCAAGAATTATGGCATTTCTTTTTTTGCGCAAAAAATTTATCTCATTTATGAGTTCTTTGCCTTTATTTGAGACCGATATATCAGTCTTGTAAGAGGAAACAGTAGTAATAAGTTTCCAAATGAGCTTATTAAGGCAGTATAGAGGTTGCCTTACTACAAAATCTGTCAGTTATCCGAATTGCTATTGCTGGAGACCTTCATGGGTCCTGGAGTCAGGAGGATATGGACTTGCTTTCGGAACTCTCACCTGATGGTGTCTTGTTTGTCGGAGATTTATCAGATGGAGATTTAAGAATTGCTAAGGCAATAAGTAAAATTTCTATTCCTACAGCTGTAATACTTGGAAATCATGATAGAGGTAATGACGGATGTGGAGATGTCTTAAGAGCTCAATTGGAATTATTAGGGGAGAAAATCTGTTCTTGGGATTTAAGTAAATGGAATTTAGATAGCCTCTCGGTGGTTGGTGCTAGGCCTTGCAGTGGGGGTGGAGGCTTTTTCCTTACACCTGAAGTTAAAGCGGTTTTTGGTCGCATTGAGCTAAATGTATCGGTTGATCGTATAGTCTCTGCCGCTAAGTTGGCACCCAGTTCAACACCACTTTTAATTCTTGCTCATTCTGGTCCCGTTGGACTTGGGTCTGAGGCTTCAAGTTTATGCGGGAGGGATTGGAAGCTGCCCTCAATGGATTGGGGAGATAAGGATCTTGGATTAGCTTTAAATCAAATAAGAAAATTTAGAATTCCAGAATTAGTAGTTTTTGGTCACACTCATCATCAATTAAGAATAGGAGGTAATCGAACCAGAAAAACCTTTGCTAGGGATATTTGGGGTACTTCCTATTTGAATGCGGCATGCGTTCCCAGACGAGGTCTGGACTCAACAGGCCAGAACTTATGCCATTTCTCTTGGGTTGAATTTACTCAAGGTTCTTTAACTCATGTTTCTCATAGATGGTTTCGTAATAATGCCTCAATTGCATATGAAGAAATACTTTTTCCTGAATGAGTTGATTTTATATTTCAGGTTAAATTGTAAGCTTATATCGTAATTTTTAGATTTATTCTTTTGACTCTAATTCAGGGCTCTTGAATTTTCTTTCTGCTATTAAATAGGCTCCAGTTGCAGAACCTACAAATCCTAAAATATTTCTAATTAAAGGAAGAAGCTCACTTGTTCTCGTTACAACAGAAGCAATCCCAAAAATGCCAAATAAGATTATCCATAAAGGAGAGAGAAGTAATAGCCATGTGATTGAAAATGTTTCTTTTCCATCCTTCGGATATGCTGCAAAACCAGCAATTATTCCACCTAAAATAGAGGTTAATAACGTCCACTGCCATTGTTCTTTAGGTAATCCAGGTACTACGTCACATCCCCCACGATCTAAACAAGTTTCAACAGCTTTTATGGATGATAATATTGCACCATCTTCACCATTATCTCTAACATAGAATTGGTTTCCATATCTAGTTTGTAATTCTACCCAGAATATTCTTGGCATCAGAGCAAAATAGGCATCCCCAACATTAAAACTAAGTAGATTGCCTCCCCTAGGATCAGCTATTATTA
>QBWB01000035.1 GCA_003284185.1 Prochlorococcus sp. AG-315-C08
TCTCGGGAATATAATGAGAGATCTTGGTAATAATTTAGATGCAGAAATAGCTATTCGGAAAGCTATTGACCTCAAACCTGATTTTGCAGAGGCATATTCTAATCTTGGAAACATTTTGAGAGATCTTGGGAAGTTGCAAGAAGCAGAAATATCTACGCGAAAAGCTATTGAAATTAATCCTAATTATGCAGAGGGATACTCTAACCTAGGGAATATTTTGAAAGATCTTGGAGATTTAAAAGAGGCTGAAATTAATTATTCAAAGGCAATTGAATTGCAACCAAATTTCACAAATGCATTGATAAATAGAGCGCAATTGTTTTTTGAAGAGGAGGAATTTGATAAAGCCTTAAGAGATTTTGATTCTTGTAACTCAAGAAAATCCAGAGCGTTTGCAATAGAAACACTTTATGCCTTAGGAAGGATTGACGAAATCTATGAGAGAATAGAAAAAACTTCTAAATTTGATGAAGACAATATAAGATTGGCTGCGTTTTCTTCATTTATCGCTGAACAGGAAAAGAAAGATACCTCTAATAATTTTTGTCGAAAGCCGCTTTCATTTTTATATTTTTCAAATTTAAAAAATCACTGTACAGAATATAAAGAATTTTCAAGAAAAATAATTAACGATTTGTCTAAGGTTAAAACTATTTGGGAGCCCTTAAATAGAACCACTCGCAATGGCTTTCAAACACCAACTCATATAAATTTACTTTCCAACTCATCTGAAAACATTTCAAAACTTAAATCAATCATTTTAAATGAGTTGGATGCATATTATTCAAAATTTGAAAAAGAATCTTGCTCCTACATTCAAAAATGGCCATCCAATAAGAATCTTGTTGGATGGCATGTAATTTTAAAAAAACAAGGCTATCAAAGTGCACACATACATCCTAGTGGATGGTTAAGTGGGGTAATTTATTTAAAGGTTGTTCCTAACCTAGGTAGGGATGAAGGTGCAATTGAATTCAGCTTAAATGGAGATTATTATTCCAATGTAAACTCTCCTCAATTAACTTATCAACCTGAGTTGGGGGCAATAGTATTTTTCCCTTCTTCTCTTCACCACAGGACTATCCCTTTTTCGACAGATAAAGATCGAATAGTCATAGCTTTTGACATGATGCCAAATTGATTACTAGATTTTTCTCACTCGATTGTTATACGAGGAATCAGAAGATAACCAGCCAGTGAAATTATTTGTCTAGCGCAGGCGGCAACGCCACTTGATTGGTTATTGATGAGTCCTTTTTGCATCCCTTGTTCGAGAGTGACGATCAATTTCTCCACCATTTGCGGCCGTTCAATATTGATCTCTTCAAAGTCTTGAACAATCAAGTCCATTGCCTTCGCTGTAATCCTTCGAGCTTGTCTTCTGCTTAATTCATACTCTTCGGTCACTCGGGTCGTTACGAGCGTGCAGTTGTGACCTTGAGCAAGTAAGTCAGCTGCAAAACCTGCTCTTAATTCCATCTCCTGTTGATTAGCTTTTTTCATATTCCAGCTCTATGCAATTTAGATTCGCTTCCCTCTGGAGCATGTGCAAACACAATGCCAACTCAGGTACCAATGAAGGCATAGATCCCAACATTGATTCTTTTCTATTGCTGAAAAGGCGGAAGTCATTGCTTCTGCAACAGTTAAAAAATCAGAGTGAATGACTTTAGCTATTTGAGATTTTCTAGGCGTTGCTATTTGGCGTGAGTTTATAAATCTGATTAACCATATAAGCAACCAAAGTAATAATTAAAATAGCTGAGAAACATACTAATTACATTTGGATTACACCTCTTACCTGGATTATATATATGATGTGGACTGCTTTTTTGCGGCTCTTTTTATTCCTAGTTTATATAAAGAATAAAAAGGAATAGGCTAGTCATATTGGAAGATCAAAGTAAATTGAAAGTAATATCAATTATGCCCCACGGTGTGAGCCATTTACGTTTTGCTGTACTACTTAAAGCCTGTTATATAAACTGATCGAAAAAGAATAATGCCCTTCATGCCATGCAGGTGCTCTACCAGCTGAGCTATGGCCTCAAATCGTTGACACGAAAGTGATTGCAATCAATCTTAAGCAACGTAACCATTACACATCACAACCTAAACATACCAAAATACACCCAGATATACATAAAAATCAGTGTGAGCTCGCTAAGTTATTTCTATATATCTGAAAATTTCTAAGTATAAAAAATATAAATAAAATAAACAGTTATTATCATTTAGAAATTACTAATCTCGATTATTAAATGTCTATAAATTGTAAGCAATAAAAAACACTATTACTTTTTAAAAATCAAGTGAATCAAAAAAATCATTGACGATTTTTGAAATATAAATAACATCTTCAGGAGTTATTCTTTCACCTATTGGTAGACAAATACAAGATTTCGATAACTTTATTGAGTTTGGGAAATCCATAGGATTTTCATCATTAAATACCGAGAAATCATAATTAAAATAAGCTTTTGCAAATATATTATTATTATTTAGATGTACTGTCAGTTTTCCTCTGACTTGATTGACAGCTTGATCAAGTATCAAAACTACATATTGATAACTACTTTCAATCTTTCTACTGCCAGGTTCGAAAATTTTATATTTATTTTTTGGCTTTAATAATTCCTTGTAGAGATTGAATATCTTTCTGTTCTGTTCTATAGATCTTTTGATGTAAGAGAGACTTTTTAAACATAAGCCAGCTTGCAATTCAGACATTCTTCCACTACCTATCCTCAATGGCTTTAATACATTACCAACTGCACCATAGCTTGAACGAATATGAGTTAACTTTTCATAGAGAGAACTATTATTAGTAGTAATGCAGCCACCCTCAAGAGATGTAATCAGCTTTGTTGCATGAAAAGAAAAGACTTCTGCACTTCCGTTAATAGATATTTTTTCCCCCTCATAAGAACATGAGAATGCTTGAGATGAATCATATATTAAAGTTGCACAGTATTTCTTTGCTAGAAATTTTATATGTTCAATTTGATTTAATGTTGACCATAAGTTAGGTAATAAAATTGTTTTAATAGAATTATCATTTATTAGTTTATCCTCTAAGGATTCTAAGCATGCATTAGGAGAATCCTGTAAAGTATCACAATAACAGACATTTGCACCAATCATGCAAATGGCATTCATTGTTGCAGGAAATGAAAATCTTGGAGTAAGAACACTTCCTTCTTCATGTAATGCTTCCAGTGCAATGATTAATCCAATAGTGGCATTTGTCACTCCTAATACATATTTTACTCCTAGATAACTTGATAATTCTTTTTCAAGACTTTTCAAAAGAGGTCCATGGTTAGTATAGTAATTATTCTTAGAGAGATGATCTACAACATCTTTAAAATCCTCAAATGAAGGAACATAAAGTTGACCTACTGGTAAGACTTTTGATATATTATCTAGCATTTTTTTAGGTATATATCATCAATGATTTTATTAATGAGATTCATAATTGGATATATTTGATCTTTTTGTATTGGCCAACCTGATGGAAGTAGAAAAAGTTTTTTAGAGTATAAATCAGTGATAGTAAGTTTGAGATCTTTAGTTCCAATCATAGATTCTCTCTTTTTATGCAGAGGAGGAAAATAATAAATCCTTGAAAGAATATTAATAGAGTTTAGTGTCATTATTAATTTATCCCTGCAATCTATATATTTTTTGTCTAGCTCAGCAACGATAATCATATACGAAGGACTCATATTATTATTGTATCTTCTTATCCTGAATTTATCACAAACTAATTTCTCCAAACATAAATATTCATTATATATAGAATAATTATGTCTTAGAAGTAAGTCCAATTCATCAAAAGAAGCTAAAGCAAATGCTGCATGTCCTTCATTTAACTTAGCATTCATAGAGTATTTCTGTGTTAACTCACCTTTTGAATTAAGTGAAAAGTTCTGAAATTCTTTTAATTCATTATATAAATTATAATCATTTGTTGTGATGTAACCTCCTTCAAGACCATTAATCAATTTACTTGCATGCAAAGAAAATATTTCACAATTTCCAAAGTTACCTACTTTCCCCTCTGGTAACTTTTCATTTACTGATTCAACAGAATCAAATACAACTGGAATCGAAACAGATAATGCAAATTTTGAAATTGAATACGCGTTAAGACAATCAACCATTGGATGAACTGCGAGTATTAATGAAATATTTGTAAGGTATTTTTGATCAATAGAATTTATATCTAATCCAAGATTAATTGGATCAATATCGCAATACAATGGAGTAAAGCCTGCCCAAAGAACGGCATCATCCAGTCTTCTATATGTTAATGATGGCATTAATACATATTTCCTATCTTTTAATGCTACATTTTTGATCGCAGCTACTAAGGCCCAGAATCCACTGCAAAAGGTAATACAATATCTTGCTTTATGGAAGTTTAAGAGTTTTTCTTCAAGCTCTTCAACTAAAGGGCCTCTATTTGTGAATTGTTTATGATAATAACTGGTTTTTATATAGTTTAAAACGGTTGTTGAATCTGGAGAATATAAAGAAGAAGTTGAAAGAGTTTCACTACCAATATATTTATTTTTCTCAATTAAGTATGAATTGCTAATATCAACCATTACTTAGAAAGTCTAAGGTCAAATCTGTACTGAAAGAAATAAGGCAGCATTATAGCTAGTTTGATTAATCTAATCTTTCATGACATTTAAAATTATAATAATAATGTATGTTTCTTACTTTCAATTGCTTTACATTTTGTTATCCTACACTGATTCGCACTAAATGCTGAGAATAGAAATTATTTACACTATTATGATTTATTAAATTTCAAAATAAAATCTATTACCTAAAATTTTTAGGAAGATAGTATTATCGAGGAAAGGAAAAACCCTGGAAGTTTTAAAGATGAAAGGTTTTGGAGAGCAACATAAATCTAAAAAGAAAAGCAATAAGAAGAACAAACCTTCTAAAGAACAAATAATTGATCAAGCATTTAAGTATCATTTAGAGGGGAATATTTTAGAAGCATCAAAATACTATAAGTATTTCATAAATCTAGGATTTAATGACTATAGGGTTTTTTCCAATTATGGAGTCATTTTAAAAGATCTTGGGAAGCTAAAAGAAGCAGAGTTATCACTAAGAAAATCGATTGAAATAAATCCTAAATTCCCAGATTCTCATTCCAATCTAGGAAATACTTTGAGAGATCTTGGTAAATCTCAAGAAGCTAAATCATACTATCTAAAAGCAATTGAACTTAATCCTAATTACGCAGAAGCCTATTGCAATCTTGGAATAATATTAAAAGATCTTGGCAACTTACAAGAAGCAGAAGTATCACTTCAAAAAGCAATTGAAGTTAAACCTGATTATACATACGCTCATTACAATCTTGGAAACATTTTGAGAGATCTTGGTAAATCTCAAGAAGCTAAATCATACTATCTAAAAGCAATTGAACTTAGTCCTAATCATGTAGAAGCTTATAACAATCTAGGCAACCTATTTAATGACCTTGGGCAATCAAAAGAAGCTGAGAATTCATATAAAAAAGCAATTGAAATCAAACCTAATTACGCAGAGGCTCATAACAATCTTGGAAAATTATTGAATGATCATGGCAACTTAAAAGAAGCAGAAGTATCACTTCAAAAAGCAATTGAACTTAATCCTGGTTACGCAGTCGCCTATTCCAATCTTGGAATAATATTGAAAGATCTTGGTAAAGATAAGGAAGCTTATACTTGTTTTCAAAAATGTCTTGAATTAGATCCTAATGATTTAGCCTTTAACATTCATGCAAAGCTTTTTGTATCACATATTCCTTCAAATCAATTGCAGATTGAACAAGAAAGAAAGGAGATTAATAAGCAAATATCATTAATAGGTAATAATAAAACTATTATTTATAAAAATAATAGTTTACCAAACTCAATAGACTTTATTTTTTATTTGGCCTATCATAATTGTATAAATGATAAAGAAATACTTGAAAATATAGCTAATAATTTATCTAAAAAGGATGGGATAATAAATGCTGATTTTAACGTAGATCAGCGTATTAAAGAAAGTCTGACAAGAAAAAGAATCAGGCTAGGCATCTGTTCTAGCTTTTTCTATGATCATTCTGTTACAAAATGTTTTTTAAACATAATAGAAGATTTTGCTAACTCGGAAATAGAATTAATCGTTTTTAGAGGTCAAAGTGACAAAGTTGATGAAATAACAGAACATATTATTTCATTAGCGACTGAAACAATAACATTGCCAGATTCCTTAGAAAGATCCTGTCAAATAGTCATCAAGAGTTCCATTGATATTCTTCTATACCTTGATATTGGAATGTCAGTAAAAACCTATTTTATGTCTTTATCAAGACTAGCACTGGTTCAAGTACTTCATAGTGGACACCCACAAACATCAGGTTCTCGAAATATGGATTACTACATAACTTCAAAGCCGAAAGAGGTTAAGGATTCAGATCAGTTCTTTTCAGAAAGATTGATAAAAATGACAAGGCTTCCTGTAGATTATAGTCTACCTAAAATATTAAATAGTACTTTTAAAGTTTCAGATTTAAATATTTCTGAAGATGATTTTATCATTGGATTACCTCATACGTTGTTTAAATACCACCCAGACTTTGATGAGATTCTAGACAAGGTTCTTGAAGAGATTCCTCATGCACGATTATTATTTTTTGAAGGTATAAAAGAATATAATACAAAGACATTATTGTCTAGATGGAAACAAAATAGTAAGTCTATTTTAAAGAGAACAATCACATGTCCGCGTGTTAAATTTGATGATTATTTAACAATTTCAAAAAGATTTGATATCGTACTTGATACTATTTATTTTGGAATGGGTAATACCTTTTTTCAGTCAATGGCATTGGGAATTCCAGTTGTGACTTTGCTACCTGACAAACCAAGAGGTGGAGGAGTCTCTGCAGGTTATGAGCAAATGGGTATTGTAAATCCACCTATAGCAAAATCACATAAAGAATATATCTCAATATGTAAAAAATTAGCATTTGATAATTCATATCGAGAAAATATTTGTAAGCAAATACTTTTAAAGTCAAAAGATCATCTATTTAATGATAAAAATATTTATAAGCAACATATAGAATTTTTTGAAAAAGCATTGGAATCTGCATATAAGAAAGAATTA
>QBWB01000036.1 GCA_003284185.1 Prochlorococcus sp. AG-315-C08
GACACCCTCACCTTCCCATACCATGGCTATAACTGGTCCACTAGTTATAAAATCAACCAAACCAGAAAAGAAAGGACGTTCTTTATGAACACCGTAATGTTTCTCAGCTAGATCTTTGCTCGGTGTCAATTGCTTTAGACCAACTAATTTAAACCCTTTAGTTTCAAAACGACCAATAATCTCAGCCACTAAACCTCTTTGCACACCATCAGGCTTGATAGCAACAAAAGTTCTTTCCAAAGACATTGCAATGTTCAATAATATGAAGCCATAGTCTTCCTAAGACTGCCCTCTTGGCAAGCAAAACATGACACTTGATAAAACTGTTCTTAGATTTAATTGTATTAATTTTGAATGATCAAAACTTTGCAACTTATTCATCGCATAAATGGTTTTGAAGAATACTGATCAATCACCATCTTGGACTGTTGAAAATAGCTCAGAGCTTTATGGGCTAGATCGATGGGGTAAAGGTTATTTCTGTATCAACGAAAAAGGAAATATTGCCGTTAGTCCTAAAGGATCTAGCAGTAAAGCTCATGATCTAATGCAACTACTAAATGAACTAGAAAGTCGAAAACTAAAATTTCCTCTTTTAATAAGATTTGACGATATTCTTGAAGAATGCTTAATCGACTTGCATAAAGCATTTAAAAATGCGATCAATAACTATGAGTATCAAGGAAAATACCAAGGTGTATTTCCAATCAAATGTAATCAACAGCGCCATGTTGTTGAAGAATTAGTCACCTGTGGTGCCCAATGGCATTTTGGGCTGGAAGCTGGAAGCAAAGCAGAATTATTAATTGCTTTATCTATTCTTGAAGATCCCAAAGCCTTACTAATATGTAATGGCTATAAGGATCAACGTTATATTGAGACGGCTATTTTAGCACGTAAGCTTGGACGTCAACCAGTTGTAGTCATAGAACAAGCTAGCGATATAGAACTTATTATTAAATCTAGTATTTTGATTGGGGCATCCCCACTAATCGGCATCAGAGCAAAACTATCTAGTCAAAGCAGCGGTAGATGGAGTGACTCGATAGGTGATAAATCAAAATTTGGCCTTACAATTCCAGAAATATTAACAACCATAAAAAAGTTAAAAAAAGCAAATCTTCTCAATGAATTAAAACTTTTACATTTTCATTTAGGAAGTCAAATCAACGATATCGGCATATTAAAAGATGCCTTACAAGAAGCAGGGCAAATTTATGTGGAATTGATTAATCTTGGCGCACCTATGGGATATTTAGATGTTGGAGGTGGGTTAGGAATTGACTACGATGGAAGCCAAACTGCTTCTACCGCATCAACAAACTACTCACTTCAGAATTATGCAAATGATGTCGTAGCAACGATTAAAGAATGCTGTGAATCGAACAAAATACAAGTACCAACTTTAATTACTGAGAGTGGGAGAGCTGTTGCAAGCCATTTCTCAATACTAGTATTTAATATTTTAGGGAAAAATTCATTGCCATCTGACATTCCTAGAAAAGAGGAAAAAGAATGTCTTTCTGTCAAAAATTTACGTGAAACATTAGGCCATATAAATAATCTAGAGAATGAGGAAAAACAAGATTTAGCCAAATTACAAGAAGCATGGAATGATGCTCTTAAATTTAAGGCAGATGCACTAGCTGCATTCCGTCTAGGTTATGTAGATTTAATTGAACGTGCAAAAGCGGAGCAATTGACATGGGCCTGTGCCAAAAAAATAGTTAATCAATTACCCAAAGATATACTTCTACCTGAAGAACTAAAGAAATTAAGTGAAAGTTTAGCAGGAACTTATTATGCCAATCTTTCTGTATTCAGATCCGCTCCAGATACTTGGGCTATTGATCAGGTTTTTCCAATAATGCCAATCCATCGTCTTAACGAAGAACCCAATCAACTTGGGCATTTTGCAGACCTAACATGCGATTCAGATGGAAAGCTTGATCAATTTATTGACAATGGAAAAGTGAAAAATTTACTAGCTCTTCATGAATTTAAACCCGACGATAAATATCTAATTGGTCTTTTCCTAGGTGGCGCCTATCAAGAAGTAATGGGAAATCTACATAACTTATTTGGGAGTACAAATGCAGTGCATATACGACTTACTAATAAAGGGAAATATAAAGTGGAGCATGTCATTCGTGGCAATACAAAGTCAGATGTTCTTGAATATTTGGAACATGATCCAGAACATTTATTAGAGCGATTACGAATATCAAGCGAATCAGCTATTCAAGCAGGTCATCTAAAAATTCATGACGCACAAAAACTTATGGAGCACGTAGAAACAAGCCTTCGTCAAAGTACTTATCTACAAGATTAACTAAGACAATTGTTCAGTCAATTGCTCACTCGCTTTTTCAAGTGCTAGCTCCAACGACTGAGGTTGACTACCACCGGCTTGTGCAATATTTGGACGACCACCACCACCACCACCACAAATTTTTGCAACCCCACTTATAAATTTACCGGCATCTAAACCATCAGAAACCAACTCTTGAGAAAATGCAGCGACCAAGATTAATTTATTAGCGATCTCTTGATTAGGAATACCACCTAAAACAACCGCTGAATACTTACCTAAATGATCTATCAAACTTGATGCAGCCAATTGCATCCCCGCACCATCAACACCATCTAACCTCCTTACTAGTAATTGACTTTTGCCAATAGATTTAGAATAAATGGCCAAACCCAATGCCTTCGCTAATGCAAGTTCATTTTTGACTTGGACAAGACCTCTGATTTTGTCTTTGAGTTCAAGTTGAAGAGATGAAACTCTTCCAACAATTTCATGAGACTGCACCTTGAATAATTTACTTAACTCCTTTACGACCAAATCACGTTCATTAAAATAATCTAAAACTGATGGACCCGCTATTGCCTCTATTCGTCTAATACCAGATGCAATACCTATCTCATTGATAATCTTAAAAGTACCTAATTGTGAAGTACTAGTGACATGAGTGCCTCCACAAAGCTCCATAGAAACGCCTGGAACATTCACAACACGTACAACCTCACCATACTTTTCTCCAAACATTGCCAAAGCACCAGCTACCATAGCTTCCTTAATTGGCATTGTTTTAATTTGAATTGGATGATCTTCGCTGATCCATTGATTTACAAGTAATTCCATTTCTTTCAGTTCATTTGATGTTATTGGCTTAGGAGCATTGAAATCAAACCTCAATCGATCAGATGAAACCAAAGAACCTCTTTGACTTACGCTTGAATCAATTAATAATTTAAGAGCTGATTGTAATAAGTGAGTAGCAGTATGATTTGATTTGGTTCGTTGACGAAAAGATGGACTGACATTCATCTTGACTGATGCATGAACTCTTAAGATACCTCTTTCTATTTTCCCAGAATGAACAAATATATTCTTCTTTTTTCTAACATTTTGAATAGATACCTCAACATCTTGAGATGTTATTAAACCTTGGTCTCCAATTTGACCTCCTGATTCTGCATAAAAAGGAGTCATATTAAAAATAATCTTAACTAATTCACCTTCTGTAGCCTCTTTTACTAATTCATTATTTTTAAAAATTCCTATAACCTTTGCAGTATTTTCAAGTGTTTCATACCCATTAAATATTGTTTCATCAAACAAAGATATTTCTCTTTCTATTGAACCTTCCTCAGTCAAATCAATACTTGTAGAAGCATCTTTTGCGCGCTTACGTTGCTTCTCCATCTCGTTCTCAAAACCAGTTACATCAACAGAAATACCCTGTTCATTTGCGATCTCTTCTGTTAATTCTAAAGGAAAACCATAAGTGTCATAAAGCTCAAATGCTTGCTTACCCCTAATCACATCACTTCCTTGATTTATTATCTCGGCCAAAAGTTTTTCTCCGCGTTCAAGCGTTTCAAGAAAACGAGATTCTTCTATTTTTAATTCATTCAGAATAATATGTTTATTCTCAAGTAGCTGCGGATAAGCTTTATTCATCAACTCAATAGCAACAGCAGCCAGCTTAGGTAAAAACGGTGTATCAATACCTATAAGTCGACCATGTCTAACCATGCGTCGTATGAGACGTCTAAGAATATATCCTCGACCTAAATTACTCGCACTTACACCATCACAAATTAAATGGGTAACAGCTCGACAATGGTCTCCAATAATTTTTAATGATGTTTTATTTTTTGTATTTGTATTTTCATAGTTAACTTGAGCTAATAAAGCAGCCTCTTCAATTAAAGGAAAAATCAGATCCGTTTCGTAATTATTGGATTTCCTTTGCAAGATTTGAGCCATTCTCTCTAAACCCATTCCTGTATCAATATGACAATTGGCCAATGGGTTAAGATTACCTTTAACATCACGGTTGTATTGCATAAAAACCAAATTATAAAATTCTATAAATCGACTATCATCTTCAAGATCTAATACATCAGTTCCTAATTCAGGTTTAAAATCAAAATAAAGTTCTGAACATGGACCACAAGGTCCCGTAAGCCCAGAAGACCAAAAATTATCTGAGGCACCCATTCTTACAATTCTTTTTGCATCAACCCCAACAACATCTCTCCATATCTCTTCTGCTTCTAAGTCTTCTTCAAAAACACTAATAACTATATGATTTGGATGTAGTCGAAAAACCTCAGTAGTTAATTCCCAAGCCCATTGAATAGCCTCTTTCTTAAAATAATCGCCAAAAGAAAAATTCCCTAGCATCTCAAAAAAAGTATGATGCCTAGCAGTTCTTCCTACATTATCAATGTCATTCGTTCGAATACATTTTTGACTGGTTGTAGCTCTAGGCGTAGAAGACTCTTTTAAACCTAAAAATATAGGCTTGAAAGGTAACATCCCAGCAATTGTCAGTAAAACAGTTGGATCATCAGGAATTAAAGAAGAACTTTCAAGTTTTTTATGGTTATGGTCAGTAAAAAAGTTTATAAATGCATCTCTTATTTCATCTCCAGAAAGAAATGGTGGATTAATTAAAGAAGAAGAATCATTTTTTTGCATACCTAAAATTATCTCAAATAAGGTTTTTGAAAATAATCACAAAAAAGAACCCTCAGGGTTCTCAACTCACCCTAAGAGAATAACAAAATAGCAACCCCTAAGACTTTGAAAGACAAAATGCTAATAAAAAAGCCCAATAAGCTTATCAAGTGCAAACAAATAATATTTACGGGAAGTACTATCACACTTACTTACTTAAATATCCTATTATGGTATACAATATACTAGGTATTTGCACTTAGTGGACTGATATTTTCTCATTTGCAGGTTCCTCTCAAGTGTCTCAATGGCTTAAGGAAAAATGGTATTTACTCAATCAACAGGATTAAAAGATGAGACAGATAATACCCCAAAGCTTTCACTGCAATATGAAAAGATTGCTTCAGATACGCATACTCTAAGAGCATTAGATTGGGATCGAAGTCGGTTTGATATTGAATTTGGGCTTAGAAATGGAACCACATACAATAGCTTTTTGATTAGAGGCAAGAAAACTGCCTTAATTGATACAAGTCATTTAAAGTTTAAAAATCTTTGGCTGAAAAAACTAACACAAGAAATCAACCCTTCAGATATTGATTATTTGATAGTCAGTCATACAGAACCTGATCATTCAGGACTCATTAAATATTTAATTGATTTCAATCCAAATATTGAAATCGTCGCATCAAAAGTAGCTATAAAATTTTTAGAAGATCAGATTCATCAACCATTTAAATCTAGGGCTGTCAAAACTGGAGATGAATTAAATTTAGAAAATAATTCATTTAGTGGAATTGAACATAAAATTGAATTTTTTAGTACACCAAATTTGCACTGGCCAGACACGATCTTTTCTTTTGATCATGGCACTAACGTTTTATATACATGTGATGCATTTGGTCTTCATTACTGCTCAGACAAACTTTTTGACGAGGAACCAGGCCTTTTAAGCGAAGATTTTCGTTTTTATTACGACTGTCTCATGGGTCCTAATGCTCGCAGTGTGGTCCAAGCATTAAAAAAAATAGATAAATTACCAAATATTGAGACGATTGCTGTTGGTCATGGACCACTACTAAATTTTAATACACAATTATGGCTTAATAACTATAGAGAGTGGAGTAAAGAAAGGAGCACAGGAGAAAATTATGCTGTAGTTTGCTACCTCAGTCAATATGGTTTTTGCGATCGTCTAAGTCAATCAATTGCTCATGGGATCGGTAAAGCAAATGCTCAAGTTCAATTAGTCGATCTTATTGCCTCTGACAAACAAGAATTAAGTGCTCTAATTAGTGAAGCAAGTGCAGTTGTTGTTCCAACATGGCCTATTGAAGCTGATTCAGAGCTACAAAGTAATATTGGAACTCTACTTGCTTCATTAAAACAAAAACAATGGATAGCTACTTATGACTCATATGGCGGAAATGAAGAGCCTATTGACTTTATTGTTAACCAGTTAAGAAAACTTGGACAAAAGGAAGCATTTAAACCACTTCGAGTTCGTGAAGAACCAAATAAAAGCATTTATCAACAGTTTGAAGAAGCTGGTACAGATTTAGGTCAAATTCTTACTAGAAAGAAAAATATAGCTGCTACTAAGAGCCTTGATGGAGATCTAAACAAAGCTCTTGGATGCCTAAGCGGAGGACTATATATCGTTACAGCTAAAGAGAATACAGGCCCAGATAGTCGAGATGGTGCAATGGTTGCAAGTTGGGTCAGTCAAGCAAGTTTTGAACCACCTGGCATAACCGTCGCAGTTGCCAAAGATAGAGCCATTGAGTCACTACTACAAGTAAATGATCGTTTTGTTCTTAATGTCCTTCAAGAGAATAACTATTTGCACCTCTTTAGACACTTTTTAAAACGCTTCCCACCTGGAGCTAATCGATTTAAAGGAGTTGAATTAATGAAAGATCTTGCACCTGGCGGCCCTGTTTTATCTGATGCTTTAGCATTCCTGTCATGTAAAGTCATACAAAGATTAGAGACAACAGATCACTGGATCATTTATTCATTAGTCGAAAAAGGTAATTTATCTAATACTCAAGGTAAAACAGCTGTTCATCACAGAAGAGTGGGAAGTAATTATTAACAATGATTTTAAATATATTTTCT
>QBWB01000037.1 GCA_003284185.1 Prochlorococcus sp. AG-315-C08
CTATGAGAATCGCTATACATGGGGACATGACTTCTCAGGCTATAAAGGAACATGTACTTGGTCAGACGGTGAAAGAGTCGTAAAAGGTTATTTCAATATAGACAAAGATTTAAAGGCCAGTGTGAAAGATATCAATGATGAAAATATTAAAAAAGCTATTTCATCTCAACTTTGGGAAGTTGCTATTCATCGTGTCAGAAGGTCGTTTGAACAGACACATGGGAAAAATACTTTTACTTTTGGAGGTGAAAATGAGGTTGGAAAAGAAATCTTAGTAGGAGGTAAAAATAATGGTGATAAATACAGAATAAAAAATAATATTGTAACGATGGTTCGCAGGCATATTCATGGAAATCTAATAGTTATAGTCACAAAGGAAGTTTTGCATACTGAAAAGGGGTATTTAAGTAAAAGTTATTCAAGCCAATTCTTAGATCCAACTTCTCAAAAAGATTTAAAGGGAAAAAGCTTTTTTAAAGATGATTTTAGACCTTTATTCAAAGGAGGGCCTTGGGTTTTAGCTTCTAGATCTGTAGCGCAAGAATCATTTGAAGGAATCGAATCCTCTAATCAAACGTTTTCATTTTCTAGATTAACAGCCTAGATAATGACTAAGCACCCAGCCAAAAATATTATTAATTTGCTTATACAAATAATCAAAAGTGAATAAATTATCAGTAAACACTTAAAGCATGAAATTAGTAGCTTAAACAAACTAGTATTTATTTCTACTCATATCAAATGCCTGTTAGCTCAATCAGAAAATCAAAGTCTATAACTACTAGAAGTAAGCCTGAATCTTTAAAATCTAAAAAAGAGTCTTCAGCTCAAGCTAATCTTATTTCAAGTAAATTAATTCAAAATCTAGGTTCAGGAAGCGAGCAATATACAAACGAAGGACAGCTAAGAAGTGCCTGGGGAAGAGATTTAGAATAGTAAAGCATCTGAATAAAAAAAAGAATAAGTCATTTTCAGATAGGTTCTAATTTAATGAGTTGGCTAATATAAATAACTCAGTTTATAAATTTATATTAATGGAACTAAATTACGAGTTTCTCTTGAGAAAAGAACCTAATACATGTTCCTCAAGCTAGACTCTTGCCAATTAAAGAGATCTAATCTTTTCAAATATATCAATAAAAAATCTTAGCTAAAGAATGATAGGTTGAATAATTAAACCTTATATTCTATTCCTAAAAAATTAAAGAAAATCTCTTCCAATAAAAGCTAATCTCTGTCAAATTCAAATTCTTTCAATGAATCCCCGTAATAGTTCATAGCTAATTGGAGAAACGCCCAATTCATAGCTTGGGACATAATAAATTCCAACTAAATTCAAATTTAACATGACTAAAATTGATAGGTTTCGCTATGAGTAATTATGTTCTTTAAAGGTTTCAAACTAAACTAAATTTTACCAAACTGAATTATGATCAACTAAATGCTCTTTCTAAGAAAGATAATTGGTTTCATGATATTTGCTTTAATCTCCAATTGGAATAAATTTTACTTATACTATAGCTAATATCTTTATGACATATCTAATTTTATATATTGCAGGCATAGCTTCAATTTGGTGGATCTATCGTGTGGGCTGGATAGAAGCTTTGAAGACAATTTTGAGTATATTAATTCCTTCAGTATTAATTATACTTTTCAACGTAAAAGCCGGAAAACTAATTTTCAAAAGTCCAATAGTGGGAATTATTAGTGTTCTGCCTACAGCCTTTTTTATTTATCGAGGTTCTAGGCCTGTTGTCTCTGGAATCAATAATTGGATCGACAAGAAAAGAAATGAGTATGTTGATTCGAAAGATGTAGTTGAGGCAGAAGTGATCTCAGAAGAGAAAGATTGACTTGAAGATAATTTTTCAAGTTCATTCCATTAATAATTGAGCTTTTGAACTCATTACTGTTATTGCAGCACATAAGAGATAAAAATATAAAAGGCATCAAAATCCTTTGAAGTTCTTTTTGACTTGCTTAGCTGTTTTCAAAGAAGTTGAAAGTTAGGATTCAAAAAAAAATCTAATCTTCTTTATTCATTTCTTAGTTATATTTGTTGAAGCTATCAGATAAATGACGATAATAAAAGGATTAAGAATCTAATCATGACCGATACCGAACAAAATACGGAACAAAAGTGGGACTACACATCAAGAGAAGGAAATTTTGCGGCAGGTGCTGCTGTAGTTGGAGGCAATTTACTAGTAATTCTTATTTACATTCTTTATAGAACAGTACCTTCTGTTCATCATTTCATCACTGGTAGAGCGTAATCGAGGGGAAGCAATCATCTTAACTAGAAATATTTCTTTTAAAAGCAATCAAAATAAAGCCCTCACAACCAAGGCTTTTCGAAAATCAAGTCAAAGACTTAACCAATTGCAGGTGCTTATTGAGCTAAATAAGTAGAATAAGCTGCTGCCAGCCCAACTGGGCAATTGTGAGCATTACGCTCATGTCTTCCTTCCATTCCAAGGTTTGAACGGTTAAGTTCATCGCCCCAGATTGGTACAAACTTGCATGATTAATCAACTAGAGACTGATTGAAGTTGAATGCCATGGTGCAGATGCATATAGATATCAACCAAACATAAATCACAGGCCCTGAAGCTAAAAAATGAAGGCTGAGACTGTTTTTTACACTTGCATATTTGGAGATCAAACGACCTGGGTGTAATAAGGAAATGCCCTTTTTAAAATCCTTCTAATAGTGATAAACAAGGGTTTTTCAGCTATTAAAGACAATCACATCAGTACTCTTATCCTTTGCCACTGCACTCGATGCTTACATCTATCAGGACAACCTTGATCTGGAAAAAACAAAAAATTGAATAAAAAAGCTATTAAATATGGATGAGCTTTCGATAGAAAAACTATCGATCACTACAACAATTATCTAAAGACATTTTTCTTGTGAATCCAGCCGCATAATAGATATTAATAGATTGGGATAGATGAACTTCATCGAGAGAGTCATTTCAAATTACTTTCTGGCTTGGACTCAAATTTTTAATTACTCAGATAAGACAGGAAGAATCCCTTTCTGGCACTTCTACTTTCTAGATGGATTAATTGGAGCTTTTATAACTTTTTCTTCTGCAAACACAATAATGAACACTGATCCTAACAACATTTATCCAGTCAGTTCATCTTTCGATTGGAGTTATATATATAGCCTTCCTTCATTTTTAGTACTAATCGCTTTATCCATAAGAAGAATTAGAGATATAGGAAAAGAAAACTTAGTTTTTTGGATCTTCTGTTCATTCATACCTATCTACAATCTTTATCTATTTTCACAACCTTCCTCTGAAAACTAACTCTCTTAGCTATTTCAAAAGGAAGGCTTTGACCTACTGCGATAAATCACTTAACTCTAACCAACGATCTTCAGATTCTTTAATAGATTCAATCAGTTCTGCTAAATCATTACTAAGTTCAAAAATATTATTACCTTCACTTTCGGAAATCTTTTTTTCTAGAATTATTTTCTTCTCCTCTAAATAAGGAAGTTTTTGATTTAAATCTTTTAATTCTCTTGCCTCTTTAAAATTAAGGCGTTTTGAGTTATTTTTAGGTTTTAATTCTTTTTGCAATTCATTATTAAGATTTGAATTTTTAACGCTATTATTTAGTTCTTTCATTTCTTTATTACGATTATCTAATGTTTTTATTTCCAGAAATCTTGTGTAATTTCCTTCATATCTTCGCAATTTACTATTTTCAAAATTAAAAATTCGATCGATAGTGCGATCAAGAAAATATCGATCATGAGAAACTACTACTACACACCCTTTAAACTCTTCAAGGAAATCTTCAAGCACACTTAGTGTTTCTATATCTAAATCGTTGGTAGGTTCATCTAATAACAATACATTTGGAGCTTGTATGAGCATTTTGCATAAAGTAAGTCTCCTTTTTTCTCCTCCTGAAAGCTTTGATAATGGACTATGTTGCTGACTTGGAGGAAATAGAAATTTTTCTAAAAGTTGTGAGGCTGTTATTTGTGATCCTCCATGATTGACCCTGACAGCTGCTTCCTCTACAAATTCTATAACTTTGCGATTTAACCCATTCCCTTCATTTAAATCATTTGTATGTTGATCCAGATAACCAATATGAACTGTTTCTCCAATCTTAATTTGTCCACAACTAGGTAATCTTTTCCCCGCGAAAAGGTCTAGAAGTGATGATTTACCACTTCCATTTGGACCAATAATGCCTACTCGATCCTCTGGACTGAAACTATAGGTAAAGTCATCTAAAAGCATCGAACTGTTTTTCATATCATTACGAAGACCTACACTCACTGCCTCTATTGCTATTTTCCCAATTCTTCTACTCATTGAATCCATTTCTAATTGAGCTTTCACTTGAACTTTTGGTTTGGCTTGCATTTCAGCAATTCTTTGAATACGTGCTTTCTGTTTGGTACTTCTTGCCTTAGGTCCTTGTCTTAACCAAGCCAATTCTTTCCTTAAAACCCCCTGAAATTTTTTCTTTGTCGAAACTTCTGATTGCTCTTTTTCAATTTTCTGCTGAAGAAATTGACGATAGTTACCTGAGTATTTGCATGCTTCTCCATTATTGATTTCAATCATACGAGTGGTAACTCGGTCTAGGACATATCTATCGTGAGTAATTAGGACAAGTGCCCCCTGATAATTATCTAACCAATTTTGCAGCCATTCAACGGCAGAAGCATCAAGATGGTTAGTTGGCTCATCAAGAAGTAACACATCAGGTTGAGATACCAAAGCAGAAGCAAGTCCCACTCTTTTTCGATAACCACCAGAAAGTTCCTTTACTGGTTTATCTAAATCTTTAATTCCAAGTCTTCTTAGGATGTCCTGGCATTGATGTTCTAAATTCCATGCCTCAGCCGCATCCATTAGTTCACTGGCTTGCCCGAGCTTTTTCAGAAGATTTTCATCTTGTGGATTCTGTGCAATTTTTCTACTCAGCTCACTGAAATTAAGCAATAACTTTCTTTTTTCTCCACATCCTTCAAGAACTTCTTCCAAAATGCTTTTTTCACTTTCGTAAGTTGTTTCTTGGCCTACTAAAGATATCTTCAAAGATGATGAACATTGCCTTTCACCTTCCAATAAAGGTTCAAATCCTGCAATAACCTTCAAAAGAGTTGATTTTCCAGATCCATTTGGACCAATTAAACCAAGTCTTTCCTTCTCATTGATATGTAGATTTAAATTCTTAAAAAGATTTTTTATTCCAAAATCTTTCGAAGCATTAACGAGGCTAATTAACACTGCCAACTTCCTCAGATGCAGAACCAAGGCTAACGCATACTTATCAAACCTTTATATAAGGATAAATAGATATTTGAATACAAGAAACTGCCTTCAGACATTTTCACCTGATAAGGCGAGGACTCAAATACTCAGTTTCTCTATGATTACAACTCAAGAAAAACTAAACATTTTCTATTACATCTCGTTTTTATTTTGAAGGTTTCCATTTAAGACTCTCCAAAAAATAGATAATAGAGAAAAGGAAACTGGCTTATTTATTCATAGTAAGCCGTGTTTAATTAGACTCAATGGCTTCAAATCGACAAAAATTCAACAATCAAATGGATAATGATGTGCATTTATCCCCTTCAAGCAAGGAAGTAGCCACAGCTCTATCAATGATGGTTGACTCGATGTCAAGCATGATGCAAAGAGCCAAGATTGACATAGAAAGTGTTGATCAAAGAGCCCGAAAAGATGTAGAGCTTCTTGACCAAAGAGCTAGAGCAGATCTTCATCGTGCTGATCAAAGAGCCCGAAAAGATGTAGCACTTCTAGAGCAAAGAGCTAGAGCAGATCATGAACAATTAAGTCAAGCCGGTCGAACTAAAAGAGCAACTTAAGCTTAAAAGCCAAATTAATTTTTTAGTTACTACCGCATCAAAGAAAAGGGTCTAGAAGAAATATTCTATAAGAAAGTAAAGATTATCTTCATTTAGTCTTAACTACATTAATCACATCTTCTCGGATTCCCAAATCAATTTCTGCTAAGGATATAGACAGTCAGCCTCATCGCTAATACGAATACAGAAAAGGTGTCCTAATCCTGCCAATACTTCAATGATTTTTTTTCAGTAGTTAAATCTCTAGAATTCCTATCCCTACTTTATCCTTTTGTTCAAAGATTAATAATTGAATATCTTTAACTTTTTACGACAAAAGAAAAAAACCAATTTTCTGGGTATTTGAAGAAAATCAAATCAAAAGAATTGAGATGCACCCATTAGAATTGAAAACCTCAAAGAGATTCGATTAGCATTTATTTCACTGATTATTGAAAAAAGCTTATATATTTTTGTCCTTCCTTCCTTCGACTTGATCTATATAAGCTAATGATTTTTTGACATATTCCATTCTCTTTTCAGTAGAACGAAGAGTACGAGTTAATTCATATCTTCGAACCTTGAGCCACAGACTCACAACAAAATCAGGGATAGGTTCCTTTATTGGCATTCTTAACTTATAACCAAGTCAATCTTCATTAGTCCCTTTCGCATGCCGAAGAGGGATCGAGAACCAAACTTTTTCCGTCAACTCATCATCTGCCAACCATTCCTTGTACTCGCTTGCAAAGGCAAGCCTATCTTCCCCTTCTAATATATTCAATCGAGCCAACGCATGATCCAAAGCAACCTCTAAAGACTTCATTGCTGGACTCTCAGGAGCTGACATAAAAGCTTCTTAGATTATTTGAATTTTATCCAGACCAGGAAGTAAAAGCACGTATTTACATGTTTATTATTTACAGAATGCTAATCAGATTTTTCTAAGCTTTGCCAATGTATTTAGTCATTTCTCCTGATTACTTTACTAAAATGACAGGATTGAGTTTCAGCAATGAACACTCAATTGTTCAATGTTTAATTTGATTAGTTACTAAAGACTAATCAGAAA
>QBWB01000038.1 GCA_003284185.1 Prochlorococcus sp. AG-315-C08
GCTCTTTGCTATTTGTATAATCCTATTTTCTCCAATATATTCGTGGGGAATATTCAGGCTTGATGATCTAATGAAATTTGTATTAATACAAAAATATTCTGATACTTCATTAATAGTTCTCTCCAAATATTTAACAAGATTTATATTCCCTTTCGTATAAATTCCTATTTTTACTTTTTGCTCCTTAATATAGTTATATATTAAAGGGAATTTCCGAAGTCTAGTTTCAATAAGAGAATCTGCTTCCTCCTTGAACTCTAATCTATTAATTATTGTACTAACAGAAGACTTCTTCAATGGGAGTGTTAGCCAAGAAATCTTTGAGCCTGCAGAAGTAAGTTTATTGCGATGCACCCAACCTCTTCTTGGGTATTGTACGCAATCGTAAATCACAAATAAGTCAACACTTGATATTAGCTGAAAATAACCTATATAAGGAAAAAAATATGGTTGCATGACAGCTATTTTCATAACAAAAGTATTTAAAGGAATTAATTTTTAATAGATTTTTGTATTTAGTGAATAATAAGAGAAATATCTACCAGTACTCAACATGATATTTATTAATAGTTTTTGATTCGGTACCCATATGATTATTAGATTTCATTTCTTGTTTCCACGAAAAATAATCCATACCATCAAAAACTTGATCAGCTAATTTAAATCTTTTCGTATGAGGATAACTTATATCATAAAGAAATACTAACTTGCTTAGACTTCTTTCAATATATCTATTAAATAAATTCTCTTTATATGAGAAGAGTCCACAAGTATTTGAGCAAATGATCTGTTTGTAGTTATTCAAATTAAGGTTTTTTAAGGAATAATCAATTACAAAAAATGAGTTAGGATTATTTTTAAAATTACTGAAGTTAATTAACCAATCATGGAATGCATTTGGAAAAGAAGTAAATATCCCAAGGGAATCATCATTACTTTGATTAATCAATAATTGATTAAATGCTTCAAATTCACGGTAGTGAATTTGAGAGGGTAATATTTTATATTTTATATATAAAATATTTAAATATTCTTTTAAATGTTTTTGATTACTTGGAACTTCAAACATTTGGATTACCCATCTGAAAAAGAGGATAAATTATTCTCAAAAATCCTATCTGATTAGGGTTATCTAATTTTGTATCCTTAACTCCATGAGGAAGATTATACCTCCACAAAATAAGATCGCCCGCTTTGGCTCCTATCTGATGAGTAAATAACTCTTGATCGAAAGCCTCAAGGTAAAAGCCGCCTGATTGAAAATCTACTCCTTGCGTTGACAAAAGAAGGGTAGCTTGTAATCGAGAAGGATCATATTCATGACTACCTGTTGGGTCGCGACGAAATTCCTGAATAAAATCCATATGCCTACCAACCGAGACACCATCCGAGCAGGTTCTACATACTCTATATTGAAGCAACCATTCCGAAGAAGATACAATTGAATCATAAAGAGGTGAGCCATTTATTAGGTTTCTTGATATTGCAACTGAAATCGCTATCTCGTGAGCAACACAATCTATAGGTTCATTCCATAGTCCGATGCAATAAGCAATATCTCTAGGATTAGAACCGATAATCGAATATGGAGGAGACAGACAGCAAACATCTCTATTATCTAATTTGTCATGAAATTGATATTTAAGTTTTGGATTAATCCAAAACCTTTGCAAATCAACCAATGTTGAATTATTTATATAATTCGGGATGACGAAATAACCTTTTTTAATAAAGATAGATTCTCTTGCTTCAAGTAAAATATCTTCAATATCTAAATTATAATTAAACATAAAAGTTAAATATGTATTATACCTTGACCGGTTGGGAGTTCGAGTATTCTATATCCTCTAGCCCTCAAGAAAGGTAGTTCATGATTCATTTGTTCTCTATGACTAAATAGCCCAAAGTCATCCAATATAACAATAGAATTTTTACACATACGTGGCAGGAAATATTTCAATGCGCCAATTTCAGCTTGCCAAGAATTCATATCAAGATGTAGGAATGAAACATCAGTAACATCAACATTTTCTAAAGAATCTGGAACCGCACCCTTAATTATGTGAGTATTATCAAATTCTGCAAAGCGATTAATAATAAATTCATGCAAAGAACGTTTTCTATGCTCATCATTCGTTATAGGACTACCATCACTATATTTCTTCGGTATACCTTCAAATGTGTCAAAAAGATATTTGTTTCTTGAGTTAATTTTATCTTTATGCCTCTTAAAAAGGAAATAACTTTTAAATCCTCTAAATACACCACATTCTACATAAGAACCATCGCTCTTTAAAGCAACTTCGAGAAAATAATCTAATATATGAAGCCTCCATTTCATTTGCTGATAAATTGGCGATAAAGCTAAAGAATTGAATAGATTTGAGAAATCTTCATCCACATTAAAATGCATATTACAATTATTAATAAGCATATCGTCACCAATAAATGATTCGTTTGGGAAAAGCTTTTCAAATTGATCACTCAAATTCTCATATTTTTCAGTTGTGTAACAATTTCGTTGTTTGTTAACGTACATTTTTAATGATGTTTAATTTGAACAGCTTAATGAGTGAAGCAAGAATAATAGTAATAATTATAAGCATTTTTATTTGAATTATAAAAGTAAATACTTAAATTGATTTGAGTTGATATAATAATTTTATTAAAAGATGAATAATGAAAAGCTTCTCAGATCATATAAAAAATATTCAGTGCCATGGATATACAAAGCTTACGGGTGTCTATACCAATGAACTTATAAATAAAGTAAAAAAAGAATTTCATCAAAATCATGAATTATTTGTAAATATTCAGAAAAAGAAAAACATCTATAATGAGGTAAAAGATACCACTCACCATACATTTATTTTATGTAGAACAATGCTTAGGCTACTAGAAAGTAATATCCTATTAGAGTTTTTAGATCAATATTTCGAAAATCAAAAATTTATTTTGAATACAATGGGTTTATCTATGCTTAAGCCAAATTCGAAGATTTACACACAAGCAATTCATAGAGATGTGAGGTCATTTACTGGCGCAGATAAGCTATGGGTAAATACATTAATAATGTTAGATGATTCTACAAAAGAAAATGGTGCTACATGGATTCTAGAAGGTTCACATCTTCGTTCAACTAAACCATCAGAAGAGGAATTTTGGAATAGTGCAATACAGATTGAAGGAGAAATTGGTGATGTTTTAATATTTCATGGAAATACATGGCATTGCGCAGGAGAAAACAAATCAAAATCTACAAGGCATATAATTACTCCTTTTTTTTCTAGGCCTTTCATAAAACAACAACTCGACTATCCAAGAGCACTTGGCTTGGATTTTGCTAATACATTATCTGATGATTTAAGACAGCTTCTTGGATACAACTCTATGACCCCTGCGACATTAGATGAGTTTTATCAAACCACCGAAAATAGATTTTATAAGAAAGATCAAGGTTAATGAAAATCAACTCATACAATACAAAAGAGTTCCTTGAATTTTCAAAATATTCAAACCAAAATGTTATAAAAAAATATTTATTTAAATATGAAGAGGATGGAAATTCAGAGTTTCCAATACACTTAATAAAGAAAGAGAGCATTAGTTTCAAAAGAAATATTTTTGCAATTGCTACTCCTATACTATTTTGTGGTCCCGCAAGACCAGATTTTTTAAAAAAGGTTTTAAATAATTTAGATGAAGGTATTTCATCCGGATTTATTCAGTCAAGGGTAGAAAAGAGTGATTTAGAAACGAATGGAGATAATCAATTTTATTATTATGTTATTCAAGAAAGAAATAACTATAGACTTGATCTTGAGAATGACAGCAAAGGTTACTTCGAGACTCTTAAAAGAGATTCAAAACAGCGTTATAAACAGATTTACAAAATGAATCACAAATATAATCTAATTGAAAATTCAAACTGCAATAAATCAATTGAATTGTTCGCAGAATTATATACTTATAATAGTATGGTTAATAATTTCCCAAAAACTTATATTTTCAATAATGAAAGTTGGATCAAGTTATTGAGCTCTGATTCATGGAAACTTTACTCACTGTTTTATGAAAATAAATTAGTTGCAGCTTGTGTATTAGCGCAAGTGGATAATTCATATGATTATTCTTTTATGGCTTTTAACACAGATCATAAAGATGCATCTAGGGCTTTAATTTTTTTTCTAAGAAACCATTTTAATGAAATCGGTGCCAGCAAATATTTATACCTAGGAGGTGGAATCAGTGAAACTGATTCGTTGGCAGACTTTAAGAAAAGTGTAGGAGGTAAAGCAGTACCTTTTACCAGAATTAAATTTATGAATAAAAAAATATTTAATATAGAATGGGAAGTAGCTGAAAAGCTTTTAAAAGGAAGATGGCCATGAAAAAATTATTTATACATCTTGGAAATCCAAAATCTGCATCAACATTAATTCAATCATATCTAGATTTAAATGATACTATAAATATTGAATACCATGGTTTTAGGCCAAGAAATAATCCCAATGAATGGTATAAGTCACAAAGGATTAACGTTATACTTAATAGAGATCTTAGAATAATAAATAGATTATATTTTAAAGAAAATTTAAAATATAATATTCAATATTTAAACAAATTATATAATGAAGCCAAAAATGATATATGGATTTCAAGTGAAAACTTATCTTGCAGATTTACATTAGAAGAATTATGTTGGAATGAAAAATATGAACGTATAAGAGGATTATTTTCTCATTTAAGACCAAATTATCTAATAGTTTACAGGAACATATATAAAACGATAAAGTCCATATATAAGGAATATCTAAAAAGGGGATATAACCAGGACTTTTTATACTTTCAAAAGGAAGTAATAGAGTTATCTGATTCGAATTTTTTACAATCTCTAATGCCTATACAAATGTATAAAGACTTATATAATGAAACAAATTCATCAAACAGAATAAATTTCATATTTATAAATGAAAAAGATAATCATAGAAACTCAATTAAATTATTAAATGAACTTCAATCAATAATGAGTTCATTCAGACAAATAGAAGGAAAAGAATTACTTATGAATAATAGTTCACATGATTTATGCGATTGTGAAAAGATTAAAGAATCTAATTTAGTGAATCCAGGAATCCTTGATTCATTAACATTAGTAGAAAATCATAGGATATATTGCCAAAAACCTTCGAATTATATTTCAGGATTAAATGAAGAAATTAAATGGGGAAAGTTAAAGTATCGCCACAAAATTATAGATTTAGGTTTAAAAATTAAAAATAAAATCTACTCTGATAATATAAAATTTACAGCTGAATTTAAATTATTTATTGATGAATTGAAAGAGCGAGATATGTCAAAAATTAATAATTTAATACCTAATGAACTAATGCATAATCTATCAGGGTACTGGTCAGAAGACGATTAAAAAGAAAAGCTAATTAACTTATAATTTATAAATTTCAAATAAAACCTAATAAATTGGCTAAACTAATCTAGTTTTTGACACATATAAACATTGATAAATCTTTTATTGCCATCAAATTCATCCCTTATTTTACCTTTTTTAAGTAGTTTCAATCGATATGAATCAAAATCAATTTCATTTGATGGGACGTAAATTTTCTGACCACTTCTATATTTATATGGATCTGCTTCAGTTTTAACTTCATAAATATTAGCATCAATTCTTAAAGAATTATCAAGTAATGAATGACTAATATCTAAAAATGAAAAAATAAATATACCTTTATAACTTAGTTTATTTATTATATTAGAGAAATATTGATCAAACATTGTTGAACTATCTATATAGTATAGTGAGTTACAGCCTACGATTATATTGAATTTTTTCTCTAAATTAATTAGAGGTGGTTTGAATATAAAGGCTTTGATATCAGGCATTTTCGCCTTTAAAAATTCAATTGATTCAGTAGAGGGATCTATACATGTTATGTCATTAGTGAATAATTTAAACAAACTCACATTTCTTCCAAAACCACATCCAATATCTAATAACTTAATTTCTTTAGTATTTGTGATTATCTCGTTAAATTGAACGTTGAAAAAAAAATAGGTTAAAAACTGCTCTGGGAAAAAAGTATTTTTTTTTTGTATACCAATTGAATATAAATGATTCCAATATTTAGATTGTTCCATTATTTTTTCTAATACAAATTAAATAAATACTTTTGAGAGCTTAAAGAGTATACAAAGCATGTATAAACTCTAATACTAAATTAACATAAGTTTCCGAATTTTACTAATTGAGTTAATTTTATAGAGAGATGAATTTAAATCCTTCACTGTTTGGATAATCTTTTTGCTCATAAAATACAGAAATTTCAAGATGAGTATTCAGCAAAGCGAAATTTAAAGAGTATATTAACTCAAAGTTAAATTTCAAGAGGTTAATGATCAAAGCAACTATTTCAATTCATCCCAACCAAGGGATAAAGTAGGAGCATGAATAACAAAATCCTAAACGAAATAGAAGTATTATGGCTCCAATAGATAAAATAAAAAGCAATATAAAGTGATTTATAATAGGATATAAATTTGGGATTTATGGATATCTGCCAGCACTAATAAATTGTGATCATTTGATTGCGGCATAAAGCAACGGCACTTCCTAAACCTTTTTGGGCTGAACTTGTAGATGCCAACGATATCGCGATATAGTTGGCATCTACGAATTAAAGGTGAAAATTTTGGAAATAATAAGTATAGATCTAGCTAAATCACTTTTTGAACAGAATAAATTTCAAGAAACAATTGATACT
>QBWB01000039.1 GCA_003284185.1 Prochlorococcus sp. AG-315-C08
ATTCTCTGAGCACCTTGGGAAAAACGTAAGACGGTTTGTACGCGTACGCCCCATTAACTGTAAACTATCTTTGGGATTTATATTCTCAATAAGTATTTCTTGAAATGAATTTCTATATCTTTCATTTCTTTCTTTGGCGATATTCTCTACCAAATTATTTATTTCTCTTAGTCTCTTAACTTTTGTGTCTTCAGATAATTGATCAGGCCAAGAAGCTGCTGGGGTATTCGGCCTAGGCGAGTATGCAGCAGTATTTACATGGTCAAATTTTATATCATCAATAACTGATAAGGTTTGCTCAAAATCCTTTTCACTTTCTCCTGGAAAAGCAACAATTGCATCACCACTAATAGCTGCATTAGGTATCTTCTCTTTAATATAATAAATAATATCTTTATAGCTTTCGATAGTATATCCTCGAGCCATTCTTTTTAAAATTTTGTTGCTTCCACTTTGAAATGGAATATGAAAGTGTTCACAGACCTTTGGAAGTTTTGCACAAACATCTATTAATTCTTTAGTAAAGTATCTAGGATGGCTAGTCGCAAATCTAAAACGTTCTATTCCATCAATATCATGAATATATTTTAATAGATAGGAAAGGGTTATTTGTGTAGAGCTTCTTTGGTCAGTAATCTTAAAATCTCTGCCATAGGCATCTATATTTTGCCCCAAAAGAGTTATCTCTTTATAACCACTTTTTGCTAACTTTTCTATCTCATATTTAATTGCTTCTGGAGATCTTGATTGTTCTTTTCCTCTTACTGAAGGAACTACACAATATGTACAACGTTCATTACATCCGTAAATGATATTTACCCATCCGCAAATAGAACTATCTCTTCTCGGGTTGGTTATATCCTCAAGTATAAATTGTTCTTCAGTAGCTAGGACTTGTTGGCCATTGTCAACTTGATTGAGCAAGCTTTTCAGCCGATTGGCATGTTGAGGTCCCATTAGAAGATCTATTTCGGGGACTCTTCTTAAAAGGGCTTCTCCTTCCTGTTGCGCTAGACAACCTGCAACGATAATTTTTAAATGTGGTAATAGTCTTTTTCTGATCGCCTGTCTACCTAGGTAGCTATAAACTTTTTGCTCAGCACTATCACGAATAGTACATGTGTTGTAGAGAACTAAATCAGCCTTAAGTTCTTCTTCTGCGAGCTGATATCCCATCTCTTCCAATATCCCCGACATCCTTTCTGAGTCGGCTTTGTTCATTTGACATCCAAAGGTGGTAATCCAATAGCTGCCTCTAAAGTTATTAATAGGTTCTTTTATACTTTTCTGTAGTTGGGCTGTTGTCATTGCGAACCTATATTTTTCTTTGAACTAAAAATAGTCTAGAGAATTTATAAAATAGGATTAAAAAAAAGAATTTTAAGGGCGAGTGAGGGGATTCGAACCCCCGGATGGCGGCACCACAAGCCGCTGCCTTAACCACTTGGCGACACCCGCCTCATAATGAGAATCTACCAAACTTTTGTCATTTTAAATTTTTAAAATGACTTTGCTAAATATCTTCTTTTTTTATTCTAACTGGAAAATTTCTTGATTTATCACTTTTTGTATGTTGATCACAACGCATTTCTAAGATATTAAAGTTAATGTAAATTTGAAGGCCTTGAAAAGAGGCTTTGGATTTGGGGATCGTATTTTTAGGTGACTTTCGAAAAAGAAGAACTTTTTGCAACTACTCAAGCATCAGGATGCATAGATGTTTTGGTGCCCAGATGTTTAATTGGGGATGGAGCAAATATTTGTGGGCTACCAGTTGATTTGGAGGGGTTGTGTTCGCTTCGACTCTCCTGGAAAGATGGAAAAATTTCTTCAATCAAAGGGATACCTGAAGACTCTAAGCTCCCTAATGAGATTCTATTACCTAGATTTATAGAGCCTCATGCTCATATTGATAAGGCATTTACATGGAAGCGTTCTCCTAATTTAAGAGGTAGTTATGATGGTGCTCTTGAAGCAAATTTGAGAAATTATGCAGCTAGATCCGAGGAGGACTTGCTTTGTAGCTCGGGAAAATCATTAGATCTAGCCTTCTCAAATGGAATCAGAGCAATACGCTCTCATATTGATAGTTTTGGAAAAAATGCCCTCAATGATTGGGATCTTCTAGGGGACGTTAGAAAAAAATGGCAAGAAAAAATTCTCTTGCAATATGTAGCTCTAGTTCCATTGGATTTTTGGGAGACATATGAAGGTGAACTTTTGGCTAAAAGAGTTGCATTTTCTGGAGATCTTTTAGGAGGAGTCGTTGCACCACCTTATAACAAGAAAAAAACTTTTAAATCTTTAGTGCACTTAATTCAACTTGGGAATCAGCTTGATTGTGATATTGATCTTCATATTGATGAGTCTCAATCAAGTGCTGCAGCAGGGTTGAAATTACTTTTAAAAGCATTAGAGCAAGTTGAAAATAAGGTATCAATAACTTGTAGCCATTTGAGTAGCATGGCTCTATTAGGTCAACAAAAATTATCCCAGCTGGCGGCAAAATTGTATAGATACAAAGTAAATGTAGTAGCTTTGCCACTTACGAACTCTTGGTTGCTCGGAAGAAAAGATCGTTCTACGTTAATTAAACGGCCATTAGCCCCTATCTTTGAATTGCAAAAGGCTGGGGTGGTTGTAGCTGTAGGAGGCGACAATGTGAATGATTCTTGGTTTCCTCTATCAAGTTTTGATCCGATTAATTTGATGGCCTTTTCAATGTCAATTGCTCATTTATCACCATGGGATAGATTGGGACTTTCACCATTTAGCACCTCTGCGGCACATTTACTAGGTCTTGAATGGAAGGGGAATTTAGCAATAGGAAGTCCTGCTGATTGGGTGTTGTTAGATTCAAATAGTTGGGTGGAAGCATTATCAAGCAAGCCTAAAAAAAGAGTAGTAGTTAAGGGGAACTTCTTGGATTAAATTCTTAAAGAAAAACTCGAAATTTATTGATTTCCTCTAATGACTCAGAAGTACGAAATAGAAAAAGTTAAAAGCGAGCTCAAATTAGTTGCCGATTTGGAGCTTTATCAAAAATCTTCGGACTTGAAAAGGCTGTCTAAAGATTTTTATGATTATTCTCCGATACTAAATAAGCAGTTGAAGAATTGTATAGCTGAGATAGTAGTTCGTCCCTTATCAGTAAATGCAATTATAAATACAGCCGAGATTTGCAATAAATATTCTGTTCCTTTGACCTTGAGAGGTTCAGGAACAGGGAATTACGGGCAATGTGTCCCTATGAAAGGTGGAATAGTTATGGTTATGTCTGGTCTTCGTAAGATAAGACATTTCAATAAAGAAACAGGAGAAATAACAGTGGAAGCGGGTTGTCTAATGAGAGATATTAATGAAGTATTGATTGACTATGGTCGTCAATTACGATTGCTCCCAAGCACCTGGAGAAGTGCCTCCGTTGCTGGTTTTATTGCTGGAGGTTCGGGAGGTATAGGCTCTGTTAGATGGGGCTTTTTACGAGATCCTGGGCATTTAAAAGAACTTGAAATAATAACGCTAGAGGACTCTCCTCAAAAATTGAAGTTATTTGCAGATGATGCAGAAGCTTTGAATCATGCCTATGGAACTAATGGGATAATTACTGCATTAACAATAACAACAACTCCTTTGCTTAAATGGCATGAAGTTGTTGTCGATTGTTTGGAGTGGCCTCAAGCAGTGCAACTATTAAAAAATATCAATTGTGCTGCACTTGAGCTCTATTTAGCGACTCTACTAGAGAAAGAGATTGTTGATAGGCTTCCCCACTGGTGTGGCATGCCAGAAAATAAACATAGAATTTTACTCTTAGTTGCACCCGATGGTGTAAGCACAATTCGACGACTTTCAAAATTAAGTAATGCAGATTTCTATGATCTTGGTCCTGAAAACCTAAAGGCTGGAACAGGCTTACGAGAATTATCTTGGAATCATACAACTTTGCATATGCGCAGCCTGAATCCTAATTGGACATATTTGCAAATGCTTCTTCCTCAACCTGAGTTAGAGATGATGCAAACACTTAAGACTGAGTGGGGTGATAATCTTCTTTGGCATATAGAATGCGTTCGTCAGAATGGTGAGCAAAGAATGGCTTCTTTGCCAGTCGTGAATTGGCAGGGGGAAGAATCAATGAACGAGTTGATAAGTCGTTGCAAAGATTTGGGAGCTGTAATTTTCAATCCACATGCAATAACTGTTGAGGATGGAGGCCTTGGTGTGATTGATTCTGATCAAGTACAAGCCAAGAGGAACTATGACCCAACAGGCCTCCTTAATCCTGGAAAACTTAAAGGATGGTTGATGAATAGTGACCCTTCCTAGATGATTCTTTTAGTATAATTAAATCAACTATCAAGTAGTTTCTTATCAAATAGATCGCCTATTAAATATAGTGATCCTGCGATAACGGGAGGAGGAGATACCCATTTCTTTGTCTTTAGAAGGATCGATAAGACTTCTTGAACACTAGTAGCTTCATTGATTGTACTTGAACACTTTGGGCAATAATCCAGGATTTGCTCTTTAGACCAGCTGTTGTGACCAGGAATAGGAACGATCCATGCTATATCATTTTTCTTGAGAAGGTAATTCAAAATGTTCTTAACATCTTTTTGTTTTTGAATCCCAAGTATCCATATAACGCCAGACGCTTGATCTTTCCATGTATCTCTCTCGATTGATAATTGTTTTGCTGCATGTGGATTATGAGCACCATCTAGAACAACTGGCATCCCTTGCCATTTGCATTTTTGTAGTCTTGCAGGCCATTTTGCTATGGAAAGACCTTTACGAATATCATTTTCAGAAATATTCCACCCAATTGCCTTTAATGACTCAATAGCACCTTTTGCAACAGCTGCATTTTCTCTTTGTATTAATCCTGGTATTCCAAGCTCCCAATCATTTGATAGTGGATTTACCCAGTGAATTTTCGCATTTTGTCTTTCAACTGTAGCTTTTATGACTCTATTAACAATAGGGTGCTGATTTGCAGTTATAACTGTACTTCTTGGCGTTATCACTGCGGCTTTTTCTTTGGCGATTTGTTCTAAGCTGTCACCTAAGTATTCGCAATGATCAAGGCCTATAGCTCCTAGAGCGATAATAGGCCTATTACTATGAGATGTTGTTGCATCAAGCCTTCCGCCGAGTCCTACTTCAAGAATAAGAATTTCTACGCTTTTTGAAGAGAAATATTTTAAAGCTATTGCAATTATTGATTCGAAAGGAGTTAGCTCATATTTATCTACTATTGGGCTTATATTTTTTTTGAAAAGATCAAATTCTTTTATTGGTATTTGTTTGTTGTTTATGCATATCCTCTCAATCCAATCTACTAAATGAGGTGAAGTAGTTATTCCAGTTTTAATGCCTACGGTGGTGAGAATACTGTTGATGAAACTAGAAATAGAACCTTTACCATTTGTCCCAGCTATTTGTATCGCAGGGGTCTCTTTACAGGGAAGTCCCATAGCATCAATAGCCATTTTCATACGATCTAATCCAAGCTTTATATCTCTTCGTTCAGATGTTTGACCTTCTAAATGAAAATATGATTTTTTTATGAAAGCTTCTTTAGGCATGTGTCGAGTCTCTCTAAAAGCTGATTGACTTCTTTTTGTGTAATGGTTAAAGGAGGAACCATTCGAACTACTTTTTCACCAGCAGAAACTATTAGTAAATTTTCTTTTAAAGCAGCTTTTACAATGTCTAGTGCTGTCAAATTAATGTTTTCTTTTAATACAAGCCCGTGAAGGAGTCCCATTCCTCTGGTCTCAATAAAAATACTTGAATATTTTTTAGAAAGATTCGTCAATCCAACTTTTAGTTGCTCTCCTCGCTTCTTTACGTCTGTCAAGAGGTCTCTTCTTTTTATTTCTTCTCCTACTGTCAATGCTGCTCTGCAAGCAAAAGGATTCCCCCCAAAAGTACTTGCATGGTCGCCAGGCTCAAATATATCAGCAGATTGATTTACTAAAAGGGCTCCAATTGCATGCCCTCCACCAAGTCCTTTAGCCAGTGTACAAACATCAGGCTCAATACCAAATTGCTCATATCCCCAAAGAGTTCCTGTCCTTCCCATACCTGTTTGAACTTCATCGAATATCAATAAAACATTATTTTTGAAACATTTCTCTCTGATTAATTTCAAGAATGACTCTTTCCCAACGTTTACACCACCTTCGCCTTGTATGGGCTCAATTAATACTGCAGCTACTTTTGGACCTTTTTCTTCTAAATGAGTAAATAAATTTTCAAAAGATTCATTGTCGTTGTAATTGAAAAATTTAAAGCCATCTACCATCGGCTCGAATCCTTTATGGTATTTCGGTTGACCTGTTGCACTTATTGCTGCAAGAGTTCTTCCATGAAAGCTTTCCTTGCAACAAAGAATAATTGGTTGATCGATATGACGATTCTGATGTCCATACTTCCTTGCTAATTTAATAGCAGCTTCATTAGCTTCAGCTCCGCTATTGCAGAAAAAGACGCTTTTTGCAAAACTATTTCTTGTCAACCAATCTGCTAGTTCTTCTTGCTCGGGAATTAAATAGAGATTGGAGACATGCTGTAATTTATTAAGTTGTTTGGTTAGGGATTTTTTTAGAGCTTTATCACTATGACCGAGTGAGCAGGTTGCGATTCCTGCAACACCATCAAGATATTTTTTTCCATTATCATCCCAAACCCAAGAGCCTTTTCCTCTTATTAGATTTATTGGGAATCTTTTATAAGTTCCCATTAATGAAGTGG
>QBWB01000040.1 GCA_003284185.1 Prochlorococcus sp. AG-315-C08
TTAGTCAACCATCGAGGTTTGTATCTAGGGGTGGTGAAAAGTTAGTTGAGGCGTTAAATAAATTCCCCTTACGAGTAAAGAATCGAGTTTGTTTGGATGCAGGCATCTCAACCGGTGGTTTTACAGATTGCCTTTTGCAGTTCGGAGCTTCGAAGGTCTATGGAGTGGATGTGGGATATGGACAAACTGCTTGGAGTATTAGAAATGATCCAAGAGTAGTTCTTATGGAGCGGACAAATATTCGTTATCTAAATCCTGAAAAGTTGTTTAGGGTTGATGATCCTCGACCAGATCTCGCAGTTGCGGACTTATCTTTTATTTCCTTCAAAATTGTTATGCCCTCTATTAAAGCCCTTCTTCTCCCTGAAGACGTTGAGCTTTTAATACTTGTCAAACCTCAATTTGAGGTTGGACGTGAAAAAGTGGGCAAAGGTGGTGTTGTTAGAGATGTTTTTTTACATATTGAAGCTATAAAGGGAATAATTAGTGAATCATCAAAATATGGATGGTATCCCAAAGGCTTAATTCCCTCACCAATAAAGGGACCGGCGGGTAATCAGGAATATCTTCTTTGGATGGGTGATGAGCTTCAAAGAGAACATCTAGAAGTTGAAGAATTTGTGAAAGAAACTTTAATTTAAAGAGCTGATTCGTTTTGATCTCCAGTTCTAATACGAACAACTGATTCAATCGGAGTTACAAAAATTTTCCCATCACCAATTTCACCAGTTTTTGCTGCATCAGCGATAGCTTTCAGAACTATTTCTGTCTTATCGTCAGGAACAACTACTTCGACTTTTAATTTCTGCAGAAACTCAACAGTGAATTCAGAACCTCTATATCTTTCAACTTGTCCTTTTTGTCTTCCAAAGCCCCTTACCTCACTAACTGTCATCCCTACTATTCCAGCGTTGACTAATGCAATTTTCACGTCTTCAAGCTTAAAAGGACGGATTATGGCCTCTATTTTTTTCATATGACTAAGAAGAACTTTTTAAATCTTAGAGACTTTTGGATCAAAATTTGTCTGAAATAGTAAGAGCATTAATGAAATTGACATTTAGACCAGCTAAAATTGCATCTTCAAAAAGCATTTGAGACTCTTTGCAAGGGATTTTTACTTCGCCTTCAGCAAGAGACTTCCAATGAGTAGATTCAAAATGGGTTTGTAGCCATAAGATTCCATGGACACTTGTGGGCTCTATAAATGTCCCACTGCTTGTGTCGGAAAGAATGATATCCATATGAGGCTTGAATTATTTATCTATTAAGGATTAAAAGATGAACCTTAGTTGTCTCAAATGCTACAAAAGTTCTTTTGTGCTGACTTGAGATTTCACCTTTTAAGAAAAAATGAATGAAATTTGATTTTTTAAAATAAAGTTTTTATGTATTGTGGGTTTTAGATACACTGCAAATATGTTTAATCAAGAAGATACAGAGAAAGGAATAATGTATGGAGAAAGAGAGATAAAGGAAGGAGTCTTAATTTGCTTCCCAAATCCTAAACCAACTAGAGATTATGAAATCTCAATAGAATTTCCTGAATTTACATGTAAATGTCCTTTTTCAGGGTATCCAGATTTTGCAAATTTGCACTTAATTTATCAACCCAATAAAAATATAATAGAATTAAAATCGATTAAACTTTATTTAAATAGCTTTCGTGAAAGAAAAATTTCTCATGAAGAAGTTACTAATAAAATAATTGATGACCTTGTTTCTACTTCTAACCCAATTTGGATGCAATTAGAAGCTGATTTTAATCCAAGAGGAAATGTTCATACTGTTATAAGAGTTTGTCATGGAACAAGAAATAATATTTAGTTAACGGATTAAATCGTTTTTATTAATTCGGGCAACTCTTTTGATAATCCTGTAAGGTTTCTGTTGCTTAAACCACCTATATATAATAATGATTGATCTGCCTCATATAATGCCCAAATTTTATTTGTAGAGATAATACTTAGACAACCACCTAGAAGTATTATCGCAAAACTGGTATAAACAAATGGTACCCCTGGATCATGCTTTAGTAGTAATCCACTGCTTGGAATGATACTTATCACTTTTATAAAACTGTCCCCAACTTTTTGGGGAGATTCTCCTATTCTTAATGTTATTATTTTATTGCCATTTCTATCGTAAACTAATACTGGCCCAAGTTCATTATTCATGGTTAATAATATAGGATCTTCTCCATTATTTTTTGTAGGAACTATTGTGCCCCATATTTGTTCCCCTAATTCTGGAATAGGTTGGATGGGTATTTGTAGCTTTGGACTATTGTCAATTTGAATTGTTACAGCTGCTAAGGCCCAGTCAGCCTGATATATAGTTATTCCTTTATATCTAAATGGATAATTCACACTAATTTCCTTTTCTTTTATTGAATTATTTGGTTCTAGAATATTAATTAAAGAACGATACTGCTCTGCTCTGCCTTTTGGATCTCTATCGATTTGGAAATTTCTTAATTCAATTGTTACTTTTCCCCCTTCATTCTTGTCTGATAATTCAATAGATCTTCCAGGGACTAAAAACCTTTCTAAGCTTTCTCCATTTAAAGCTCCATAGGTTGCTCCAATCATTAAAACTATCATTCCAAAATGTATTAATATTGGTCCTATTCTCCCAATCGCTCCTTTTCTTGCTGCTATTCTTCTCGTATTCTCTTTAATATTCCATCCTTTATCTTTAAGCTTTTTAGTAAGCTTATTTAAGCTTTCGGATGCATCATTGGTTTGTATCGTTTGAGCTATCGAAAGCTTTGCTATTTGACGAGAAGATTTATAATCAACCCATTTCAAAGCTGATTTAATCATAGGTAATTGTCTTCTCCAACTACAAACAGAAAGAGATATACCTAACCAAATCAGTAAGAATAAAAACCAAATACTTGTATATATTTGATTAATTTGTAAAAAAAGCAATGTATTGCCATTAAATAATCCAATGAAAGGAGTTTTGTTGAAATTACTTAAATAAAATTCATCATTTTCTAGTTGAGGTATCGCTGTCCCAAGTGCACAAGAAAGTGCTATTAAAAATAAAAGGAATATTGCAATTTTTAAACTTGAAAGCCAATTAAAAACTTGGCTAATTTTTTTCATTTCATTCAAAACCAAATGGAGATTAAGCTTAAAAGACCAACTGTTAATAAAATTACTCCGCTAATAGGTGGAACCCATTGCCCAAAAGCGCGAACGGACAAAATTTTTGGAATACTTGCAGCAAATGTACCTGCAATTAATAGAGGCATTACTTGCCCGATTGCAAAGATTGTTAGAAATATAGATCCACTGAGGGGATCACCCTGTCGTGCAACCCAGGAAAGAAGGACCGCTAAGACCGGTGTGGTGCATGGTGAAGATGCTAATCCAAATGCTAACCCCGCAGACAAGGGAGCCAATGCTGGAGGTGCTTTTTGTTTCCAAACCTCAGGGTCAGGGCCTACAGGAAAGGAAAATTTTACTATTCCAAGAAGATTTAGACCCATAGTTACCGCTAGTAGACTTATTAGTATTGAAAAGAGTATTGGTAATTGTCCGTAAATCTTTCCTAAAAAGCCACTTAAACTTCCAAGTATTATTAGTGAAATAACAATGCCGCTACAGAAATTTAGACTTCTTTGAAGTGGCTTTTGGTTGTCTTTAAAACCAGCTAAATAAGCAATTGTAATGGGAAGAAGAGATAAGGAACAGGGCCCCAAGCTTGTTAAAAGACCACCTGAAAAAACTAATATTAGTGATAATGGCGTTGGATTATTTAGTCCACCACTAGTTAATTGCTCTCCGGTACGAGCTAGATCAGCTAAAGCCAAATCAAGAGAAGAAATAATCAAAAAGTAAGTTGCCATGCTGATTTCAATATTTAGATTATCTACCTAAGAGTCTGAACGAGTGTTTTTTTATTTATTACATCTGATGATTCAATAGAAGCTCTGACCAGTAATGCAGCAATTAGCAAGCTTGAAATTAATGAATTACCCCCATAACTAATCAATGGCAAAGGTAGTCCAGTCGTTGGCATGGCTCCTGATGCAACTGCTAAATGCATGATTGATTGACCAACTAGAATAGTTCCAGATCCCATTGCAATTAGTTTCGAATAATTATTTCTACATCGAAGTGATATCTTTAAAGTTAAATATGCAATAAGAAGTAGAAAAGTTAAAAGTAAAATAGATCCGAAAAAACCGAATTCTTCTGCAAATACAGCATAAATAAAGTCAGTGCTTTGAATTGGTAAATATTGTAATTTCTGCATTGAAAGACCATATCCTTCTCCAAATAATCCACCTGATCCAATAGCATAAAGACTTTGAACTAATTGATATCCATTGCCTTGTGGGTCTTGCCACGGATCAAGAAATGACATTACACGTATTTTTTGATATTCATTTGAAAGAATACTAATTGAACCTAAAACAAAACCTGACAAGGCAGTATAGGAAAGATATTTAAAATTAATTCCAGCAGAAAATGCAATCATCCAAAGTAATATTCCTGTTAGGGCAGCAGTACTTAAATTTGGTTGTTTTATTATCAAAATTATAATAGATGCAAAAATTGTTAGCCAAAAAAGTTTTTTTTCAGAATCTAATCGTTCCCATTGCCCAAATATTTTTGCACTTTGAAGAATGATGAATGGTTTAATTAATTCTGATGGTTGGACCTGAAGAGGGCCGATTATCAACCATCTTGTTGAACCATTTACTGTGCTCCCAAAGAAACTTGTCAGGGCAATCATTATCATTCCAACCAAAAGACAAGGGCCGCTATATCTAAGCCACTTTTTTAAGTTAATATTTATAGCTAAGTAAAAAATGCTCCAACTAGCAGTGAGCCATATTATTTGTCTTTTTATGTAATAAGCACCATCACCCATCTCTCTATTTGCAACCCACCAACTAGCTGATCCGAGAATAAATATTCCTGCCATACTCCAAAAAGCAATTAATCCAAAGATAAGGCGTCCTTCTCTAGGCCAAAATTTCCATGGCAAAGGAAGGATTTTATTATTTATTGAATGTTCCTCGTTTTTTTTCTTTGATTTGTTATTTCTATAGGAAATATCTGTCAATGGATTAATTGCTTATATTCCATTGAGACGTTTAAAACCTAATCTGCCAAGCCCTATTAATTTTATTAATTGAATTTGTTAGGGACTGAATAAAAACTTTCTTAATAGCTTTTATTAAACTCTTTACCAAATCCTTAATAGTTAAAAAAAATCTATAAAGTTAAACTATCTATTAATTATTTTGTCAGATGAAAATATTTTATAGGATTCCCCAACCTTTCTATTTTAATTAATATGAGTTAGTAAAAATTTATTCAGACTTAACTTTTCATCCATTTCTAATTATTCTCTGATGAGGAAGTGATAAGCGTTTATTTAGTTGTTTCCAGGCAAGCCGCGTGATAGATTCCGCGGGCCTTTGCAGAGAGCTTAGGTGGCTTGTTTGTATCCAAAATTCTCGATGACATTAAGAAACTCCTCAAGGAGGAATTTTCGTGGAGTCTGAGATAATTGGAAATCGTTCAAGTCACCAGCCCCTGCTGGAAAATGATTCCCTGGCTTCACAGCCTGCAATCATGTCAGATGAGTATGTCGAACTACAGGTTCGCATCTATCGGCTGACATTTTTTCTGACATTTTTTGCTGTTGGAATAGCTGGTTTCTTTTGGGGAACTCAAGCTTGTTTAAGTCTCTTAATTGGGGCTTTGTCAGGAGTTTTTTATTTGCGCTTGCTTGCTCGCGGAATTGGAAAACTTGGAACAACAACAAAAATGGTCGGTAAAATCCAGCTACTTGTTCCGGTTTTACTTGTTGTGCCAGTAATCTTTCTACTATTAAATTGCCAAGGCTATCAGCTTCACTTTTGAGTAGACTAAGAGCATTATCTCTTTGTGAATCAATTTCACGTCTTGCCTCCTCTCTAGATGAATTAGCTTCTGATGTTGCCAGAGCTAAAGCTTCTTTGTAAAGGTTATCTGAATCTTGCTCAGCCTCAAGAATTACTTTCTGAGCAGCAATCCTTGCTTCCTTGAGTTGATTTTTCTAATCACTCTCAAGTATTGACATAACCCTCTCTTTCTTCAACTACTCGGCCAACAGGCTTAAAGAAAAGAGCGTTAAGGATGAATGTGAGGATAACAACCTGGACCGCCATGAGCGGCAGTGTTGCATCGAAGTCAAAAAGACCTCCAGCACCAAACAAAAGCAAACTTGTCATGAGGTAGGGGTGCAAAACATTAAGCAAGCCGGAATAAGGCAATTGGGCTAATTATTTTCAAAATTGAGAGGCTGAGAAGATCGAAATTAATTAATTTGATTAACAGCCTCTTTTTTGAATCAATTAACCAGCAAAAGGGTTAGCGAAGAGAAGCACCAATGCAACCACAAGACCATAAATGGTTAGTGATTCCATGAAAGCAAAAGAAAGAAGAAGAGTACCTCTAATCTTTCCTTCAGCTTCTGGCTGACGGGCTATGCC
>QBWB01000041.1 GCA_003284185.1 Prochlorococcus sp. AG-315-C08
ATATTTCAATAAAGCTCTAAATATTCAATCTAATGATTATGAATCAATTAAAGATCTAGGTAATACATATCAAGCTGTTGGGGATGTTAATACTGCTAAAAACTATTATCAAAAAGCTATAAAAATCAATAGTTCTTACGCTCCAGCTTTAACGAATCTAGGGAGTATTGAACTCAATACAGGCAACAAACAAGAAGCATTATCTTTATTAATCAAAGCGACTGAATCTGACCCTCAATTAGCTCCTGCTTGGGGGAACCTTGCTAATGGTTATGTTCATCTAGGACAACTACAAGAAGCAGAAGTCTCTATTCGCAAAGCAATTGAACTGAATCCCAATCTCTTTAATTCTCATTTCCTTCTTGGATCAATCCTTATTGGGCAAAAGAAGCTTCAAGAAGCAGAACAACCCCTACGCAAAACCATTGAACTCAATCCTAATTTTGCTGAGGCGCATCTCAACCTTGGGGCAGTTTTAAAAGACCTAGGACAATTACAAGAAGCAGAAGTATCTATACAAAAATCAATAGAACTTAAGCCCAATCTCTTTAACTCTCATTTCCTACTTGGATCCATCCTTATTGGGCAAAAGAAACTTCAAGAAGCAGAACAACCTTTTCGCAAAACCATTGAACTCAATCCTAATTTCGCTGAGGCGCATTCTAATCTGGGAGTCTTATTGATAGATCTTGGGAAATTACAAGAAGCAGAAATATTTACCCGCAAAGCAATTGAGCTGAATCCTGATTACGCACTTGCGTATTCCAATCTGGGAGCCATATTGAGAGATCTTGGGAAATTACAAGAAGCAGAAATATTTACCCGCAAAGCAATTGAGCTGAATCCTGATTTACTAGAAGCTCATACCAACCTAGGATTTACTCTCATGAATCAACAGAGATTAGATGATGCCTCTTCTAGTTTTCAAAGAGCAATTAATATCCAAAAAGATTATGATAAGGCCATAAGTGGATTAGGAAAAGTCTTAATGAAACAAGGAAAATATTTAGAGGGTATAAAAAAATTAAGAGAAGGAAATGGTTCTGTTATATTTGATTACACTGATTTAAAAATGAATATTTACTCATAAGTAAAGATGAAAAGAGTAATCACTAATAAAGCCTTCCTGAATCCAACTTTTATTAATTCATGGATTATAGAACCACTCTCATTATGTGAAGATCTTATCAACTATTTTGAACTCAATTCAGCCAAACAACAGAAAGGCATCTCAGGGGGTGTGGTTCACACTACTATCAAAGATAGTACAGATATAGCAATTCAACCCAAAGATATTCTTCTACCAGGTAATGAGATCTTCAAACAATACTTTGAGGAATTATTTGAATGCCATAAAGATTACATTTCACAATGGTCTTTTTTAAAAGAAAATTCTCAAAAGTATGAAATTGGAACTTTCAACCTTCAACGATATAAACCAGGGCAACATTTCAAAAAGATCCATACCGAACGTTTTTCTATAGACAGTCTTCACCGTATTTTTGTATTTATGACTTACTTAAATGATGTTCGAGAGGGAGGCTCAACATATTTCAGTAATTATGATCTTGAGATACAACCAAGAAAAGGCTTAACATTGATTTGGCCTGCTGAATGGACCCATGCGCACAAAGGAAACGTTTTAAAAGCAGGCAATAAATACATCATTACTGGTTGGATTAATTTCACTAACTAAATACAGGGGAAATCCAAAAGGAGGAAAAAGAAATCCCCCAAAACAAGCTTAAATCTTACTCAATAGGGAATTCTTTCTAAAAAACTAGAATTCAAAATGCTTGCCATTATTACAACTTTAACCATATTAGAATGGTTGATTAAAAAAAGATATAGAAATTTTATTTCTATCTTTGACCAATAGATTAAATATAAAGGTGTGGCGATGATTGATTCCATTACCGTTGTCTTAAATCAAGTATTAATATATAAGTTATAAAATATTTTAGTCCTACTATCTTTAGAGTCTAGTGATTTTTAACTCTTGTTGGATTGAGGTTGATATTCTTTCTATTACTGGATCCCAATTATCACGTTCTTTTTGTCTGAATAATCTCATAGATGGATACCAAAATGTACTTTCTCCAGTAAGTCCCCAGTACCAAAAAGGTATATCTCTTAGCAATAACCACACATTTTTACCAATTCCAGCGGCTAAAGGACCCAGGCTGCAGTCATTAGTAATAATTAAATCACAGCTTTCTATAATTGCAGCTGTTTCGGAGTAATCCCATATGTCATTAATCTGATCCTGACAATGAACAAAATTTCCTTTAAATGAACATTTTTCCATTTGTTCTGAACCAAAACCTTTTTGAAAGGAAAGGAAACGAATGTCATTTTTCTCTAGAAGCTTTGAGAATTTTTCTAAAGGTATAGAACGCCCCTTATAAGAAGTTTCAGTTTCTTTATTACCTTGCCAATTAATACCAATGATTGGTCTCTTTTCCTTAGAGAGAATTTTCCGCCATTTATCTTTTAGCATCTGAGTTGATGAGATATATGGAGTATTGATGAGTGGGTTCTGAGGACTGATTGAAAAATACTTAAGTAAAGATAATAATGGGATCCATTTTCCTTCTGTTAATCGACTGCATTCCTCAGGAGAAAGTGGATTGTCATGAATACCAGAGTCTTTAATCAAGCTATGTAGTTTGTTAGGGGCACAGAACGAAATATCTATTCCTTGTTCTTTAAGAGGTAACAAATAACGCATATGAAATATGACATCACCAGGAGCTTGTTCACTAACAACTAAAAGTTTTTCTCCTTTTTTCAACTTTCTATTACTAACTTTTTCAATATTTGGATTGGCATGTATGCATATATACCTTTTTCTTTTATATCTATATTCGTAATGCTCTAGACCGGATTCGTAATTTTCTTTTAGAAGCTCTATGAGTGAAAGGTTGAAAAAAGCATCTGTGTAATCTGGTTTAAGTTGTATTGCTTTGCGAAGTGATAACTCTGCTTCTTTTAAGTTGCCGAGATTAGTCAATATTTCTCCAAGATTATAATGAGAATTTGCGTAATCAGGATTAAGTTGAATTGCTTTGCGTGTAGATATTTGAGCTTCTTTTAGGTTACCTAGATTATTCAATATGCCTCCTAGATTACAATGAGCATTTGCGTAATCAGGCTTAAGTTCAATTGCTTTACGTGTTGACATTTCTGCTTCTTTTAAGTTGCCTTTATTCAGCAATATGCCTCCCAGATTGGAATATGCCTCTGCGTAATTAGGCTTAAGTGTTATCGCTTTGCGTGTTGATATTTCTGCTTCTCTTAAGTTTCCGAGATTATTCAATATGCCTCCTAGATTACAATGAGCATTTGCGTAATTAGGATTAAGTTTAATCGCCTTGCGTGTTAATATTTCTGCTTCTTCTAATTTGCCAAGATCTTTTAAAATTTCGCCATAATTAGAAAAAACTCTGTGATCAATAAAACCTTGATTGATGAAGTTTTGATAATATTTTACTGCTTCTAGAAAATTACCTTCTTGATGAAATTTAAATGCTTGATTAATTATTTCTTCTTTAGAATCAGCATTAGTAGAAATAGTAATATTCTCTTTAATTACTCCTAATGTATACGGAATTGGGAATGTCTTTGGTTTATTGACTTTTTTGTTCCCTTGATCTTGTTTTCCATATTCCTCCATATTCTTGATGACTTTCTTTTGTTAGTTATTTTACTACTAGTGGAATAATCATTTCTTAAATGGTCAAATGCGGAAGGGTATCCAGACTGATTTTTCAAATTTAGCAGAAACCATGAGCGAAAGATTGAAATCCAGAAGCGACAGAAGGTCACTTATCAGTTGGAATTGGCAGCACTAAAAGCAAGAAAAGCACTCTATGAATCTTGGAATAAAATATCCACTTATACAATACATATGGGGAATAAATACCAATAGATTATGTTTTCTGTGAGGATGTGAACCCAGACATATAGATCATTCTTTTTCCTTGCAGATCTCCCCTACGTCAGGGGGGATTATTTAACCAATGCAATCGCTTAAATAATTCCCCACAACAAAGGGTTGGCACGCTATGGCACAATTAGATATCTACTGCATTGCTTAATACTGTCATCGTAAGAGTTTTAAGCGTTTCTGGGACGCTCTAAAACCAATCAAGAACGAAGAGGGAGGCCTTTCGCGTGATCTATTTGACCCCGTCTGAATTGGGTAGAACCCCTTTTTTGTGAAATGGGGTTTTCCCCACAACATTCCCAACAACAGACAAAATATTATTTAATCATCTAGTTTTTAATATACAAATTACTTTTCAATATTCATTATAACGAAGAATTAAGCTCAGATATCTTCCTTTGTTCTTTCCAATAATCTTTTATTGCATCTTTATTTTTCAGGTTGTCGTCATAAACTCCTTGCCTGGGTATCTTAAAATCTTCATTATATATTTTCTTGGAAATTGACCAAATACCATATGTTTTATTTTTATCCATAGATAGAATATCGTCACTACAGGATTGCCTGTCCTTAAAAATATTGATATGTTCCTTCGTACTTTTAGCAATTAAAATCTTCTGATATTTATTTGCCAAAACTAAATCCCAAAAAAATGTAGGATGAAAATTATAAAAACCATGGTCTACCTCTCCATACATAGGAAGATTATGAATAAATATTCCATCTTTTTTAACCCATTCATGTATGCTACTAAATACTTGATAAATATTAAATACATGCTCTGCAGTTCCAAGATTAATAATACAATCAAATTGCTTACCAAGATCATGAGGAAGATTCAAATCTAATCTCATTGAAGAAGATGTTCCATTTAAATCAATTGATTCTATAGATTCAATATGAAATAATATCTTATAAACTATCTTTGCAATATCAAATAGCATAGTTGGAGGAGATTCTTTAAGAATAGAATTCAATTGAGATTCAAGTTCATCTTTTTGTGAATCTTTAGCAAATAATTTTATGTCATCAAAAAGAACTTTTGGAGATAAGTCCCCATACCAATTTTGCTCTCCTATCTCTAGTATTGTATTGAAATGGGGTAGTACATTCTTTTCTCTCAAGTGTCTTAGGAAAAGATAATGAACTCCTGCAATGGCCATTAATTAATTAATTAATGAAAAACATATTATTTTATGTATAATAACTAAATTTTTTTCTTATTAGATAAGAATCAAAGATTTTTATAAAAAAATATACAACTTTATATAATCACAATATTATCTCTTCAAAAACCAAGCAAATCTTTATCAATATGAAGATGATATTTCCTAGTTCAAGGAAATTCTCCCAACGATATACGAGTGACTTAGTATGAATTCACCTGAATCCCATTGAGCCACTCTATTCATATCAGTAGGTTTGAGCGATTATGAACTCTTCTGGTGCCCTTTCAACGCTCCTATACAAAATAGATCAATCAGGAATTCCAATAAATATCAAAGAGGTAGGAATTGATTCGTTTAAACGACTTCTATTGGAAATGTGTATTAGAGAAGCAAGGTGGATTGGGAAGCACCCAAACTCACTCAAACTTCAGGAAGTTCCAATAGTAAGAGTTTGAAAAACCTTTGACTATGGGTTGAAGGACATAACTAATTTGGATGACTTCAATCAAGTATTTGATTGAGAAAATAGTTTTTTTTACAAGCAATCTCTAAGAACTCAAATAAAAGCCTGATATATTAACCACATATTTGGATTTGAGATTTGGAAAGCAATATAAAAATAGCTCAATCGCTCTTTAAAAAAAACAAATATAAAGAAACAATTGATACCTGTAATAAAATATTAGCTAATGATAGCAATGAAATAGATGCTCTAAAATTAATCGCAAAATCTTTCTTATCAACAAGAAAGATAGATGATGCTCGTTTATATTTCAATAAAGCGCTGAATATTAAGCCTGATGATTACGAAGTAATTAAAGATCTAGGTAATACATATCAAGCTGTTGGAGATGTTAATAATGCTAAAAACTATTACCAAAAGGCAATCGCAATTAATGGAAACTATGCTCCAGCATTAACAAATCTTGGGAGTATTGAACTAACTACAGGTAATAAGCAAGAGGCATTATCTTTACTCATCAAAGCGACTGAATCTGACCCTCAATTAGCTCCTGCTTGGGGAAACCTTGCTAAT
>QBWB01000042.1 GCA_003284185.1 Prochlorococcus sp. AG-315-C08
TAATGGCTCAGTTGTCACTTGGGGGTCCTCTTATAATGGAGGTAGTAGTAATGATGTCTCTAGTCAATTAACAAGTGGTGTCACTAATATTTTTTCAAATAATTATTCATTCGCAGCTTTAAAAAGTGACGGCTCTGTTGTCACTTGGGGATCGTCTGGTAATGGTGGTGATAGTAATCAAGTCGCTAGTCAGTTAAAAAGCGATGTAATTAGCTTTTCGAACCCATTAACAGATGATTGGCTCAGTGGTATCACAATAAATGGAACTTCAAGCAATGAGTCACTGCAAGGCAGTGGTGGAAATGACAGTATCGACGGACTTATAGGTAGCGATACTTATAAACTCAGCGGAAAGTTCAAAGACTATGATATTTTGAGAACTGGTGATTCATTGCAAACCGATGACCAAAGAGTAGGCACTAATGATGGGACAGATACACTAAAGAATATTGAATACATTCAATTTACAGATCAGAAGGTAGAAGAATCAAAAGTAGACGTTGTAAAAACCTATAGCGGTGAGTTTAGTGATTACAAGTTCTATAACAAAGGTAATGGTGTCTATCAAATAAAAACAGACTCTGGATATGACGACATCACTGGATTGCCACTACTAACATTTACAGGAGAAGCAACAACCAGTTCTTTTCGAGATATCAGTGCCATTGTTGATATTAAAGGAACGTTTGATCAGGTCACTGGATTGAATACTGATTCTGGACGTATGTTCAGGTTATATAACGCATCGTTTAAACGTTTACCTGATGCTGATGGTTTGGAGTATTGGATTAATCAGTTTAGTTCTGGAGCAAACACCATCAGAGTTGTTGCCTCATCATTTTTAGGCTCAGCTGAGTTTGCTCAAAGATATGGATCAAATGTCACTGATGAAACTTTTGTAAATACTCTCTATAAGAATGTTCTGGGTAGAGATGCTGATACGGGTGGACTGAATTATTGGTTAGGTCAACTCAACAGCGGAGCAGAAACCCGTTATGAAGCACTCTTAGGGTTTGCAGAGTCAACAGAGAACAAATTACTCTTTACTGAAATGACTGGGTTTGGTTAACCAATGAAAAACCTCTTACTAATTGCTCTAACCACTACACTTCTCTTCCCCACTCCATCACAATCAGACACCAATCACTTTGGTGCAGGAGGAGTTTTCGAATTAGATCTAGGCGATAGCGAGATACCTTTGACACCTAAGCAAGAAAGAGAACAAAAGCTTTTGGAAGAGAGATTCAAGAAGAAAGAGAAGTAACTCCTTATCCAATCAATTGATCGGCCTCCTGACACGCTCCACAAGCCACCGGATCGTAGCCTGGAATCGCCTGCAAGAGCTCTTGAGCTACTTTTATGTAGATATAGTGAACAGGCAAAACAAAGGTCTTAGAAGCGATTTACCGTGGAAGGTGGCGCTTCGCCATCTATACAGAAAAAAGGTGATTAACCCCCTATACAGAGAAGACAAGAACTAGCCAGTGCCTGACTGAGTTATTTGGGTACGTCATGTATACAGCGAGGGGGTTCACTCATCTATACAGGGGAGAGGAGAGGGTTAGCCCATCTATACAGGGGAGGGGAGAAGGATAGACAACATAAGAAGACATCCAAACCCCAGTGTTTCTATACGAGCGAAGCGAGTATCTAACTCTGAGCTAATCGAGCGTTAGCGAGATAGCGAAGGCTGATTACTAAGACAACTCTCTAACTATCTATAACCAACCTCTCTAACTAACGGTATAGCTGATATACGTATGTCAATGACATATGAATATCATCTATACAACCAATAAACCTATGAGTGAATAAGAACTAAAAGTAATGAAAACAAACAAGCAGCTACAGATTCCTAAAAAGAAGACTCTTTCTAACAAGACATCACTGTTGATCTCCTCCATACCAAAGACTTCATCATTGAAGATCAAAGATAGATGACTATTTGAGTCCTTTAATTCTCAGCATAAATTTCTCTTCTCAATTAACGTATAAGCCAGGACTCTGTTTACCCCTCATACCCCTTCAACCTATGTGCGTATTAAGCGGTAGCATTGCGGTAGCGCTTAAATCAAGCAGCCCTAAATCCCTTTTAAATCAATTAATCTCAAGTTACGTTGTATAATCGGCATTAATGCGAACATATTGATCAGACAAATCACAGCCCCATGCAATTGATGAACCTTCATCCATTCCAACTATTAATCTAATATCAATTTTGTCATCGATTAAATATTTCCCATTTAACTTCTCTTGCATATAGTCACTCACTACTTTTCTATCAAAGTTCATTGGCATTCCATCAGCAAATAATTTATATGGTCCAATCCATAACTGGATATCTTTCAAATCACAAGGGACTCCTGCTCGACCCAATGCAGCAATAATTCTTCCCCAATTTGGATCAGAGCCATGAATTGCAGTTTTAACCAATGATGACCCTGAAATTGTACGGGCAATGATCCGGGCATCTAGATCATTTTTTGCACCTTCAACTTTAATCTCAAGTAAACAATTTGCGCCTTCACCATCTCTAGCAATGGCCTTAGCTAAGTATTGTGCAGTCATATGCAATCCATTTTCTAATGCAGGTAAATATTTTGGATCTAAGAGCTCCCCAGTAGAAAAAGCCAAAAATGAATCATTAGTACTGGTATCTCCATCTACTGTAATTGCATTAAAAGATGAATCAGCAACACGTTTAACCATGGAAGACCATATATCCGGCCGTACACCTGCATCACAAGTTAAATAGCTCAACATTGTTGCCATTGACGGATGAATCATACCAGAACCTTTCGCCATACCCCCAATACGTACTCGACGTTTACCAAGAATAGTCTCATGGGCAATTTGCTTTACCTGAAGATCAGTTGTAAGAATTGCATTTGCTGCATCTAGAGATCCTTTCTTGCTTAAGTTCTCAACAAGATCATTCAAACTATTAGTAACTCTGTCTAATGGTATGGGTTCACCTATTACTCCAGTTGAGCAAATTAAAACTTCTTCACTGGATAACCCAAGGCGTTGAGCAACTTGTTGAGTGATAAGTTCACTATCAATTTTGCCTCTATTCCCTGTACAAGCATTTGCTTGGCCTGAATTAATTAAAACAGCACGTATTTTTCCTCTGCAAACTTTAATACGCTCAATACAAAGTTCAACGCAATATGCACGAGCTATTGATTTAGTAAATGTCCCACTACAAAAAGAACCCTCAGGTGCATAAAGTAATGCAAGATCTTTTTTTCCTGAAGGCTTCAAACCTGCTGCCATGCCAGAAGCCATGAAACCATGAGGACTAGTAATGCCTCCAGAAATTGGAGACCAATCAGAAGATTCCAAGAGGCTCAAATTAGTAACGCAATGTTTCCTTACTATTTATATTAATGAGCTATAAAACCCCAAAAAACAACTTTTGTCTTAGATGGCAAGGAAAGCAAAAGCGAATAGGCATTACAGGAGGAATTGCTAGTGGAAAAACATCCGTTAGTAATTTCATTTGCCAAATAAAGAATTGGCCTGCCCTGGATGCTGACATATACGCTCGTGAGGCATTAGCCCCCGATAGCGAAATATCAGAAAAAGTGTTATCAAAATATGGCGAACGAATAACTAATAAAGATCAAATAATTAATCGTAAATTATTAGCAAATATAATTTTTGAAAATACCAATGAAAGATTATGGCTTGAACAAATAATACATCCATTTATAAGAAAAAGATTCAATGAAGACCTAGAGAAGTATAAATTAAAACCCAAAGTGGTACTAATAATACCACTTTTATTTGAACAAAATTATAATGATTTATGCAGTGAAGTCTGGTATGTAGACTGTTCAATAGAAACACAAATTGAACGGGTTACAAAAAGAGATGGGTTAACTATAAATCAAGCAAATCAAAGAATTAATTCTCAATTTAAATCATCTTTTAAAAAACAATTCTCAGATTTCATCATAAATAACAATGGAGACAATCAAGCCTGGAAAGCATTAATCAAGAAAAGAATATAAGTTTTTAGGCCTGCAGCTTTTTACTTAATATCTGATTCGCAAGTTTAGGATCGGCCTTCCCTTTAGTTTTCTTCATTAATTGGCCAACAAAAAATCCTAATAGTTTTTTCTTTCCAGCTCTAAAAGATTCAACTTCAGCAGGATGAGAAATAATTAATTGATCAATGATTTCTCCAATGACAGCTGGATCACTAATCATAGCCAAACCTCTTTCATCTACTATCATTTTTGGAGATCCACCATTTTTTAATAATTCAGGTAATATTTCTTTTGCAATTTTTCCGCTAATTTCTCCAGATTCAATCATATTTAACATCTCAGCCAACGCCTTAGGTTTAAAAGAAATCTGATCAAAAGTTAATCTATTAGAGTTAACAAAAGCAGCCAAATCTCCAGTAATCCAATTTGCAGCAGATTTTGCTGCTGCTCCTTCTTCAACAACTTTTTCAAAATATTGAGCCATTGAATATTCATCAGTAAGGACCCGTGAATCATAAATAGAAAGTCCCAGTTTTTCTGCATATCTATATCTTTTAGAAGCTGGCAATTCTGGTAATTGTGAACGCCATTTATCTTTTAATTCATTACTTACTTCTATTGGACCTAGATCAGGGTCAGGGAAATAGCGATAATCGCTACTTCCTTCTTTTGATCTCATACTTTTAGTAAGTTGTTTACTCTCATCCCACAACCTCGTTTCTTGTTTAACCTCTTCTCCAGATTCATAAGCTTTTATTTGCCGCTTAATTTCATATTCACAAGCCTTTTGAATTGCAGAAAATGAATTCATATTTTTAATTTCTACTTTTGTTCCAAATGGATCATTAGCAGTTGGTCTCACTGAAATATTGACATCACATCGCAACGAACCCTCCTGCATATTCCCATCAGACACTCCTAGATACCGCATTATTCTTCTAACTTCAGCTGCATACTCTGCAGCCTCTCTGCCAGTCCTTAAATCTGGTTTGCTGACTATTTCAGCAAGAGCCACGCCTGCTCTGTTGTAATCGACCAAAGAATGAGTAGAACCAGACAATTGATCACTGCCTGCATGGACAAGTTTCCCAGCATCCTCCTCCATGTGTAGTCTTTCAATACCTATTCTTTTGACATACGTCTCTTTTCCTTTTTCAGCTACTTCCACATCTATCCAACCATCCTCTGCTATAGGTTCATCAAATTGAGAAATTTGATAATTTTTTGGTAAGTCAGGATAAAAATATTGCTTTCTATCAAATTTACTGTGCGAAGCAATATTTAAGTTCAACGCCATCGCAGCTTTTACTGCATATTCCAAAACCTTTTTATTCAAAACTGGCAACGTACCTGGTAAACCACAAACCACTGGATCGATATGCGTATTTGGGTCATCGCCAAAATTTGTTGATGCAGCAGTAAATATTTTGCTTTCGGTCCCTAGCTGAACATGTGTCTCCAATCCAATTACGGGTTGCCAAGAAACATTTAATTCTGTCATCAATTTGACCTAGATATGTGAATCTTATGGAACAAAAGCCCAGACATGGAAGCTTGCTTGCTCTAAAACATTGAAAATAACATTTTTCATGGCCAAAGAATGGCTGCCTTAAACGAAAAACCATTATTAATCCTCGGAGGAGGGTTAATGGGTCTTGCGTTAGCCCATGAAATTGCAAAAAAAGGCAAGCGTGTCGAAGTTTTGAGTAGAAGCAGACATGAAGCGGCAGGTTTTGTCGCAGCTGGAATGCTTGCACCTCACGCTGAAGGACTTAAAGGCAGTCTTTTAAATCTTGGTCAAATAAGTCTTCAAAGACAGCCAAATTGGGTAAAAAGCATTGAGGCAAATAGCAAAATGTCATGTGGGCTTAAGAATTGCGGAATTGTTGTCCCATTTGAAACCCAAGAAGAATGCGAGA
>QBWB01000043.1 GCA_003284185.1 Prochlorococcus sp. AG-315-C08
ACTATCTTTAGATACTTAGACCTATAAACTTGATCAGTTGTTATGTATGATTTATAGATTGGTAAAAATAAAAAAATGAAAGGATTTCTCTTTTTTTTAGGATCTATCTTTAGGTGGCCTGTCCAGAAAACTAATCAGTTTTTGATTTTACATTTATATTTTATTGGCATATATTTTTTAACTTTTTTGATTAAGAATATAGGTTTGAATTTCTCTAACTTTATATTGACAATTGGAATGATAGCGCCAATTGGATATTTAATATGTAATGGCTTGCCTTTGGATTGTCTTGATTATAAATCTGCTATTAAAAGAGAATTGAAGACTCAAAACTAAGTTGATATTGAAATCAAGTAACAATTTGATCAGATTTCAGAGTACTTGAATAACTTCACTAACCTCAGGGATCATTTCTCTAAGCTTTCTTTCTATGCCCATTTTTAGAGTCATCGTGCTACTCGGACAACTTCCACAGGCTCCTTGCAGTCTTACTTTTACAATAGGGCCATCTATTTCAGCGATTTCTACATTGCCTCCATCAGCCATGAGAAATGGTCTTAACTCATCTAGAACTTTCTCAACATTCTCTGTAGTAAGCGCGAGTGTTTCATTACTCATTTGAGAGCTCTTGACTTGAACATTTATAGCTTAGTTAATTATTAGATAATCTGTAAGTAGATCCTGATAAAGATTTTGTTTAATACGAATTCCTCACACTCAGAAAATACATATGACGCGATATTAATTGGTGCTGGCATTATGAGCTCGACGCTTGCGATATTGCTTCATGAGCTCGATCCTGGTTTGCGCTTGCTAATTATTGAGCGTCTTTCCTCTCCTGGATTGGAAAGCAGTAATGCTTTAAATAATGCTGGAACAGGTCATGCGGCTAACTGTGAACTTAATTACACTCCAATCCAAGCAGATGGAAATATTTTTACCACTAAGGCTTTTGAAATTAATAAATCATTTGAGCAAAGTTTGGAGCTTTGGGCTTCCTTGAGCGCAAAAGGAAAGTTATTGCCAAAACAGTTTTTAAATAAGTTACCTCATATAAGTTTGGTCTTTGGGGAAAAAGATATTTCTTTTTTAAAAAAAAGGTTTTTTGAGCTCAGTTCTCATTCTGCTTTTTCAGAAATGGAATTTACCATGGATCATTCTGAATTAAAGGATTGGATCCCATTAGTAATGGATGGTAGATCAAAAGATGAATTGATTGGAGCAACAAGAATTAAACGTGGAACTGATATTGATTTTGGAGTTTTAACTCACGCTTATTTAGATCATATTGAAGGAAAAGAATCTGTTGAGATCAATTACTCAACTAATGTAGAAAACCTTCAACAAGATTCTCATGGTGATTGGTATTTAGATTTAAAAAGCTCTTCAAAAAATAGGATTGTTAAATCAAGTTTTGTTTTTCTTGGAGCAGGAGGAGGTGCTTTGTCTCTTTTGCAAAAATCAGGAATTCCAGAAGGATTGTCTTATGGTGGATTTCCAGTAAGCGGGAAATGGATGATTTGTGAGGAAGAGCATCTAGCCGAAAGGCATTATGCAAAGGTTTATGGAAATGCTGCTGTTGGTGCTCCACCAATGTCGGTACCTCATTTAGATACACGATGGATAGGTGGAAAAAGATCTCTATTGTTTGGACCTTTTGCAGGGTTTAGCTCGAATTTTTTAAAATATGGATCAAAATTGGATTTATTTAAATCCATTAAATTAACAAATATTTTGTCAATATTTCAAGCAGGAATAAAGAATATCGATTTGGGAAAATATCTCGTAAATCAACTTCTTCAGACTAATGAAGAACGCATTGAAACTTTAAGAGGTTTTCTACCGAATCTTTCTCCAGATGATTGGAAACTTTCAGTTGCTGGACAGCGAGTTCAAATAATTAAACAAACTTCCAATGGAGGTGTCCTGAAAATGGGAACAGAAGTTGTATCATCTTCCGATGGATCCTTGGCGGCTTTGCTTGGGGCTTCTCCGGGAGCAAGCACTGCCGTCACAATTATGATTGAAGTATTAAATCGATGCTGGGGAGAAAAAATGAAATCAAAGGAATGGCAAATAAGAATGAATGAGCTTTTCCCAAGTTTTGGAGAAGATATCAATTCAAATCAAGAAATACTTATGGCAATTCGAAATAGAAATGATTTCTTACTTAATCTAAGATAGAGCTGTGTTTCTATTAAGCTATATATTTGGATTTTTCATAGAGTTGTTTTTTATAGCTGAAAACCTTTCTCCCTCATTTGTTCTCGCATGACTGATGTCCCTATTACTCGTCTGAGGAACTTTTGCATTATTGCTCATATTGACCATGGTAAATCAACCTTGGCAGATAGGCTTCTACAGGATACTGGTACAGTCTCCTCCCGAGATATGCAAGATCAATTTTTGGACAATATGGATCTAGAAAGAGAAAGAGGAATAACTATTAAGTTACAGGCTGCAAGAATGAATTATAAAGCTAGTGATGGAGAGGAATATGTCTTGAATTTGATTGATACGCCTGGTCATGTTGACTTTTCTTATGAAGTAAGTCGTTCATTACAAGCATGTGAAGGTGCATTGTTGGTCGTTGATGCTAGTCAGGGTGTTGAAGCCCAAACTTTGGCAAATGTTTACCTTGCTTTGGAAAATGATTTAGAAATAATACCCGTACTTAATAAGGTTGATTTACCTGGCGCGGATCCTCAGAAAATTAAGGATGAAATTGAATCAATAATTGGATTGGATACATCAAAAGCGATTACTTGCTCTGCTAAAACAGGTATTGGTATTCCTGAAATTCTACAAGCTGTAGTTGAAAGAATTCCTTCTCCAACAGATGATATTGGTGGATCTACAAAAGCTCTGATTTTTGATTCTTATTACGACTCTTATCGGGGAGTTATTGTCTATTTTAGAGTTATAAGTGGTGGAATAAGTAAAAAAGATAAGATTTTACTTATGGCGAGCAAAAAGAGTTATGAGCTAGATGAAATAGGTATCATGGCTCCTGATCAAGTTAAAGTTAAGGAACTTCATGCAGGTGAAGTTGGATATTTAGCCGCCTCCATAAAGGCAGTCGCTGATGCAAGAGTCGGAGATACCATAACTTTATTAGATAAACCAGCTGAAAAACCACTGCCAGGCTATACAGAAGCTAAGCCAATGGTTTTTTGTGGCTTGTTCCCTACTGATGCAGATCAATATCCAGATTTAAGAGAATCTCTGGATAAATTGCAGCTATCAGATGCTGCATTGAAATATGAACCAGAAACAAGTAGTGCAATGGGTTTTGGTTTTCGTTGTGGTTTCTTGGGTCTACTGCATATGGAAATTGTGCAAGAACGTTTAGAGCGTGAATATGATTTGGATTTAATTGTTACGGCACCATCAGTTATATATAAAGTGAAAATGCTTGATGGAGAGGTCTTGACAATTGACAATCCATCTACTCTTCCAGATCCACAAAAAAGGGAAAGTATTGAAGAACCCTATGTCAGAATGGAGATCTATGCTCCTAATGACTATAACGGCACTCTCATGGGGCTATGTCAGGACAGAAGAGGTGATTTTGTTGATATGAAATATATAACAACTGATAGAGTCACACTCATATATGAAATGCCTCTCGCTGAGGTTGTGACTGACTTCTTTGATCAGATGAAGAGCAGAACTAAGGGCTATGCCTCTATGGAGTATCACTTGATTGGCTATAGAAAAAATGATCTAGTCAGGTTAGATGTTTTGATTAATGCAGAGCGTGCTGATCCTTTGACTACAATTGTTCATAAAGATAACTCTTATAGCGTCGGTAAAGGACTTGTTGAGAAACTAAAGGAACTTATTCCCAAGCAGCAATTTAAAATACCCTTACAAGCGTCTATCGGGAGTCGAATTATCGCAAGTGAAAGTATTAGTGCTCTAAGAAAGGATGTTTTATCTAAATGCTATGGAGGAGATATATCTAGGAAGAAGAAACTACTAAAGAAACAGGCTAAGGGGAAAAAACGAATGAAATCCATGGGAAAAGTAGATGTTCCTCAGGAGGCTTTTATGGCTGTCTTGAAATTGAATAATGACTAAGTGGTTTTTTTAACGTTGGAAAGTTATTTATTATAGATCATCTCACTTTCATTGATTATTCTCATTGAAACCTCCTGATCCTTTTTGTCTTTAGCCAAACTTGTCCATATAAAACCAATAATTATTAATGTTGTAATAGCTATTGAAAGCTCACCTACAGTGAGGCCATCATTTTTGAAATTCATTTTAAATTGTATGTATGTATGTATTTATTTAAGCAATTATTTATTTAATTTCTACCTATTATAGTTAAATTTAATTAGATATTTCAATTTTAAATTGGTTCTGAAAAGGTTTTTGATACCCAAGAATTTGTCTGGCCAGTTGACTATGACTGGCCTGATGATTGTATCTTTATATATAGGGATAGCGATTATTATTCCAATTTTAATATCTCAAAATGCTATCTCTAATGGAGAGTTTGGCTTGGGAAATCCAATTTTTGCTGCTCCGTCTGTAGAACACTGGTGTGGAACTGATCGCTTGGGTAGAGATGTTTGTATTAGAACACTTGCAGGAAGTGGAGTAGCACTGAATGTAGTTTTTCTTGCCGTGTCTTTGGCTGTATTAATAGGTGTCCCTTTAGGCCTTCTTAGTGGATACCTTGGAGGTCTTTTGGATAGAATCTTGGTTGTCTTGATGGATACTTTATACACAATACCTGTTCTGCTTCTTTCTGTCGTAATGGCCTTTATATTGGGGAGAGGGATATTGAATGCTTCAATTGCGCTATGTGTTGTTTATATACCTCAATATTTTCGCCTTGTAAGAAACCAGACATCACAGGTTAAATCAGAACTTTATATTGAAGCTGCAATTTCAATGGGGGCTTCTCCTCTGTGGGTTATAAGGAAATATCTTTTAAAGAATGTTATTACGTCCCTCCCTGTTGTTTTGACCCTTAACGCTGCTGATGCTGTTTTAGTTCTTGGAGGGCTAGGTTTTTTGGGCTTAGGTTTGCCAGAGACTGTTCCTGAGTGGGGAAGTGATTTGAATATGGCTTTGGTAGCTTTACCTACAGGAATTTGGTGGACAGCTCTTTATCCAGGTTTGGCTATGTTTATTTTAGTGCTGGGCTTATCCTTTATTGGAGATGGGCTTGAAGATTTAATGAGTGGGACTGATGTAGAGGGTTAGACTCTTTTACATGTTAGATAAATAGAATCCATATATTATGAAAAAGCTTTGAAAATATTAAGACTTAGTCTTGTTAATATTTTATCTTTATTGTTCTAGGTAACTCTTCTATTATTTCACCTTTTGAATTAAGTTCGGGATATTGTCTACCTTCACTATTACACCAATCAGCAACTTCAGGGTAAGACCATTCAAATATCTTTTGTTTGTAGATGCTATTGCTAAGGCCTTCCCCTGCTTCTGGGATGATATTTGCTGCATGTCGTTGACGGATAGCCTCAAATAATAGTGTGGATGCTGCAACGGAGACATTTAATGACTCAACCATTCCTCTCATTGGGATATGAATATACTCATCTACTAAACTTGATGCTTCTTTACTAAGACCCCATTTTTCTGCCCCTAATACAAATGCTGTTGGCCCTGTGAAATTACATTCTTTATAATCAATTGATTCTGGATTTAAATTTGTTCCATATAATTTGAAACCTTTTTTCTTGAGAACTTTTATTGCTTCTTTAGTTTCTCTGAATTGATTGAGTTTGATCCACTTTTGACTTCCTTGAGCTGTACTATTAAATGTTAAGAATTTTTCTTTATTGAAAATGGCATAAGCCTCAAGAACACCAACAGCGTCACAGCTTCTTATTATTGCAGAAAGATTATGTGGCTTT
>QBWB01000044.1 GCA_003284185.1 Prochlorococcus sp. AG-315-C08
CTGAATTAAGTCAACAACTTGATATCCAAGTCAAGTATAAACCTGTAATAAATTATACAGCTGCTGTAACTGCCTTTAAGACAGGAAGCCTTGATCTTGTTTGGTTTGGAGGCTTAACAGGTGTACAGGCAAGACTTCAAACCAAAGGTGCCAAAGTACTAGTACAGAGAGACATAGATGAAAAATTTCGTAGTGTATTTATTGCAAATAAGAAAAGTTCAATAGGGCAATTAAATGGGATCAATGAATTGCAATTGCTAAAAGGAAAACGTTTTACATTTGGCTCAGAAAGCTCTACATCTGGAAGACTAATGCCACAATATTACCTAAATAGAGCAGGTGTGAAGATAAAGGATTTTAAAGGAGGTAGAGCTGGTTTTAGTGGAAGTCATGATGCAACATTAGCTCTGGTGCAAAGTGGTTCTTATGATGCTGGTGCACTAAATGAGCAAGTCTGGGAAAGTAAGATAAAAAGAGGTAGTATTAATCCTTCTAAAGTCATTGTGATTTGGAGAACACCTACTTATTATGATTATCATTGGGTAGCGCAACCAAATCTCGATAAAAGATTTGGGAAAGGATTTACAAAAAAATTAACAAATGTATTTCTTAATTTCAACCAAAACTCTCCAGAGCAAAAGCGAATCCTCAAACTATTTGGTGCAAAGAAATTTATAAAATCAAGAAATCAAAACTACATCAAAACAGAAGAAATTGCTAGAGAAATTGGAAGAATAAAGTGACTAAATTACTTGAGTTAGTCAATATTAGTATTTACAAAAAAGGAAGTATCAGATTAAAAGATATTAATCTAACAATCAATAAAAATGAAAAGATTGCACTAATAGGTAAAAGTGGATCAGGCAAAAGTACACTAATTTCCATTGCGAATGGATCGCTATCCCCAACTACTGGTAATGTACTTTGGAAGGGTAAAATTATTAAAAATCACTCAAATCGAGAGTTGTCAAATATAGGGACAATATGGCAGGAATTATTATTGATAGAAGAACTAAATGTTGCTCAAAATATAAACTGTGGGGCACTAGGTAAACACAATTTATATTGGTCACTGAGGAACTTATTTGGATCAATAGAAAAAGATTTATGCAAAACTTGTCTAAGTTCAGTTCAACTTTCAAAAGAAGTTATGTACTCACAATTAAGTAAATTATCTGGAGGACAAAGGAAAAGAGTTGCAATAGCACGTCTTTTAAGGCAAGAACCAGAAATAGTTCTCGCCGATGAGCCATTCTCAAGTTTAGATCCATTATTGTCAAAAAAAATACTTGAATTATTCATAAATAAAGAAAATATAAAATCTATTAGAATTCCTAAAACATTTTTAGTTAGTCTTCATCAAATAGAACTAATCAATAGTTTCAGCAGAGTTATAGGACTCAAAGATGGAAGAATTGTTGTGAACAGTCCAACAAAAGAAATAACGTCTACTCAATTAAATAGTATTTATTGAATATAAATGAAATTAATAAAAATTGCAGCACCTATAATAACGATTTTACCATCTATAGCTTATATCCCTGTCTTAGTAGAAGTATTAAAAGGATTTCATTTTGGAGGTCTAAATATAATTGCCTCACTCATATTATCTGCAATAACTCCTTCACTTGACCCTTTAGTTCTTAAAAGTGCCTGGGATGGATTACAAATAACAATTGCAATAGCACTAATCAGCTGGATTGTTAGTATGTTTACTGGATTATTTCTAGGAATATTATCATCTGATATATTCTGGAAAGGTTATTATAGATATAGCTTTATAGGTAAGATTCTAAAAAGAATATTAGCAATTCCAAGATCAATACATGAAGTGATTTGGGGAATACTATTTATACAAATCCTAGGTTTAAATATTTGGGTAGCAATTTTTGCAATTGTCATTCCATATTCATCCTTAACAGCACGAGTTGTATCAGACCAACTAGATAATATTGATATTCAACCATTAATTGCACTTAGACTAACAGGCGCTAAATCTATTACTTCTTTCATAACTATATTATGTCCACAATTAATTCCTATTCTCTCAACTTACGGAGGTTACCGATTGGAGTGTTCAATTAGAAGTGCGACATTATTAGGAATGTTTGGTTTAGGTGGAATTGGGACAGAACTATATTTAACTTTGCAATCTTTGGAATTTAGAGAAATGTGGTCCTGCTTATGGATGATTTTTGCAGTAATGATCTCATTAGAGAATTTCTTAAAGTGGATGCGTTATTCAAACAATAAAGAAATTAATTTACAGCGGTATTATACAAGACTAATATATACTTTTATATTAACAATTTCTGTTTCTTTATCTTGGCTTTATTTCCGCGAAGTTGATTTATTCGCTCCTTTGAATTTTGCATCAATATCTTTACCAACATTTTTTGAAATCAAAACTGCCTATCTTGAGCTTCCTTTAACAAATCTAATCTTCACAACAATAGTAATAACCTTTCTTGCTGCTGGAATAGCAATAGGTACTCCACCATTACTCTTAGTATCTTTTCCCGGCAAACTCTCGATAAAGATTCAAAGTATTTTCTGGATATTTTTCAGGTTAATTCCACCTCCTTTGACAGCCATAGTTATTCTTTTTTGTACAAGTCCTAATATATCTGTAGCAGCATTATCTTTAGGCATTACAAATATGGGTGTCATGGGTAGATTACTTACAGATAGTTTATTTAATCAAAATAAGGGTATTTATATTGCAATGAAAAGCACTGGATCTAATGAAAAGGCTGCAACACTATATGGAATATTAAGTCCTAAAACTAAAAGTTACTTAGCATATGCCTCATATAGAACTGATGTCTTACTAAGAGAAACAGCAATTGTAGGGGCCGTCGGAGGAGTAGGTTTAGGATGGCAATTACAGGAGTCATTAAGTGCATTTGACTGGGCACAAGTAATTGTTATTACATCAGTTTTTGCTCTCTTAACTATTTCTGGAGAATTTTTATGCGACATTTCTCGACAATACTGGTTAAGAACAACAACCAATAATTCTCTTATTTTATCCACTTAAGAATTAAAACCCAAATTATTAAGATTATGAGAAAGTATCCAAAAAAATTAATAATTATTGGAGATAGTGGAGTATATGGCTGGGGAGATATAGAAGGAGGGGGATGGAGTGAAAGGTTAAGGCAAAACTGGATCAAGCTAGAAAATGCTCCAATAATTTACTCACTGGGAGTAAGAGGAGATGGACTTGAGAAAGTAGCCAAAAGATATAGGGATGAATGGAAAAACAGAGGAGAACTTAGAAGGAATGTCCCTGAAGGCCTTCTATTGTCAATTGGCTTAAATGATACTGCCCGCATTGGTTCACAGGATGGTCGGCCTCAACTTACAGAAGATGCCTTCAAATTTGGATTAAAAAGATTAGTCAGTGAAATAAAAAAAGAAGTACAAGTAATGATGATCGGCTTGACCCCTGTAAATGAAGCAGTTATGCCCTTTGCCGAGTGCCTTTGGTATTCAAATAATTCCTGCTCTATTTATGAAAAGAAGATCGAAGAGACTTGCTTAGAATTAAATATACCTTTTTTATCTATTCATAATAAAATGATAAAAGAGGATTCATGGGGAAAATTAATTTCATCTGATGGAATTCACCTTAATTCAGATGGGCATAAGTGGATTTTCAACCAACTTAAGGAATGGAATTTTTTAAAAAATTGGTCAGAAATAATCTGAAATTAAATAATAATCATAAAATACTTTCATAAAAGAATATAGAAATTATTGCAGCTAATGTTGTTTGAATTGAATTAACTAGCTCATTACTCAACCAATTAATTCGATTTTGTATTAATGCCCCAATATAACTTTCTAGAATTGTTGCAAGGTAACCTGAAAAGAAAACAATTAAAGAAACATATAAGCCGGATATTATAGAAAGTTTAATCATCACAAATGTCATAAAAGCACTCCCTACAAGACCAGCTATTGAACCTTCTAAGCTGACGGCACCCTCTGTTCCAGGAGGGACAGATTTAAAAGTCGTAATTAAGAAAGTTCTTTTACCAAATCTTTTACCTATCTCACTTGCGAAAGTATCCGAAAGTTTAGCCGCAAAGCTTGAGGCGAATCCAACCATAAAAACAAGCGAGTATTCAGGGAACAAATAACTCAATAAAGCTAATGAACAACCAGTAGCCGCTGAACCCCAAACATTCTCAGGTCCTCGTCTCCCTCCCCTAGCCTCAGCAATCCCTTTAGAAGCTTTGTTTTTATAGCCAATTTTTGTAACCAGTGTTCCTATAAAAAGGTAGATGCAAACTGACATCCATCCTTTCCAACCAATAGCCCCCCATAAAAGAGTTCCAAGTATTCCTGCATGAATCCACCCTTTTTTAGTTAAAAAAGGGAGGTTCTGTCCAAAAAATATGAAAATAAAATTAATAAAGAATGCATTAATCCAATGACCATTAATAAAAAGAAATTTAGAGATCATTTCTAATACACAGGCGTTTTAAAACAACACTAAGGCTTATTTGATGAATAGTCACTTCAAAAGAAAGGTTCCTGTCCTTCTCCAAGAACTCATTAATTGACAGGCAGCGACTGCCGCAGTTGAAGTTCTTAAAATTGTTTCTCCCATATGAACAGCCTCAAGCCCTAAATCAAAAGCCAATAATTCCTCCTCTTCATTCCATCCCCCTTCAGGACCAATTGCAAACCATACTTGATCAACATTCGAAGGTATTTCATTTACCCAGACCACACAATCTTTCAAGCCCTTTATCCGCGTCGTAGCAAAAGCAATATACTTATCTGCCCTACATCCATTTAACCAATTATTCATTTTAGTGCTCTGTCTTAAATCTGGAGACCATAGTCTCTCTGATTGCTCAACTGCCTCACAAATAATTTTTTGCCACCTAATAATCTTGTCATTGTTATTGTCTTTAACCACAGATCGTTGAGAAATCAAAGGCTGAATGACATCAATACCCATCTCACAACTCATTTGTAAAATATCATCAAATCCCTTTTTTGGAATAGCAACAGCTAAACATATTAATGGTTTCACTCTTAATTCTTTCTGAAGTGGGTTATCAAAGCTAGTTGTTAGTCTGATCTTCTTATTCTTTTCAACTTCGGCATGCCAAAGATTACCTTTTCCATCAATAATAGTTATTAATTCTCTAACTCTCATCCTCAAAACTCTATGCAAATAATGGTATTCATCAGAGTTCAAAACTAATCCCCTATCTAAACCAATCTCATTTCTTAATCGGTTCTGATCTAT
>QBWB01000045.1 GCA_003284185.1 Prochlorococcus sp. AG-315-C08
AAAAAGCTTTAAGACTTTTCACGCAATCATCATTCAAAGTTTATTAGTTATCATGCTTTGATAAACACTCACAACTACTTTCACATTCGGAAGATTCATGTTCGAATGCATCAGCAATATTTCTAAGCATTACAGCAATAAATTCAGGGCGGCATTGAAGCACGTTGGAATAACTTGCACATTGCTCAGCTATTCCCTGCATGGCAGGAATAATGTTGTTGCAGACCATGCCTGCGATATCGATCAATATATTGTCAATGAATTGGCGACCGTAGATCTTAATCACCTTGATATTGAATGGCTAAAGGAAAACGAGCCAGGCAATTTCAAGTCAAATGCACTGCAGCTAGCTTTTGAATTATTGCAGGAGGAAGAGAAATGATTTCTTCAGTACTACTAAAACAACTCCTCTACAAAAAGGAGATTCACAATGAACTTTATGTTGCTTGCCTTTTTAAGAACACTGACGGTGAACTAATCAAATCAAAAATTTACGCTCGTGATTTTCCCATTCCTTTTCTTAATTATTTGATTAACTGCAAATTAGATTGCATTGAAAGCATAAGAACAACGACAGGAAAACCAACAATTAATATCTTGCCTTTTAATAATCAATCGCGGCAGGTTAATGCATCTATATGCAATACCATTTTTGAGAAAAGCCAATTAGCTCTAGATGATATTCATTGGCATCAGCAATGGATCAATAAAAATGCAGCTGAGCAACAAGTAATTAAAGACGTTAAAGCTCACTTAGAAAAGAGTTTTGAGATAGACAACGAGGACCATAAATAAGAAAAGAAATAACTCTATTTCAACAACCAAACTTTTATTATTTTCCTCAAATGTACTTAGAAGCAGAAGACCATGAAAATTGGTTCCAAATTACTAAAAGGCTATCAACTAAACGACTGCATAATTTAGATCATTACTGGAGAAACAATTCTGAAACCTCAGTAGATCAAGAGTTGCATTCATTTGTCGAAATGGTGCTCATAGAACATGGTGAAAAACCTTAGAGTTATACAGGCAAGAACAAATCAAAGAGCTTAATAAGTCCTTGCGAGTCTCTAATTCTATTGGTCGATTTATTGCAGGTATTAAAGGCTTTTTTGTTAGAAGTCATTAAGAATGGATTCATCCGACAAGAGAAAGAAATCAATACGAGAACTTAAGATTGATCATCTCAATCGAATGATTTGGCTATCAACTCCTCTCGGTAAATTTCTAGGAACCATTAAAAATCAAACTGCAAAAGTTTTCTCCTCAACTGATGTCCCCAAGAAAAATAAAATTCGAGAGTGGGTTGTTCGTCTTCCATTCAACTCACTTGGTTATAAGCAGATGGGTCCTGCAGGTTTTCAAACAATTGTTCATGCTGATAGCTCAATTCATGCTTTAGAACAGGCTGTTGATTGTGACGTGTGGGATGTCCTGGATATTCCTATTACGTCTTCGCAAGTGTTCTTAAAGGACCCTATTGAAGAAGAAAGCTAAGAATTTTAGTCTCTAATTAGATTTAACCCAATAGGCCACGTATACATGAAAAGGGCGGTCAGCCATCTATACAGGGAGAGGGGAATATTGGATTTAGATGTGAGGACTTCTACCGTTAGTCAGGACGAGACACCAACTTGCGGTAGCTATGAATCATTTCCCCAGGGAAAATAAAATACAAAATGAACTCAGAAGTAACAAACGTCCTCTCGCCAATCAATGCATATGTTGGTATTGATCTTCGTTTTCAAGGAGATCAACAATGGATTATTGAACAGATTGGTCCGGAGGTTATAGATGCTTTGAGGGACTTCAAGCAAAAGACATCTGATTTAGAGAATCAATATGGAAGTTTTGCAATGAAGCTTTGTCATACTTTCTTTGAACGTATTTCATTCATTGATGAGAATGAAGATGAGTTGACTAATCAATGGTGATGGCGGTCTAAGAAACTCAGATCGCATTTTCACCCGATGCTCCAAGGTTTGGGGTTCAAGCATGCTAAAGCAAGAAAATAATTGGTGCCTCTGAGCTTCTTTATAAACTAAAGAAAGAACTTCCTACGGGAAGAGGTGGTGAATTTAAAAGGGTCAGAAAGGCTGTTGACTTTATTGAGTCGTTTCAAATCTCATCTCAATATGTCCTGAGTTGCATGAATGAAGCTGGTTTTGATAAGACTATGCGATTTGCCGATTGGGAGTCATACAATCCTGATCGTGCGAATAAGCAGCTCACAAAAAAAGAACTAGAAGAGATTCAAAAACAATTTCCAAAAGAAGAAAAAGGATCTCGAACTATAGAAAGAAAAATAATGAAGAGGTATTAGAACTGAATCCTTTAATTGAAAATAATTTGATCAAAGAATTGGTCTCAATGATTCAACGTATTAATCCACAGAAGATTAATGATCATGAGAATCTCAAGCTTAAATTAGAAGCGATTAAGCAAGATTTGAGAATCTTTCTTGATGAATAATATATATCAATTTAATTAGTGGTTTCAATAGCCACTTGACAACACCTCCTTACCGTTGCTAGTACAGATGTACTGCTACAGATACATGGCTCCAACGTCCTCACCCTATGCCGTTTTTCGTGCATCTGATTGGAATTCAGTGGCAGCAGAACCTATTGGATTAAGGCAATGTCTTCGTATCGCACCCAAAAAGTTCTACCCCAGAAGCGTTACAACCCAGCAGAGGAATGGGACTATCTCGAAGAAGACACTCTTAAGCACACACGTTCAGCTAGCGTTTGCATGACATGTCAACATTTCAATTATTGCTGCGACAGGCATTGCAGAACAATTCTTACTTGTCATCTCCATCAACGTCTTATACCTCATGGAGATCATCTGACTTCAAAGTGTCAATGTTGGATGCAGCGACTAGAGAGAAAGATTGGATGGTGTCCCGAGGCGGCTTGATCAAATGACAAAAGAACAACTATCTCTAAAGATTGCTAGAGAAATCTATAAAGGGAAAGGAAAGCTAGAAAGCTTTCATGCCTTTCAATGTATTCACAATTATTTCTATGCTCTTTCCATGGATGATTTAGAAGGTATAGCAGGACAGTACGGAATCAATATTTAGCTTGATCAAATATTTAGCGATATAACCTTTATCCAAAAAAAAATTTATATATATCCTCTCAATCAATTCAAACTAAGCCAACAAAAATGACGATCAAAGGTTAATTGCTAGATTGAGTAGATAGAAGAATTGAGCATGAGCCTCTCAAGAGAAGAAGAAAGAAAACAATCTGCTGATTTATTAAAAGCTATTAAAAATTCAGAAGGAGTGGGAGAAGAGAAAAAACAGGCTATCTAACTTCTCAACAGATCAATCAATCACCAAAACGATAATGCTTGCGGACTGCCTTATGAACATTCCATCTACAGTCCATTCCTGCTGGGAAGACAACTAAGTCACCTGCACCAAACTTCACTGGTTCTCCTCCATTAGGAGTGACCGTGACTTCTCCCTCAAGTAACAAGCAAGTCTCTTTATCGTCATAAGTCCAATCAAAAGAGCCTTCTTCACACGTCCAGATTGGCCAGTTCTTAATTCCTAGCTCATTAACGGTGCTCTCAGGACAAGGAGAGGTGACTGATATAGACAAGAGGTAAAAATCTAGTGAACTTTTTTTTAGCTTCTCTTGGAAACAGCTGTCTATTTGTTCCTCAGAATTTAGACAAAAATTTCTGAAGCCTAATTACGTATAAAGCGAGGACTAAAGCCCCCCAGGGGTAGGGACGGAAGTAAAGACAATAAGGACACTTAACTTTGAATATTTATAGCAACTCGATTTCTATCTAATAATGGCCCTACCAAGAAGTAGCACTAATAGGTTGCAGAACAATGGTTTACAAGGAATGTACTGGCAGGACCGCAGAGAATAGATCCAAGAGAAAGAAGCACAGTCTGAGGTTAATAGAGCTTGTTTTTTAATAAATATCTGACAGTTGTGATCTGTTTTTCTAATTCTTGCAATGGATCAAAGATAGTCGAGTATTTCCAGAAAATGGTAGGACCACTGGTAGGACAATTTGGTAGGACCAGCAAGAAGAAAGAGATTATTATCTATTGTCTAACCCAGTCATACCCATGACTTAAAGGGTTAGCACCGCCTTGCCGTATGGCCCAAGAAGCATCGACCTGGATAAACCAGAGGGGGATTCAAAGTGGAGCTTCGTTTCCGGAACTAGCCGGTATACGTTACTTTCACGACAGCCTCCCCAAATCGAAAGAGAGTCAGATCAGAGCACTTGGATAGGCCATTACCAACAAAGCAGTACTTTTTCTAATCTAAACTAAATTCTATTTACAAGTAGGCCAAATTGATCTGATTTTTTTTAAAACTTCAGTCGCTTCATCTTTCCGCGAAATAGCATTATCTGTACTTAATAAATATGTTACATGCCCAAGTTTTCTTCCTGCTTTCTCTTCTTTTTTTTCATACCAATGAACATTCATACCAGGAATATTTTTCAACTGGTCTAATCGACTATTAATTGAAGTAGGAAAATCACTTGGTAAACCTAGTAAATTAACCATTAAGGCTCCAGGTACAATCATTTTAGGAATGGGAACAGGCTTGCCTGAAGAGATACATATTTGTTGGTCAAATTGACTACTATTACATGCTTCGATAGAAAAATGTCCTGAATTATGAGTCCTAGGCGCTATTTCATTTACAAGTAACCCATCCTTACCATAAAAAAATTCAATAGCTATTACACCAATATAATCCAACTCAGACAATAAAGATGATGCAATATTTTTAGCCATTAATAGCACATCTTGATTTATATGTGCTGGTGCAATCACCCAATCGCAAACTTGATTTGATTGATAAGTTTCAGCTATAGGGAAGCAATGGACACTGCCTTTTGAATCCCTTGAAGCAATAATAGACAGTTCTTTCTCATAAAAGACCCATCTCTCAATAAACCATTTTTCACCTTTATTTAATGCGATCAATTCATCTAATTGTTTTATGTTTTCTATGATTCTTGTTCCTTTTCCGTCGTAACCTCCACTTGCAGCTTTTGCCATTACAGGAAACGTCCATTCCTTAGGAAGATTGATATTTGAAGATTTAATTCTTGGTAAAGGCATCCATGTTGGGCATTGAATATCGAGACGATTTAGGAGTTCTCTCTGTGAGATTTTATTTATCAAGGGTGCTATAGACTCGATTTTAGGAAAAAATGATAC
>QBWB01000046.1 GCA_003284185.1 Prochlorococcus sp. AG-315-C08
GTAATCATTGCCATGATGGACAGATGAACTTCGCTGATAACTGGGCAAGGTTTTGGGTGTGATTACTTTTCTCACTTTGGAGAAGCTCAGATTATTAGTCGAATTATTCCCAATCTGATTGCTTTTTGCTTGTTTCTTGGAGCAATTGGATACTTTGCTTCAACGGGGAAACTGGCTGAGATGTTGGCTGGAAGAACAAGAATTAACAAGTATATAAATTATGGCTGGATATGGTCAAGATTGCTCAAATTTATAGAGTTGCAGCTACAACTGTTAGGCGGTGGTCTATGGATTGAAGACTAGGCAAAAGAAAACCCTCGCTGTGGAGGGTTAACTAAAGATTGTATTTATCAATAAAAGTGCAGACCTACCTTTAATGAATTTGCGAAGAGAGGACAGGATTTCACCGACTGTCCCCCGATCTAATTTGATGATGCTTACTTATTATGCCATCAACGTGAACCTAAGTTAGAAAGAACTTCTCCAATCCTGAAGTTCGATTGAGGTAGGGCTTTCCAATCTTTTTTATTGTGTTCTTGGTCTTCTTTTGTTTTTCTGCCCGCCAGCAGTTCAAGCAGAGGAAACAGCTGAAGCACCTTCAATTGATCCAATATCGGAAGACGCACTAATTTATTTACAGGGTGAGGACATGTATCAAGGCACTCTTTCTTGGCAAGGAAATAAAGTTTCTACCAAATTTAATTACGACAAGAAAAAGAAGAAGTGATAAAGCCTAAATTCAAGTGGTTTATTACCTTCTATGTGATCAGCCCTCTGGTTTTGATATTTACTGTCTACGGATATTTAATTCTTAAGTGAAGGCGATAGAAATGCTGCATGATGGGTTGATTAACGCCTATTAATTGATGACTGATAAGAGAAAAGAAACGTGGCAACCAACAGATGAGCAAGTCGATAAAATAATTCTTCCTGCCATGCAGGGGATCGCACAGCAATGCGCTGATTATATTAACGAACTTCAATGTCCTCCTGGATTTATTGCTGTCATGCTTAGGGATGTTGCAGATGCATTCGAGAACCCAGCGCCCGAAGGCGATAGCGATTGTTCTTGTTGCTAATAATGTCTTTACGTCATCCCCTTTTTCATAGAACCATTTTGGCTCTTCTTTTAGATGTTCAAGAAGCAGGGTACGAACCACCAACGCTTGAAAATATAGAAGCCTTTAAAATTGAGCTGCTCCAGGAGTTAGAGGAAGGCATAACTCCCATAATTGAAAGATGTTGCTATCAGAATCCTTCAGTCAAAAGGAATGAAGAGAAATCAAACCTACCTAAGTGTTAAAGGGTCCTTCTCATAGCATTCTATGATTGACAGCCAATTTCTTTTTGAACCACTGGGGCTGACTTAGGTCAGTCCATTTTATGGGCTAACTACTCAGAAAAAGACATCCATCTTTACTCTGAAGTGATTAGTCTTGGATCTTTAAAGAAAGATTGATACTCCATCACAATTCTTTGTAAAAATTGATACTTTTCCACAGAAGGTGATTCTCGCTGCTCATTCTTCTTTGAATAGAAAACGAATCTAAAATCAAAAATAACGTGAAGTATGATTCTGTGGGAATGCTTGACCAAAGCTAATTAAAAGGTTTTTCTCTTCATTTTCAAAAGAAGAGAAATGAGAATTTTGATTAATGCTTTCTTCTTACAATTATGTGACTCAAAGCTGTTTGAAGAATAAAGATTTAAAGTGACATCGCTTACCAAGACTCACAAGTTCCTTGAATGAGAACTTTAAAAGAAGTGAGATAAACCTATTTTTAGCTTTTAAGATACTCGATGAGAAACATAAGAGTAACTTATGGCACACATAAGAAGCTCTAATTAATCGCCTTTTCAGCTTTTAACCACGAGTAAATGACAACTTTTCCACATGTTTTCCACAGGATGAAAATCACTACTCATTCTGAGACTGACTTCAGTGGAAAAACTAAAGAAACGTGCTTTTTGATCTACTTGAAAGTCAAATTTAACTTTAAACTTATTCTTTACCTTGACATCCTTTCATAGCAAAGGATCTCACTTTATGGATTCATGAGAATGTTTTTTTTTGCTTCCTTGACTTGATTCAAAAAGTGTGAGGAAGTGGAGTCTCACAAGCAAAGGTTTGAATGCAAAGTTTGGCACTAGAAACGATTCAACAAAGAGAAACTGATCAGACAACTAGTGCCTATGTAAATAATGAGGATGATGTCTTAGTCAGTTTTATTCAAGAAATTCCTGAGTATCTCCAAGAGGCCATGTCTACTTTTATAGATAAACATCCCAATTGGGATCAATATCGACTAATGCAGGCTGCTATATCTGGTTACCTTTTACAGAAAGGGGGTGATTCAAGAGAAATCCACCGTCTTTACTTTAAAAGTATGTTTTGTAAAAAAGCCTTTGGTCAAATTCTATGAATATGGAAACAGAGATTCCAGAGATCCTTTTGAACAAGATGAAGGATTTCATTGAATCAAGCCCTGAGTACGATCAGCACAGTTTCATAACTTCAGCCGTGAATAATTTCTTATACAAAAATGGATCTGAAGATAGGCGAGTTGCAGAGAATTATTTAAACGATATTTTTGATCAGTCTCCCTCTCAATTAACCTGAATTGTTTATTTAACTTTTTGATTAATAAAAAAAGAGTCAACTAATAGAACGTAATGGATTAAGGGTTAGCATCAATATCTCCTATGAAGAGGCGTTCGATACTTGTATGAGTAGCAGACTTTAAATATCGTTTCCATTTGGATGGCAAAGTTAAAAACAAGAATTAACAGGCCTAGAAATTATGGCTAGAGCTGGAAAAGAATTGCAGAAATTTATGGACTAAGTCCTACAACAGTTAGGCGGTGGTCTATGTCTTAAATGGGTGTTTGTATAAGTTGACGAGCTTCGACATCTTTGCGTAATTTATTTTTTCTTCCTCTGGCGATATTGCTAGTAGGATGTGGAACAAATATCGGTGGTGGAAACTCACTTCCATCTAATTTTGATTGGACACCACCTGATCCAGATAGCCTATACACTTGTGAAATAACAGGTGAATACGCTCAACACTGGTGTGAAAATGGACACCCTCACCTATGTGATTGTTGATATATACGGTGTAAGTCCTACTACTGCTAGGCGGTGGTCTATGTCTTAAACCGGTGTTTAAATATGTGCACGAGCTTGAACACTCTTGCGTAATTTATTTTTCCTCCCTTTCGCTGCATTGCTGACTGGTTGTATTGGTGCTGGAGGAGGGGGTAGCGGTTATGGCATAGGTGCTTACGATTTTATGGATACAGGTGGTGCAGGTGAATACACTTGTGATGGTGTAACAGGTAGTGGAGGTTCAACATCAGACTATTGTGCAACAGGAGAACACCCACACCTATGTGACTGCGAATAAGTCCTACCACACTGTTAGGAGGTGGCTATTTAACCCTTTAGCTATATCTAAGTAAAAGACCAACAAGATTTTGCTTACTATCTTTAATGTCTATTAGAACAATAATTGTGAGCAATACCGCCAATAGATAATCGCCTATTAGTTCCAACTATTTATAGTTTTTTTCATTTGGGTCTATTCCACTCTCACCAAAGCTGTAAGAGGGAGAAGTATCTTGTTTTTTGATTTTCACGCCAGGAAGATTTTCTTTTGAAATGGCTTTTAATTCATCACCTGAAAATTGATAACCAAATTCTGAGGCTATTTCTGCTATTTCATTGGCCGTAGAAGCTTTATTGATTGATTCAAGTAATTCCCTGTTTTTTTGAAGCTCTCCGAGAAAAGCCTTGAGTTGATCTATTGCCATGTGCTCATTATGCCTAAGTCCGTTAAATCCAGTTCAATCAAGCAGTTTCAGATAATCCTTGGGCACTTTATGGGCCTACTACTACTTCATCAACAGTTGGACCATCGCTATTCTCTTGAGGTGAGTCTCTATGAAAGGCTGATTTCTGACCCTTATCAGATTTAAAAAGGAAATATGCTGGTGCACCTAACCAGATAGCAAGAGATAGTAAGAGGATTAGATATGTTGAGAATCCCAATTCTTGAGTAGCTAAAGCAAAAAGCATTGAAGATGAAATCGAAATCAATACATTCTTATCTGAAATTTATACAAGGTCTTCAGACTTTAAGAAAATAAATTACGCTTGTATAATTTGCTTCACCGAATTGATTCATTGAGAATGGAATAGCTTCTTCTTTCATGAATAGTTCTTATACCTTTCTAGCTGATCTAGTTCAATTGATCATCTTGCCGCTTTTTTCACTTAAGAATTAAGTATCCGTAAACAGTAATTATGAGAACAATTGGGATCGCAAGGTAGGTGAGGACAAACCACTTAAAGGTGTTGTCTTTGCTCATTAGTCTTACACTCTTATACCCTTTCTAGCTGATCTAGTTCAATCCTTCATAGCCAAAGCCCAATTAGGACATTTTGATGTAACACCAAGTTTTTGTTTAGTTGCTCCAGATGCGACCTTAACTACTAGGCCATCCGTAGGAAGGTTCTCAAATAATTCACCAGCCAACCATTCCTTATGCCATTGCTTCACTTGCCGAGGATCGCTTGTTCTATTTGTTGGCGGGATCTCAAAGAACCAACTTTCTAGGCGTTTAATATCTTCAATTTCATTTTGAGTTGAATTTAAAATTTCATACGCAACAAAAGAAAGACCCATACCTGTAGGAACTTTTTTTCTTAAATGCCCAGCGGCTAAAGCTTGAGATTTAGTTCTGCTTAAATTTGGCCCATAAAGTTCTCCTCTTATTTCAACTGGATCTTCTGAAACTGCAATTCCATCTTCTGGAAGCTCTAAAGGCAAATTACAAATAGTTCTGGCAGCTTCAAGTACATCTTTCCCCGAACGAGTAAAGGCTCCAACTAATCTTCCAGATTGGTATCTAAGACCCAAAGCACAACCATCAAATTT
>QBWB01000047.1 GCA_003284185.1 Prochlorococcus sp. AG-315-C08
TCTAGAAGCAGAGGCTGCTCTACGTAAAACTATTGACCTTAATCCTGCTTTCGCAATTGCTTATAACATTTTAGGAAACATATTAAAAATACTAGGAAAATCGCAAGAAGCTGAAAAATCTCAACGCAAAGCTCTTGAACTGAAACCTGATTTTGCTGAGGCTCATTCCGATCTGGGAACCATTTTAAAGAAGCGGGGAAAGTTAGAAGAAGCTGAAATATCACAACGCAAAGCTATTAAATTGAAACCTGACTTTGCAAAAGCTTATTCCAATCTAGGAACCATTTTAAAAGAGCTTGCAAAGTTAGAAGAAGCTGAAAAATCTATAAGAAAAGCTATAGAATTGAAGCCTGATTTTGCTGAGGCTTATTTCAATCTAGGAAACACATTGAGAGATCTTGGTAAATTAGAAGAAGCAGAATTATCTATACGCAAATCTATTGAACTCAAGCCTGATCTAGCTGAGTCGCATTCCAACCTGGGAGGAATATTGAGTGATCTTGGCAAATTAAAACAAGCAGAATTATCTATACGAAAAGCCATTGAACTTAAACCTGATTTCGCTAATGCTCATAATAATCTGGGGCACATATCAAGAGATCTTGGCAATTTAAAACAAGCAGAATTATCAGCACGTAAAGCTATTGAATTAAATCCTAAGTTCGCAACTGCTCATTTAAACCTTGGAAGAATATTAAAAGATCTTGGCAAATTAAAACAAGCAGAATTATCAACACGTAAAGCCATTGATCTTAAACCTAATTTCGCTGATTCTTACTTCAACCTTTCATTGATAGAGCTTCTAAAAGGAAATTATGTATCTGGTCTGGAACACTATGAATTTCGATGGAGAAAAACAAATCCTTCCGGCCTACATGGAAATACAACAATAAAAAGACACAAAGGTAATAAATTAATAGCAGGAGAGAAGATATTAGTAATTGGGGAACAAGCCTCTGGTGATGTTATTTTTCATATGCGTTATCTTTTAGCTCTTAAGCAGCAAGGATTAGAGATTTCATTTTGTACTTACAAGAAATTACATAGCTTAATTAAAGACTCTGGAATTCATTCCAATCCCCTTTCCCCTGAAGAATGCAATTTTGTTAAAAAAGGTGAATGGATTCCGTTACTATCTCTACTTAAGTACTTCTCCGTTAATCCTACTAATCCGGTTATAAATACTCCATACATTTCATCTACTGAATCGCTAAAAAGAAAATGGAGAGAAATCCTCTCTAATGAAAAAAAACCAATTATTGGTATTAATTGGCAAGAGAGTGTAAGAAATGAGGAATCATATAAAGTTCGTTCTATACCATTAGAAAAATTCTCAAAGCTTCTTGAGAAAAATGATATAAGTTTAATTTCATTCCAAAAAGGTTCTGGTTCTGAACAAATGGAAAAATGTGAATTCAAGGACAGTTTTGTTAGTTGTCAGGAAATAATAGAGAAAACATGGGATTATTCAGAAACAGCTGCAATAATAGAAAATTGTGATTTAGTTATTACTAATGACTGCAGCATGGGTCCTTTAAGTGCAGGGATAGGTAAACCAGTTTGGCTTCTACTACCAAAAATACCCCATTGGACATGGGGACTTGAAAATGAAAATACTTTTTGGTTCCCCTCAATGAGACTTTTTAGACAAAAAGATCTCTATAACTGGGACGAAGTAATGGCAAGAGTATCCCTAGAATTAGAAAAATTCATCAGAACGATAAATCAACCAACATATAGGAGAATTAATCTATAAAATTATTATTAGGATTAGCTATATGAAGTATAAGTTATAAATACAAGTGCTGGTAAGCTATAGCATCTCCAAATAAAGATCTCATTACAAAAAAATTATATTTTACTTTAAATTGTAATAAATTATATCTTTCTATAGTTAAACTAATAAGAAATAATATTATTGATAAATTTAAAAATGGGAAAATTCACACCAAGAAAACATAATAAGGTCGAGATATTAAGACCACAATGCAACCTGGAAACTGTTAGAGATGGTAGAGGTGGAATATTTACTTGGATTCCAGATGAGCCACTTGTTGAATTTAACATGCTTTACTTTCAACCAGGTAAGACTAGAGGCTTTCATTATCATCCACATTTTATCGAATACTCATTGGTTTCTTCAGGTTCTGGAGTATTAGTAACTCGTGAACATCCAAACGACAAAGAAAGTGAGAGTTTTATACATTTAAGTAAAGGTATATGTATTCGAACTGAAATTAATGTTTTCCATACGATTTATGCAATTACTGAAATGACAATAATTGCAATGTTAACGAAGCGATGGGACCATTCTGATCCACCTATTGTTAGAATTGATGAATAATAGGAATGAAAATTGAAATCAGTTGCTTTAATTGGAGCGAATGGATTTGTAGGTCAATCTATTAGAAAGTATCTTTTAAGGGATAAAAACATATCACTTACTTCTGTGATACGGGAAAACTACTTGGAAGCTAAAGGCAGAAAAAAATATGATTTTATTATTAATGCCGCAATGCCATCTAAAAGATTTTGGGCAAAGCAAAATCCTCATAAAGACTTTCGAGATACAGTCGAAGCAACATTTAAGATAGTTAATGATTGGAAAAGTTTAAAGATCATTCAAATAAGTTCGATATCTGCTCGTTCACAGACCAATACTGTTTATGGAAGACATAAGGCAGCCGCTGAAAAACTTGTAGAAAACGAGATAAATTTAATTCTTCGTTTAGGACCTATGTATGGAAAAGAATTAAGTAAGGGAGTTATTATTGATCTTATAAAAAATGAACCAGTCTATATTTCTAGAGAAAGTTTATATTGTTTTACACCTGTAGATTGGATTGGGCAATGGATTTCTAGAAATATGCATTTATCTGGAATATTAGATTTAGGTGCTAAAAATGCAATTAGAGTCGGAGAAATTGCTGAAAGAATCGGATCAAAATCAACCTTTCAAGGCCCAATAGATAATCAAACCATCTCAAAAGAGATAAGAAATGCACCCCAAGCTATAGATGTTCTTGATTTTATTTTAGAGTACAGAAACATTAAACAAAATTCATATTGAAAACGATAGAAATCAATTCATGTCGATTATGCAATTGCAGAAATTTATTGCCAATTTTTGATTTTGGATTGCAAGCACTTTCAACTCGATTCCCTGGTCCTAATGAGCCTGATGCCGAGATCATCCCTCTAAATTTAGTCCAATGTCAAAATCCGAAATGTAATTTAGTACAACTAACTCATGACTATGATTTCAATGATCTATACAGAAGAGGATATGGATATCGTTCAGGAATAAATAGAACCATGTGTAATCATCTCAGTGAAATAGTTAAGCAGCTAGAGGCTTCTGTTGAGTTAAATCAGGGAGATACGGTTTTAGATATAGCAAGTAATGATGGAACACTTTTAAAAAGCTATAACAATCCAAATATAAATTTAATTGGAATAGACCCTACCATTACACAATATCAAGAATACTATCCAAAGAACAATACATATTTATCAAATGAATTCTTTTCAAAAAAAATATTTAATTCAATCAGTCCTACAAAATATGCAAAATTAATTTCATCAATAGCTGTATTTTATGATATACCAGATCCCACTCTCTTTGTGAATGAAATAGCATCAATTTTAGATAAGAATGGAATTTGGGTAATGGAACAATCATACCTGCCACTTTTACTTAGAGATTTATCTTTTGACAGTATTTGCCATGAACATCTTGCTTACTATGGACTCAAGCAAATCAAATTAGCTGCTGAACTTGCGAATCTTAGAGTCTTTAATGTAGAGACAAATAATATGAATGGAGGATCATTAAGAGCTTTTATTTGTCACTCTAACTCTAGTCATCATTCCAACAATAAAAATATTTATAGAATTGAAGAAATAGAATCAAAAGCAGGGCTGGATAGTCATAAAACCTTCATAACATTTAAAAATAAAATAATATCAATCCGTGATGAGTTGCTATATTTTCTGAAAAAAGAAAAAAAGAAAGGTAAATCAATCCATATTTATGGTGCTTCAACAAAAGGGAATGTACTTTTACAATTTTTTGGTATTGACAATACTTTAATAGATGCTGCAGCAGAAAGAAATGAATGGAAATATGGACATCGTACACCTGGAACAAACATACCTATTATATCTGAGAAAGAATCTAGAGAATTACAGCCAGATTATTATCTTGTTTTACCTTGGCACTTTAAAGATGAATTTATCAAACGTGAAAAAGAATTTATAAATAAAGGAGGAAAGCTAATTTTTCCACTACCTAGAATAGAAATTTACCCTTGTAACTAATAAAGAAAAGATAAGTAATATAGGCAAAATGATTAAAGATAAAATTAATTATTGATTTGTTAATTCTTCTAAATAGACGCATAAATTAGATGAAATTTACATTTAAGAATTTACCTCTAAAAACCACATTAATCCTGGACTTCAGTAATGGAATCCCCTAACAAAGGCCGGCTCCCTCAAAAAACTAAAATAAATACATTTTCGATAGGAGAAATTGATTGAAATCTATCAACACTGGAAGATTCCCTAATAAATCCTTAAGAAAGCTACTTTGGTTCTTGAGATAAAAAATATTCAAAACAATATGTTTTCCACATTTTTGTTTTTCTCAACCTAGTAGAAAGAAACACCTGAGAGCTAAAGCAAGAACTTTTCAACGTATCAAAAGATGCAGATTCGCCTAAAAAGCTTTCTATTACTAGGTTTTAAGAAAAGCTCACAATCTTGAGATTTATCCACTTATAAAATTGCCATTGATCCAATTGAGAAATCCCACAATTTATGTGTCTGTGGAAATGTGGAAAAAATTCTTCCTTATTCATTCTAAATC
>QBWB01000048.1 GCA_003284185.1 Prochlorococcus sp. AG-315-C08
TTTTATATTGTATCCATATGATTTTAATGATTCTATTAATTGGATGCGATTATATAGAAGTGCTTGCCTCCATTGAGGGTGACTAGCTCCTACTGTCAAAACTTTATTATGAATATGCAAGGGCGTGCAATTTGAGGCAAGTTGTGTACCTGTAATTTTTTTCCAATCTTGAATAAGTCCTCCAACACTGCCTTTCTTCATCCATGAGTCTTTGATTGTTTCTAGGCATTGGGATATTGAACCTCCACCATTTGGAATTTGACTTTGCTTTGAGTTATTTAAAATCAATTGAAAATAATGATGATTTAGTGGAGTATTTGCTAAAGCTAGCTAATCTTTTTTGATATTGTATAGAATATCCTCATGGGATTCTTTGATAGGTTAAGTCGATTACTTCGTGCAAATCTAAATGCTTTTGTTAGTAATGCCGAAGATCCAATAAAAATTCTTGATCAATCTGTTGCTGATATGCAAGAAGATTTAGTCAAGCTTAGGCAAGCTGTTGCTAAGGCTATAGCTAGTCAAAAAAGACTAGAAAATCAAGCATTGCAAGCGAAAGAGCAAACTAGAAATTGGCTTTCAAAGGCTGAACTTGCTTTAAAAAAGAATGAGGAAGATTTAGCTCGAGAAGCAATAAGTAGAAAAAAAACTTTTCAGGAAACTTTTGAATTTTTAACAAGTCAATTGCAATCTCAAGAAGGACAGGTTGAGAAACTCAAAAAAAGCCTTCAATTGCTTGAGAGGAAAATCTCTGAGGCTAGAACTAAAAAAGATATGCTAAAGGCAAGAGCGCAGGCAGCCAAAGCTCAACAGCAAATACAAAGTGCTGTTGGAGATATCAGTAGTAAGTCTGCTATGGCTGCTTTCGAAAGAATGGAGGATAAAGTTGAGGCCTTAGAAGCGTCAGGCCTTGCAGCAATAGAATTAGCTGGAGAAGATCTTGAGAGCAAATTTGCGGTATTAGAAGGTGACGATGATATTGAGAAGGAGTTGGATTCATTAAGAAGTAAATTGAAATCTGGAGTAGAAGTTATTGCTTTGCCTTCCTCGAGTGCTCAATCTTTGAACGAAGTAAAGGCTGTAAAAATAGAAGAAGTGGATGCTGAATTAGAAGAAATGAAGAAGTTAATTGATAATTCTTGAGCTTTAGTTGATGATTAACTGAATAAGATGAAAACGATTAAGGGATGCAAAGGAGCTGGTAGTATTGCTTATTATCATAAATTAAATCATCCTAATAATTGGAGATGGAGATTAAATTGGAAACCAGTTTGTTCTAGCACTGAAACTGTTCTATCAAAGTGGATTGCCGATCAACCAGTATTGAAAAATCAACCTAGAGCACTTTGCGCTTCAAGACAAAGATTTGGGAAAGGGCAATATGGTCGTATATGGGAATCACCTAAAGGTGGAGTTTGGGTTAGTGCTGCTATTAATCAAGATAGTTCTTTGTCTAAATCCATTGAACTATATGGATTGGCTATTGCTTTGGCATTGGCTCAAAGAATTGAGATGGCTGGGATTAATGTCAAAATTAAATGGCCAAATGATCTTTTGGTTAATGGTCAGAAACTAGCTGGCTTTTTACCAAGATTATTTTTCAGAGGAGGAAGACTTCGATTGATAAGAGTTGGGATTGGCTTAAACGTTTCAAATAAAGTTCCGAAAACAGGTATTTCCCTAGCTAAAGTAACTGGTTATCAAAACATGAATATTAATTTTTGGTCATCAGAAGTTTTATTTGCAATAGAAAATTCTATTGAATTATATAAAAATGAGAAACTTTTATGCAAAGAGGTTGAACGAAGACTATGGGAAAAAGTATTTATTGAACCAAAAAATGGATATAAATGGAATATAAAAGGAATACATTCTTCAGGAGGGTTAAGATTATTTAGAGGAAGTGAAGAAAAAATATGGTCTCTAACTAGATAAATTTATTATATTAGTTTTGTGAGATTTTTATTACTTTGCCATCTTTAAATCTTGCGATTTTTTTAGCACGATCTGCAACATTATCTTCATGAGTTACAAGAACTATTGTGATTCCTTGTTGATGTAGTTGATCAAAAAGATTGAGAACATCCTCAGTTGTTTTTGAGTCAAGGGCACCAGTAGGTTCATCTGCTAATAAAAGAGAGGGTTGATTAATAATTGCTCTTGCTATGGCAACGCGTTGTTGTTGCCCCCCAGAAAGTTGATTAGGCATGTTTTTTATTCGATTTCTTAGTCCAACACGCTCCAAAGCATTCTCAGCACGTTCCTTTCTTTCCAAAGGAGATACACATGCATAAATCATTGGGAGCATAACGTTTTCAAGAGCCGAAACTTCTTGGAGAAGATGAAACTGTTGAAAAACAAAACCAAGTTCTTTATTTCTGATATCTGCAAGTAAGTCATCATCGAGTTTCTCAACAGATTTTCCATTTAATTCATACGATCCTTCACTTGGTCGATCTAAGCATCCGAGAATATTCATCGCAGTACTTTTACCTGATCCGCTTGCCCCCATTACGGCAAGGTAATCACCTTTGTTTAACTTTTAAGTTAAGACCATCAAGTGCTTTTACTTCAATGGAACCTTTGCCGTAAAACTTACTTACGTTAGATAAATTTGCAACAGCTTGTAGTGATTGAATTTGATTAGCCAATTGAAGTTTTAGTTGCAAGAGTAATCGCTTCTTGAAGCAATGGTGTTCCACTTACGGCACTATTGGCCAAATTAAAAAGTGGGTTTGAGATTATTCCACCAATGGCTGTTACTACAACACATCCAATTAAAGCTATTCTTAATGATGACATACCAGTCTCTGACCATTGTATTGAAGGATAGGTTTTTACAACTTTGGAAGCTTCTTTTGGCTCAGTTACTACCATCATTTTTATAACTGAGATGTAGTAATAAATAGATATAACAGAAGTAATTAATCCAACAGTTACTAATAAATATTGTTCATCTGCCCATCCTGCAAAGAAAAGATAAATCTTACCAAAGAATCCAAGCATAGGAGGTATACCTCCCAACGAAAGAAGGCATAAACTCAATCCTAATGTGATCAAAGGATCTTTTTGGTAAAGTCCCAAATGTAATAACCATCTCAAGAGAGGAGGTTGCTTGGTCGCTGGTACTTTCCCTAAGAAGTCAATCCAACAATCCAAGTAATATCTTTGACGTATCGTTCCGTAGGATAATTCTGTAATTAATGATCTATCTAAGGAGTTAAAAGAATAATTCTTCAAAATTCTATCTAATGCAACATCAGAAAAAGCACCTCCTCCGACGGCTTGAACAACTTCCCAAGCAGCTTTTCTTGAAATCAAACCTTGAATTGGTGTTGAAGTCTTACTCAAATCCACCCACCTAGATTAAATAAACTATAAAGAACAGTCATTAACAGATATCAAATCAAAAAGATAAACATCTTTTATTACAATGACTCTGATAAGAAATCTGATAAGAAATCAGCCTCTATGACGGCTTCGCATGTGTAACATATGTCACTTCTCAATTCTTCTTGACAAGTTAAGTTTATATCAATATTCATGTGTGAGGACACAATGAAGCTTTTTCAGCGCTTGCTGGTAGCTCCAGCTGCATTGGGCCTAATGGCTCCAGTTGCAGCTAATGCAGATACATCTGCATTTACATCAACAACATCTTTATCTGGTTCTGCTTTTTTCACTACTGGTTCAGTTTCTGACGGTGGAACAGCTGACAATCAAGAAGAGATGTATATGCAATATGCATATGGTCTTGACCTAGATTCTAGTTTCACTGGCGAAGACATCCTTCATGTAGGAATAGAAGCTGGTAATGCGAGTGGTCCATTAGCAAATATGGATAGCGCTATTGAAGATGGCGACGGCCTTTCAGTTGCTTCTATGTTCTACGCCTTCCCAGTAGGTGATCTATCAGTAACTGTTGGACCAAAGCTTCTTCAGGACGACGTTCTAGCCGCAACAACATCTGCTTATTCAGATACTTTCAGACTAGGTTCGATGCCTTACTCTCAGGCAGGCGAAGAGGAAGGTCCTGGACTTGCTGTTTCTTGGTCTAACGACAACGGTGTAGTTGCTTCTGCAAGCTTCATCTCTGTTGGTGGTTCTAGTTCAACTACAGGTATCAACTCTGATGATGCTGATGATGTTTCAACTTTCACTCTTGGCTATAACGGCGAAGGATTTGGTGGTGGTCTTGTAATCGCTTCCAACGATGGTGAAGGTGGAACAACTGGGTACGACACTTTCGGTGCTGGTATCTACTACACACCTGAGTCAATACCTGCAACATTCAGTATTGCTTATGACACAACTGATCCAGAGACTGGTGCAGATCAAACTGACTTGTTCTTCGGTGTTGACTATGAAGTTGGCCCTGGAATATTAAGTGCTGCTTACAACACAACTGATGTAGATGGTAATGATGATTTGGATTCAACAGGATTCGAAGTTTCTTACAGCTACGCACTAAATGACAACGTTACAATCACACCTGGTTTCTTCACTGTAGAAGATACAGGTGCTGGTGATGACGATTCTGGTGTTGTTGTTGAAACTGCATTTAGCTTCTGATCTCACAGAAACTTATATTCTTAAATAGAATTAAAAGCTCCTACTCAATGAGTAGGAGCTTTTTTATATGAATTTTTTTAGATATCTGAATTTTACAAAATTCGTTTAAATATTTTTTTATTTTATTTAGGCAAGAGGCCTATTCTTATATGAAACTATCAACTTATTCAAAATATTAATAAAGATGCCCTAATTACCAAGAAGTT
>QBWB01000049.1 GCA_003284185.1 Prochlorococcus sp. AG-315-C08
AATTACATCAGCATATTTCTTTTCAAGAACACCCTATATAAAAATCAAATTATCACTAAAAAGTAGACGTTACCTTTACTCCCACTCAATAGTTCCTACCCCAAATATTCCTTTTAATACCAGTCTCTCACCCAACCAATTCCCTCTCAATTCTAGTGGAAAACGTATAGGAGACGTTTTTGCCCTTTTATTTTTCCGTTTTAGATATTGATTTAGAGATTGCGTAAATCATATTATATCCTGTTTCTGTTTGGTGATTTTATCCCCTTGTCTTACATCTCTACGTAGAAAAATAATATAAAGCACTACTTTTACTGCTCGCTTAATAAGTTCAGAAATGATTTCAGACAAAGTGAATTAGTAGTAAAGTGATTAAAATCAGCGGTTAGACAAGAAGAAATGGAGGGGTCTGAGGAACAAGAGCAAGGAAACAAGAAGAAAGTGACTGAAATTACAACATTCACAGTTCCATTTGCGTTAGGAGAAATTAACGAAAATATTACTTTTGCTACTAATAGTGCTTCTAAACCTGCTAAAGAACAAATAATTAGTCAAGCATATAAGTGTCATTCACAAGGAAATATTCAAGAAGCAGCAAAATATTATCAACATTTTTTAAATCAAGGGTTCAAGGACCACATAGTTTTTTCCAATTATGGAGCCATTTTACAAAGTCTTGGCAAATTAAAAGACGCAGAATTATTTACTCGCAAAGCGATTGAACTCAATCCTGATTACGCAAATGCTCATTCCAATCTGGGAACCATATTAAGTGATCTTGGTAACTTAAAAGAAGCTGAATTATCAATACGCAAAGCAATTGCACTCAAGCCTGAATATGCAATGGCGCATTCCAACCTGGGAACCACATTAAAAGGTCTTGGAAACTTAAAAGAAGCTGAATTATCCACTCGCAAAGCAATTGAACTTAATCCTGACTACGCAATGGCTCATTCCAATTTGGGACTAATATTGAAAAATCTTGGAAACTTAAAAGAAGCTGAATTATCCACTCGCAAAGCAATCGAAATTAAACCTGATTTCGCAGAAGCTGCCTGGAACTTATACGGATTATCCAACAGTATTGAAGAAGCGGAAGAACGCATACACCAATGCCTGAGAATGGATGAAAGTCACTTAAAAGCAAAACTTACCCTTAGTGCTTTGAAATTACATCAAGGTGATCAGTCATTATTTAATAATCTAATGGAATCTACCTATAAAGATCACCCCTTGATGCGCTCCTTTAAATGGACTTCAACTTTACCTAATTCACCAGAATTGTTCTTCCATAGATGGGCTTTATTTGACAGTATGATTAAAAAAAGCAAGCAAGATCGCCCTTTCTATGAGTTTGGGGTCTGGCGTGGTGTTTCATTTAAGTATTTAATTAAAACATTGAAAATAGGTTATGGATTTGATACTTTTGAAGGTTTACCTGAAGACTGGCATAATGAGAAAAAAGGAACTTATTCAGCAGACGGAATAATTCCTAATATTAATGGTGGCAAATTTATAGAAGGTAAATTTGAAGACACACTTCCAACTTTCTTTAGCAAATCTAGACCTATGGCATCACTTATAAATTTTGATGCCGATCTATATTCTTCAACAATTTGTGCCTTAAATTATTCTAAGCCTGTAATAGATGAGCATACAATTTTAATATTTGATGAAATTATTATTAATAAAAATTGGGAGCAAGACGAATATAAAGCACTCAATGAATTATGCTCAAACAATAATTTAAGTTATGAAGTTCTGGGAGTATCTTATTTTACAAAACAAGTTGCTGTCAAATTAATAGGAGTTTAAGTATAAAGAATTAGATTCAAATATTTTGCTATTAAGTATAAAGAATACATAGGACAGGGAAATCCTATTTCTCTGTTGAGATGAATAGAAACCCTCTTTACGGGTGCTCTTTTTTATGCCTTATCAGCATTAGAGGTCAGAGAATCGGGGGGAGTTCAACCCTTCAAAATCTTCCCCCTACACAAGGCACGGTTTCTATGGCACTCTTAAGGAGCGGTTTGAACTCTTGGATATTCAAATCCTTTACTGTAACTGCGTTTTAACTTTTTTCTGAACTGATATAAACTCGCCCGACCTTAATGAGAACGGAGAGGGAGTTATTCGTAGTAGGAAAACATCGCAAGCGGTGACAAGCGATGACAGAACTTTTTTGAAGAATCCAAATCTCCTCACAACACTCCTCACAACAAACTTTTTTAAATTACGGACATTCTTCAACAGTTTTAAGATGCTCAAAATCCTTGAAATCAATTGCGGCAAAACGAATTTCGTGCCATAATACGCATGTTACAGGTTCCAGAAAGGCAACCTAAAACAAGTTTCTGAAAAGAAAAGTTAGTAACACCTAAACCAATATTTTAATCAAGATTATGAACGCCTACAGCGGTTTAATTCGCCTGCCACAAGTTATTGAACTTACAGGTTTATCAGAGAGAACAATCTACGGATATGAGGGGAAAGGGTATTTTCCTAAAAAAATCAAACTTAACCCAAACGCCAGAAATGGTGCTGTTGCTTGGCTCAAAATGGATATTTTGAACTGGGTGAAGGGCAAAGCGGCACAGGACTAACAGCGATCAATACATTTAATAAGAAGAAGCAAGAAACCTGTAGTTACTTCACGAAAGCAAGTTGAAGAACTACCTATCAAATCAAGTACTGAATATTATCCTTGCGGTGAAAGTTTACTTGTAAGAGTTCAATCAAAAAAGAACTCTGGAGCAAAAGCATTTGTGGGCAAGATGAGGCACCCCAACTCATTAAAACTTCAGAGAGTTCCAATAGAAGAGTTTTCGCAAACCTTTGATTATGGATTAAAAGACATAACCAAATTGGATGACTTCAACCAAATATTTGATTGGAAAAATAGTTCTTTGTATAAAGAAATCAATCGTTCATCTTCATCTGTAATGATAAAAAGTCATAGTTAAAACATATAATTAAATCAATATTTTCATTAAGTTTCACAGAAAGATAATATGATCAAAAGAAGAAAAGACCCTAAAAGTTTTAGAGATGAAAGGTTTTGGAGAGCAGCAGAAATCTAACAAGAAAAGCAATAAGAAAACAAAATATTCTAAAAAACAAATAATTAATCAAGCAATTCAGTTTCATCTAAAAGGAAATATTCCAGAAGCAACCAAATATTATCAACAGATAATAAATCAAGGATGTAATGATCACAGAGTTTTTTCTAATTATGGAATCATATTATCAACAGATAATAAATCAAGGATGTAATTGATCACAGAGTTTTTTCTAATTATGGAATCATATTAAAAAGTCTTGGCAAATTACAAGAAGCAGAATTTTTATATCGCAAAGCAATTGAACTTAATCCTAATTATGCGGAAGCACATTCTAATCTTGGAAACCTTTTGATAGATCTAGGTAACTTAGAAGAAGCAGAATTATATACTCGCAAAGCTATTGAATTAAATCCAGATTATGCGGAAGCACATTCTAATCTTGGACTAATATTGAAAAATTTAGATTATTTAAATGACGCTATATATCACTACAAGAAATCAATAAAGATCAATAAAAATTTATCTATTGCGAAATCTGGTTTAATTGAATCGCAAGGAATTATATGTGACTGGAGTGATCAAAATACTCAAAAACTATGGATTGATAAACTTGGGATTGAGGGATCATCTATAAACCCACTAAGTTTATTTTATTATGAAGATAATCCATTAAAACAATTAAAAAGATCAAAAAGATTTTACAAAGAAAATTTCATCCATAAAACACCTAATTTAGTATCATTTCATAATAAGAAAATTCATATAGGTTACTTCTCTGCGGACTTCAATAAACACGCAACGATGTATCTGATTGCTTCGATTCTTGAATTACATGACAAATCAGAATTCGAAATATATTTATACTCATTCACACCGAGTGAAGACAGCTATACTGAAAGGGCTAAAAAATCTGGCTGTTTCTTCAGAGACATAAGAGAATTAACTACAATTGAAACTGTTGAGCTAGCAAGGAAAGACAAGCTAAATATAGCAGTAGATCTTAAGGGCTATACTCAACATTGTAGAATGAGTATATTTTCATATAGAGTAGCATCTATACAGATAAATTATTTAGGTTATCCAGGTTCTCTCGGAGCAGATTCTATTGACTATATTGTCGCAGATAGAATTATAATTCCAGAAAAATATGAGAAATTTTATTCTGAAAAAGTAATCCGCATGCCAAACTGTTATCAATGTAATGATAATAAAAAAGAGGTTTCTGTAAAACACATTTTACGCAGAGATTTCAATCTTCCTGAAAAAGGATTTATCTTTACTTGCTTTAATGCTAATAAAAAAATAACTTCAAAAGAATTTGATATCTGGATGAGATTACTTAATCAAATCAAGAGTAGTGTGCTCTGGCTATATAAATCTAACAAATATTCTGTAGAGAACTTAAAGAATGAAGCCGTAAAAAGAAATATAGACCCAGAAAGATTAATCTTTGCGCAAAATTTACCCTTAAAAGAGCATCTGGCAAGGCATAATCTAGGAGATTTAGCACTCGATACTTTCAATTACAATGGTCATACAACCACCTCTGATGCTTTGTGGGCAGGCTTACCAGTACTCA
>QBWB01000050.1 GCA_003284185.1 Prochlorococcus sp. AG-315-C08
TAGCCGGTTTATAACCTCTTTTATGTAGACTTGAAGAAGATCCATCAACACTCAAAACAGCTTCATTATTTGCTAAATGCACATGAAAACATATATCTGGTTTTTGTAAATCAATACTTGAGCGCTTCCTCCAAATATGCCTCTGTAAATCAATAATTGCATTTTTTACTTTCAAAGCAGTGTAATGAGAATGTGATAGCCCAGATCCAAAACCAGTAACATCTATACGAAAACTTTTGGAAGGATTTAGCCAATTTTTCCAATCAATCGATCTTTGAATACCGCTATATAAATCATCTGGGCCATCGCAATCAAATCTAGCGATCTCTCTTAAGAACCTAAAAGGTAAGCGCGCCTTCAAATGTAACCTATATAAACAAGACATATCAGCCTCAAATGATATGTGCCTTCTTGATGCTTTAACTGATTTAGCGCCTAATTCAATTAACTCGCTAGCACCCTCTTTTTCAAGTCCTTGAGAAATAGAAGCAACAACTTTCATGTTCTTAAGTACTGATTAGATAACCAATGAAGGCTGTTTTTAAAGGTTAATGGATGCATTTGCAAAAATCTGTCAGAATCAAATTGTCTATTTTCAATGGACTAGGTGATCCATACCAGTATCTCGGACAGCGGTTCGATTCCGCTCAGCTCCATAAAATGGGGCTGCAATGGTTTCGACGTGGTATCAGGCGGTTGACTGAAGCCTGCTCGGTTAGAGCAAAACCATAACTGCTAACAACATCGTTAGTTTCTCCCGTCAAACAGCCCCTGTTGCTGCTTGACATCTTAAAAGGAGATGGGGTCAGATCAGCCTTATTACCCAATTGATCCACGGAGCCTGCAAGGGCTCCACTCTAATTCCAGTGCAACGAGTCTACTAATTCAACAATTCAAGGAATATCGAACTTAGGACAAATTTTAGGACAAATAACTATGAGAAGGTCTGATCTATGTCAGTCCAGCTGAAAGACAAAAAACGGATAGTTTTTAATACGACTGGGAGTTAATTCTCACAGGCCAAGAGTTTTTTTGCGAAGAGTTTCAAATTCCTCATCATTTAAGAGACCTTTTTCTTTCATCTCTGCAATTTTTTTTAGTTCTACTTCTATTTTCTCAACACTTCCCCCAAGAAGTTTTTTTTCTTCTACCCCAGTAATTTCTTTTACCATATCTACTGAATCAGCACTTTTCATGGTTAAGGCCAAAATAATATAAGCAATCCATCCACCTGGAACTATTAGTGCTCCAATTCTCCAAAAAATCGCATTTCCTTTCCCAGATGCGTCTAATCCTGCACAAACACCACTAAGGACTTTCCCTTCTTTAATTTTATAAAGATCAGACATTACGAGCTAGCGTGTTTCTTAATAATCTTTCTAGCTGATCTAGTCAAAAAAGATCGATATATTTGAGTTCTCGTATTATAGAAGCGATCCATCGATGCTAAAAAGCTTCCTTTCAATTGTGCGGCAATGAGTCTCAAGATCTCGAAATAATCAAACTAAATCACACGGAATAGAAAGAAAAGATAAGCCAAGGCTATAGAATAGAATGGATTAGACATATTTATAAATTCTTTTTATCAAAAAGTCAGATACACAATTTTTACTATCTTTTAATTATCAAAAATAATTGAAAATATGTAGAAGAATAAATTCCAAGCAACAATTAAATAAAAGCTAAATGAGACTATAATCTATCATCAAAACTTTTTATAATATCAAATTTAAGCTTGATAAAATTAAGGTAAATTCATTTATAAATAGCACAAATTTAATCAATGTTTAACTAAAAATCATGAAATCTGTTTGAATTAGATAGGACAATAATTTTCAATAAGAAAACATATCCGTTCCTAAGAGATCAGATAAAATAAAAATAGTCAACGATCTAAAATGCACCTATCTATTTTGGCTCTTGCCTCCACCCAATGGGGAGTGGCAAGATTTACAACAGATTCAATAGCTCTAATTTCATTAGGAATATTAATTGGATTACCATTTCTTTTACTTAAAAATAAATTAGGTTTAAGAGGTTTTTATTCCGAAGGAAATGCTCTTTCAAACCGATGAAAATATTTTCTGTTTAATTGATTAAATTATTTCTTAAATTTAGCTTGTACAAAATGGCATGGAATTATCTTCATGCCATTTTCGCGAAAAGATCTTTATGATAGTCGACAACATTCTGACAACTAATAACTGGTGTCATTTCCATATCAATACCAAACTTTGCTCGCCAGGGTGAGAAGTGAAGAAAAAGCTCTTTGTCGCTCTTTGCTTTACACAGGATAACGACCCTCCCCTCCCCTGGAGCATGAACGCGAAAAAGCATTTCAAAGCCATCAAATTTATCTTGCTTTGACATCTCACCGTTCTCCCATAACTCAACAAACTGTTTGTAAGCAGAAATTTGATTCGTTATATCAGGGAACTGACAATCAACTAAATAGAGTTGCATCAAAGGTAATTATAAAAATCTATTTTAACTAATAAATGAAGAGAAGTGATTCAGGTCATCATCATTAAACAAACTGTAAGGCGAAAGCCTATAAATATAAATACGACTATTTATAAAAGAGATTAAGAAAATTAAATTCTAAAAAGAAATTTATTCTGTTAAAGATACTTTAATCATCCTGGCGGACTAAAAAAACCTCTAGATGAGAGAAATAAGCTCATGAGCAATAAAGGGCCTATTCCAAATACAAAAAGAACTATTTTTGCAGTTCTTGGGGAACTTTTCTTATCATTAAAAACATCAGTATTTTTAATCGTTTCCTTTTTCTTTACTTTACGACTAGGCATACTTGAAAGTAAATATAAAATTTATATTAGCATTTATTGATTTCAAAAAGTTTGATACAGTTATTAATTTGAAATTCAATCGAAAAGTCAATCTGATATAAATCTACAATATTATTAAATTTAATGATTTTCTTCAATTATTTTTTCAATCTGATTTGCAGTATTAACCCAACTAAAAGATGCTGCACGAAGAGGTCCTTTCTTCATAGCTTTATTCCTCAAAGTATGATCATTGATAATTTTATTCATAGCAGAAGCAATTGAATGCGTATCTAATGGGTTGATCAAAAAGCCACAATCAGCAATAACTTCAGGAAGAGCTCCTTTATCAGAAGCTATAACAGGGGTACCACAAGCCATAGCCTCTAAAGCTGGCAACCCAAAGCCTTCCCAAAGGCTTGCAATAATTAAGGCTTTGCATTGATTTAATAATAATATTTTCTCATTTTCACTTACCCAACCTCGCCACTCACATAAATGGTCAATATTTAAATCATTAGTTAGCTTTAACAGCTTAGGAGTATACCTTTTATCGAATGGTCCTACAAAAACAAGTTTATGCCCCTGTGTATTAGATAATGCAAAAGCGCTAAGAACCCTTTCTAAATTCTTATGTGGATTATGTCTGCCAATAACAAGGAAAAATTTCTCCTTATTATGTTTAGTTGGATAATACTTTTTATTATTAAAACCTAATTTTATAGGAAACAGTTTTTGTTTTGGCACTTTATAAAAAGAATTCAAATCATTTGCTGTTGAGATCGAATTACAAAAAATCAATTTAGATTGTTGTAATACTAGAGGGATGAAGTCTTGCCAGCTAAGATATATTTTTTCTCGAAATAAGGCTCTGAACCTGTTAGATGTACATCAATAATAGTTCTCATAGATTCAGTGAGAACATTATTTGTTTGTTTTTCTAATCTGATTCTTTGTCGAGAAGCAAATCTAATGAAAGGAGTTACAAATAAAGATATAAATATATAAAAAATAAGAAGGCTTATAATTAAATAGAGAGCTATTGACTTTGCAATGAAAAGAACTGCAACACATATAAATGATATGACAAAAAGACCACTAGCAATTTGTAGAATTGGTTTGACTAAGAATTCCGAAACTCTGGAAATATTTAGAAGAACTTTAGAAGATAAATCAGATTTCTTCTTATTTAAAAAGAATTCATACGGTTGTAACAGTAATTTTCTTTGAGCAAGTTCTGATAGGTCTTGCCAAATTGCTACTCGAAGTCTTTCTTGGGCACCTCTAAGAAATAACTTTGAGAATGATGCTAACCAATTCATTGAAATATAAATAATGACTAAACTTAAAACTTTTGTTTTTGGATCCTCTGGTATGAATTCTTGAAAAGGTAAAGGGGGCTTATTAGCCTGTCCAATAAAGGTAGTAAATAATCTAGAAACTATTCCTACTACTATTACATCAACTAATCCAGTTAGAGCTGCTAATGGTATGAGCTTAAAGAGAGAACGTTTTCTTTTTCTTGGTAGTGTCTGAAAAAGACGTACCAAAAGTTTATAGGTTTTGCTGCTAAGAATCATTCTATAAAATTACTGACATCTAAGGGATTATTTATGCTTCATCAGCCAGTTCCTTTTGTGTTTGTT
>QBWB01000051.1 GCA_003284185.1 Prochlorococcus sp. AG-315-C08
AGACTTTCCATAACAAGGCTTTTAAATTTTTTAGTTCTCATTTTGAAAAGGTGCCCAAACATAAAAAATTCATATAATAATGAAGACTCAACTAAAAAACTTTATTCCAAATATACTATAAAATAAAAGAGGATAATGAAAAAATACCTAAATTTTTATTTTAACAATTTCTCACCTCAAGATCTTCTTAGGAAAACTGATATATTAAAAAAGAGAAGGGAATAAAAATTTTGAATAAATTCAAAAAGCCTGGAGATTTGGCTGATCCTCAAAAAGGATCCAATAAATCACCTATAAAAAGAGAAAGTCAAGATTTAATCAAAGGGCAACAAGCATTAGATTTTATTAAACAAGGAAAGCTAAAAGAAGCAGAGCAAATTTATCGAGAGCTTATATCCAAAGGGACAACACATTCTGTATTTTACGGAAATCTCGGAGTTTTATGTGGAAAACGAGGCAATCAAAAAGAACGTATTTTTTTCCTCAACAAAGCCCTCAATCTTAATCCCAATTATCCTCAGGCTCAAAACAATCTTGGAAATGCACTACAAGATCAAGGAGAACTCAAACTCGCAATTGAATGTTATAAAAAAGCCTTAAAACTAGATCCCAATTTTTCAGAAGGGTATAACAACCTTGGAAATACATTCCTAAAACAAGGGGACATAAAATCGTCCATTGCCTACTATCAAAAAGCGCTGATACTCCAACCCAACCATCCAAACGCTCATGGAAACCTTGGTAATGCATTCCTAAAACAAGGAGACATAAAATCGTCCATTGACTGCTATAAAAAAGCTCTAGAGCTCCAACCCAACATGGCAAAAGCTCATAACAACCTTGGAAATGCTCTAAAAGAACAAGGTGAATTTAAATCCGCCATTACCTGCTATCAACAAGCGCTGAAACTCAACCCTAACTATGCAGTAGCCTCTAACAACCTTGGTAATGTACTTACAGAAAATGGTGACGTCAATACTGCCATTTGCTACTACCAGAAAGCCCTAAAATTAGATCCCAATTTTTCAGAAGCTTATAACAACCTTGGAAATGCTCTAAAAGAACAAGACAAATTAAATTCCGCAATTGTTTGCTATCAAAAAGCTTTAAAACTAGAACCCAATTCCCCAGAAGTTTGTAGCAATCTAGGTAATGCTTTCCAAGAAAAAGGGGATATAAACTCTGCTATTGACTATTTTCAAAAGGCAATAAAACTTAAGAAAAACTTACCTGAAGCTCATTACAATCTTAGTAATGCCCTTTTATTAATAGGTGAATACGAAAAAGGGTGGTTAGAATATGAATATAGATCAGAAAAAGTTAAACATCCCTCACGCCCTCATGCGAGACCACGAAGCCAAAGATGGCAAGGCAAGCGAATAGAAGAAGAAGAGAGATTATTAGTAATTAGTGAACAAGGATTAGGAGATACAATACAATTCATGAGATATATTCCTTCTCTCAAAGAAAAGGGAATTGAAGTATCCTTTTTTGCACAACAAAAATTACATAGTCTTATCAAAATATCAAATATTGATATAAATCCACTGACGCCAAAGCAAGTCGGTTCCATTTCTAAAATCAAATGGATTCCCTTATTATCTTTACCAAGATATTTAGGAGTTAATCCAAATAATCCAATCATCTCTTCCCCATATATCACTGCAAAAAATTCACTAATAGCAAAATGGCGAAAAATTCTCTCTAAAGAAAAAAAACCAATCATAGGTATAAATTGGCAAGGGAAAGCTGAAATTGAAAAAAACAATTTAAAAGGACGTTCGATGCCATTAGAGGCTTTTTCTCATATTATTAAAAATAACAATTACAAATTTTTATCACTTCAAAAAGGGTTTGGATCAGAGCAATTACAGTGTTGTTCTTTTATTAAAGAGTTTATAAATTGTCAAAATCTTGTTGATCAGGTTTGGGACTTCGCTGAAACCGCTGCAATTATTGCTAATTGTGATCTGATAATTACAACTGATACATCCATAGCTCATCTAGCAGGAGCCATGGGTCAATCAACTTGGCTACTACTACATTCTATACCTGATTGGAGATGGGGATTGAATAGTAAAAAAACTTTTTGGTATCCATCTATTAGACTATTTAGACAAAAAGAGAGAAAAAATTGGGAGGAAGTAATGAAAAGAGTATCTATTGAATTACACAAAATGAAGAAAGTAAAAAATAGTTATCCTTTGTTTTCGACTTCTTGATTTCGTACAGCGTAAGAAAATTGCTTCAACACAACAATTCACTAATAAACATTTGGAAAATACAAATCAAAATTCAATAAAGCAAAAACAAGCATTATCACTCCTTCAACAAGGGAAACTACAAGCTGCAGAAAAACTCTATCAAGAAATTATTTCGGCAGGATCAGCTAACCATTCTACTTTTAATCATCTCGGGCTTAGCCAATTTCGAAAAGGAGATTGCAAGGCAGCTATTTCATCATTTAAAGAAGCATTAAAATTAAATCCAAAGTACTCAGAGGCCCATTCAAATCTGGGGATGGTTCTCACAACAAATGGGCCAAAAAAGGATGCAATGTTTTCATTAAAAAAAGCCATAAAATTAAATCCCACTTCACCTGAGATTCATTACAACCTTGGGAACTTTTTCTTAAAATATGGGAATTTACAGAGTGCTAATTTATCGTTTCAAAAAGCTATTAATCTAAAACCCAACTTTACAGAAGCTCATTATAATCTTGGTATTGTTCTAAAAAAGCTCGGAAAAAGTCAATCTTCTAATTTATCCTTTCAAAAAACTATCAATTTAAATCCTAATTATCCTAAGGCTCATCAAGCCATAGGACTCAATTTTATAGATCAAGGTAATATAAATGCTGCAATTTCTTCGTTCCAAAAAGCTCTCAAGCTACAACCCAGTTTTCATGAATGTAGATTCAATCTAAGCACTGCTCAGTTACTTTCAGGGAATTATTCTTCAGGTCTAGGAAACTTAGAATGGAGATGGAGGAGAAAATCTCCTCCAAAAATTCATGGGAGACCAACAGTTCAACCATGGGTAAGGAAAAAGCTTCAAAAAGGAGAAAAACTTTTAGTCGTAAGTGAACAAGGTTTAGGAGACATCTTTCAATACATGCGGTACATACCCTATATAAAGAGTCAAGGTATTGATGTTTCTTTTTGTACTCTTCCAAAACTTCATACATTGATCAAAGCATCAGGTATTGATCAAAACCCATTAACTCCAGAGCAAGCAAATACAGTTTCAGAAGGTCAATGGATCCCATTAATATCTTTAGCTAGATATCTTCAAATCAGCCCAGAAAATCCAATCATTTCGGAACCATACATCTCTTCAACAGATGAACTCGTTAAAAAATGGAAAACCATCTTCTCTAAAGAAAAAAGACCAATCGTTGGTCTTTGTTGGCAAGGAAGTCCAGAGATGGAAAAACATAGCTATATCGGCAGATCAATCCCTTTAGAAACGTTCTCAATGCTTCTTGAGCTTAATAAGATCACAATACTTTCTCTACAAAAAGGGTTTGGATCTGAACAACTAGAAAATTGCTCATTCAAAAATCAATTTATTGCATGCCAACCACAAATTGATTCCACTTGGGATTTTCTTGAAACTGCTGCAATTATTGAAAACTGTGATTTAATTATTACTTGTGATACATCAATTGCTCATTTAGCAGGTGGAATGGGAAAACCAGTTTGGTTATTGCTTAGGAATATCCCTTTTTGGACTTGGGGACTTCAAAGTGAAAGTACATTTTGGTATCCATCCATGAAATTATTTCGTCAAAAAGAAAGGCACAACTGGCAAGAAGTAATGGAACGAGTATCAAAAAAACTACTCAAGATCACGGAGGACTGATTTGACTAAACAAGATAAATACCTATCTAATATCCTTGCTCCAGTATCTCTAGGAGAACTAATAGATAAAATCACAATTTTGGAAATCAAAAAGGAACATATGATTGAAAAAAAGCTCAAGAATGTAGACAATGAGCTTCAATCGCTAAAAATTGTTCTGAAAGAAAAAAATCTAGCAATTGATATCTCTTTAGTTGCTCAGCTTAAAGAGGTAAATAATAGCCTTTGGGCAATAGAAGATAGTATTCGCATAAAAGAGCGTAAGCAACAATTCGACCAAGA
>QBWB01000052.1 GCA_003284185.1 Prochlorococcus sp. AG-315-C08
GAGCTGATAATCCTCTTTTAACTTCAAGGGGGAAAAGAGATTCAGAGCCTTTAAGAGTGGTTTTCTCGAGGACCTTATCTTTGCCAAAATCTGCGTATGTGTGGAATACAGAAATTGCCAAAACTTTGATTGCTTATGGGCCAAAGAGCAATAAATCTTTTTTGAAAGAAATACCAGATGGACCAGAAAGTTTGTCATTAAAATCAGACGATCCTTCAGAATTATTAATTGAGCTTGCAAAAAAAGGGTGTAATAGGATTCTTTGGGAGTGTGGTCCCCTTTTAGCAACTAGTGCTATCAAGGCCAATTGCGTACAAGAATTAGTAGTTTTTGTTTCGCCTAAGCTTCTTGGTGGTGATTTTGCAATGAACCCCCTTTCTAGTTTTGGATTTGAATCAATTAATTCCACATATAAACTGCAACATTCTCACTTAGAGAGGAAAGGGGGAGACCTTATGTGGAGGTTGCTTTTTTAAGTGTTTTCTTAATAAAGCTATCTTTACGTTCGGATCTCCCTCCAGATAAACGGAGCTGTTTGGGCTTGAAATTGACTAACTTAGTAAGACTTTAATCTTTGCAAATGCCTATACGTCAAGATGAAAATCAACCTAATCGCCGATTTGGGATAATCAATTTGGTCTTAATTGGTTTTGGAGCATTATTACTATTTAGTAGTTTCTTCCCAAGCCAAAACATGCAGGTACCAAGGGTACCTTATTCACTTTTTATTAATCAGGTAAATGATGGTGAAGTGAAAAGAGCATATATAACCCAAGATCAAATTAGATATGAACTTTTATCTGCAGAAGAAGGTGCTCCATCAGTGTTGGCAACGACTCCAATATTTGATATGGAATTGCCTCAAAGGCTGGAATCCAAAGGGGTTGAATTTGCTGCTGCTCCACCCAAAAAACCAAATATTTTTACTACAATCTTGAGCTGGGTTGTTCCTCCACTAATCTTTATACTTGTTCTGCAATTTTTCGCCCGTAGAAGCATGGGTGGTGGTGGTGCTCAGGGTGCTTTGAGTTTCACTAAAAGCAAAGCTAAAGTTTATGTTCCTGATGACGAGTCTAAGGTAACTTTTGATGATGTAGCAGGAGTTGATGAAGCGAAAGATGAACTAACTGAAATAGTCGATTTCCTTAAAAAGCCTCAGAGATATACAGATATTGGTGCCAGAATACCTAAAGGTGTGCTGCTAGTGGGGCCTCCTGGAACAGGTAAAACACTTCTATCAAAAGCGGTGGCAGGAGAGGCTGAAGTCCCATTTTTTATAATTTCTGGTTCTGAATTTGTAGAGCTTTTTGTGGGTGCAGGTGCAGCAAGAGTTAGAGATTTATTTGAGCAAGCAAAGAAAAAAGCTCCATGCATAATTTTTATTGACGAATTAGATGCGATTGGAAAAAGTAGGTCTGGTTCAATGGGTGTGGTTGGAGGCAATGACGAAAGAGAGCAGACTCTGAATCAACTTCTCACTGAAATGGATGGATTTGCGTCAACTGATAAACCTGTAATTGTCCTTGCAGCAACAAACCAGCCAGAAGTCTTAGATGCTGCTCTATTACGTCCAGGTAGATTCGACAGACAAGTACTTGTAGATAGACCTGATTTATCTGGAAGAAAAACTATCTTGGAAATATATACTAAGAAAGTCAAACTTTCCAATAATATTGATTTAGACAGAATAGCTCAGGCTACTAGTGGTTTTGCTGGAGCAGACTTAGCAAATATGGTGAATGAAGCTGCTCTTCTTGCTGCTCGTGGAAAACGAACGGAAGTTGAACAGAAAGATTTAAATGAAGCCATTGAAAGAGTCGTTGCAGGTCTTGAGAAGAAAAGCCGAGTTTTACAAGATGATGAGAAGAAAATTGTTGCCTACCACGAAGTTGGTCATGCCATAGTTGGCCATCTAATGCCAGGTGGAAGTAAAGTTGCAAAGATTTCCATTGTCCCGAGAGGGATGAGTGCTCTTGGGTACACTTTGCAATTACCAACAGAAGAAAGATTTTTAAATTCAAAAGAAGAGCTTCAAGGTCAAATAGCTACTCTTCTAGGGGGTAGGTCTGCTGAAGAAATAATTTTTGGGAAAGTGACAACAGGTGCTTCTAATGATCTTCAGAGAGCTACGGATATTGCAGAGCAAATGGTTGGGATGTATGGAATGAGTGACATTCTGGGTCCTTTGGCTTATGACAAACAAGGTGGAGGAAGATTTTTAGGAGGCAACAACAATCCTCGAAGAGAACTTAGTGATGCAACTGCTCAAGCTATTGATAAAGAGGTACGTGGTCTAGTTGATGAAGCACATGAAAGTGCTTTGAATATTTTAAAAAACAACCTGTCTTTATTGGAAGATATTTCTCAAAAAATTCTTGAGAAAGAAGTTATAGAAGGTGATGATCTTATAAAAATGCTTTCAAGTAGTGTAATGCCAGAAAAAATTTCTAGCTAAATGACTTGACTTTATATCCTTTATCTCCGATAAAGGATATTTGAGACTCCTGTTTAATGGCCTTAGTCTCCTTTGGATTAGCCTCAGAACTTTCATCTTTTAATAACTGCGACTTTCTGTCTTCATCTGACTTGAATTCAAGTCAGACTTTTTCAATATTTCAATTATCAAAACAGCTAAAATCTGGAGATAGAAGAATTGATCTTGGGAATAGGGTATTAGGATTGATTTTTACCAAAGCCTCAACAAGAACAAGAGTGAGTTTTCAAGTCGCAATGGCTAGGCTTGGAGGACAAACTGTTGATTTAAATCCTCAAGTAACTCAACTGGGGAGAGGAGAGCCTTTAAAAGACACAGCAAGAGTTTTGAGTCGATATTGTGATGTTCTTGCAATTAGAACATACTCACAACAAGAGCTTCAAGATTATGCAAAATGGTCAACTATTCCTGTTATTAATGCATTGACAGATTTAGAACATCCATGCCAGGCCTTAGCTGATTACTTAACGGTTCAAGAAAAATTTGGGGAACTTAAAGGGATCAATCTTGCTTATATTGGGGATGGAAATAATGTTGCAAATTCATTAATGATATGTGGAGCTCAATTGGGAGTTAACGTAAGAATTTGTTCTCCAAAAGGTTTTGAACCAGAACAAAAGATTATAGAAAAAGCGAATTCATTATCTCGATTTGGATCTGAAATAAGTTTATTTAATGATCCTTTAGAAGCTGTAAAGGGTGTTCATGTAATTTACACTGATGTTTGGTCATCTATGGGACAAGAAAATGAACAATTAAAGAGAAGAAAGATATTTGAAAAGTATGTAGTTAGTGAAAAGTTAATAGAGCTTGCGGATGAAAAAGTTATTCTTTTGCATTGTCTTCCTGCTCACAGAGGCGAGGAAATTACGGAAGGGGCCTTTGAAAGTCGATTTAGCTCTATTTTTGATCAAGCAGAGAATCGGCTTCATGTTCAACAAGCTTTGCTTGCTGTTCAACTTGGAGGACTTTAGGGTTGCAAAAACCCTGAATGGTAGGTACATATGTATTGCAGGACAAATGTACCTATCGTGAATACAAAGGCTTTTGAAGCTTTAACTACTGCTCAGCAAGAACTTTATGACTGGCTGGTTGATTTTATTGATAATAATCACCATAGCCCTTCTATAAGGCAAATGATGCAAGCAATGGGACTGAGGTCACCGGCTCCGATACAAAGTCGATTGAGACATTTGCAGGAAAAAGGTTGGATAAAGTGGCAAGAAGGACAGGCAAGAACCTTACAATTGATTGGAGAAGCTATTTCAGGAGTACCTGTCTTGGGATCAATTGCAGCAGGAGGGTTGGTAGAAACTTTTGATGATGTTCAAGAAACTCTAGATTTTAATTCAGTACTTCAATTGAAGGGGCTTTTTGCCTTGACTGTGAATGGCGATTCAATGATTGATTCCTTCATAGCAGATGGAGATATGGTTTTAATGGAACCGGTAAATGATCCATCTCGCTTACGTAACGGAACAGTGGTTAGTGCAATGGTGCCAGGTCTTGGGACTACTTTGAAACATTTTTTTCGTGATGGATCTTTAGTACGTTTGGAGGCGGCCAATTCCTCTTATGAACCTATAGAGATTGAGGCAGAACAAATAC
>QBWB01000053.1 GCA_003284185.1 Prochlorococcus sp. AG-315-C08
AATCAAGTGCCTAATCTGGTCGAAAGTCTTATTTAAAATAATTGCCTTAAACCACCATGGATAGTAGGGGTTGATTTATAGAGGAAATAGAGCTAGAAATAGTATCCCCATCACCCAGGCCCATAGGACACCATACCTAGGGTCTTTTTTATTGAAAAAGCATTGATTTATCATCCTGAACTAAAATTTCTATTAAATCTGTGGAAAACCGAAGGATCCTTGAACGGAATTATTGAAATCCAGTAAAGCTCTGATCTCAAAGAAAAGATAAGTAAAATTATTAACCAAATTGAGCAATAAGGAAAATTAATTAAAAGTGAAGAGTTTGTAAAGTCATCAGAATCTACCTATGTTTTTAATCTGATAATATATAATTTATTTACGTTCAGCTAATTAAGCCGCAGTAAGACTCAAGCCATGGAACGGGGACTTGAGCAATACAAGAGTAGCTATCATGACCGTTCTTACCTATCGTGGAAAAAAATACGTCCAGAACAAAGAGATTTCTCTGAAAAAACCTATCCTGCTCAACTATCGTGGTTTAGAGAATATTAGTAAAAGAATTCATGAATCTATGAAAGCTGAAATGGGGTGATTTACTCAATAATTAAATAAAGAGGCCTTAAGGCCTCTTTATTAGGAAATCATATATATTTATGATATATGTTGATATTATTAATTACTTAGTACATTTTCTTTGCACCTATTAATACGAATTAAAAAGCCAAAACACTACTGTTCCTTAAAGGCCTATAAATAGCTATAAATACATGCTAAAACTGATATCCAGAACTTTAAAGACTAAAGTCAAAACTGATGTCATAAATACGCCTAAAATTTGATATATCAAGAAAAGCCAATTCTTAAATCTTTAACACCATTGAGATATTAATAATAACCTGAATTAAAAGCGAAGTAGATTTGCCAAAGAGCCAGTAAGAAGATATTTAGCTATAAATAACTATAACTCTAATAATATTAGAGATTTAGTTTTTGAAAATGAGATTTTTAAAAGAACAGTTCTGCAGTAAAAAAAATGTATAAACTAAGCAATTAAATATTGATAAATGGTCAATGTATATCCAGTCTGTTCTTGTATGATATATCATTTAAATTACATAAGCTATCCCAAAAAATAAAAGCAAACTATATAAATAATGCAAATCTAATATGTCTAGAATTCTTCTTAATTTAATCCCAAGAAATATAGGAATTAAAACAGCCTAAAGATGTGTCAGGAATGGTAACGATAAAGAATTCCATAGAAATTGAATCTATAAATAGAAAATTAGCAATTTAATATAAATGTTCACTTTCTTAAGTATAAATGAAATAAATCTATGACAAAAAATTTTATTACTTGATAGTACTAAATGGATATTTATTATTATTTAAGTTGCTATTGACGAAGTTATTATTGAAAAGAATACCTTGTCATATCATTCCGATTGCAAATGAAAAGAACTGGCAGATAAATATAATCTTTAAACGATTGGTTGATTACTAAGAATTAATTAATGTAGATCATAATGAAATTGATTAGGAATCGTGCTTACCACAACAAAACAGAATGAAAAATACGTTATTCATTAGACGTTTAATGATCATGCCAGTATATATACACAAAGTTGAATAGCAACACTTAGAAGAACTATGGTTAGAAGATAAAAGTAACTTATGTGTTACGGATATTATTCACATCATTCAAGTGAAAGTATTCTGTCCTATATAAAAACTGAGAAGAATGCAAGAAAAAATAAATCCTGATAATGATGCCATTGATCCATCAGAAGAATATTTCAAGAAAAAGAATGACTCTGAAGATCATGAAAGTGAAGAATATTATCCACAAGAACAATCAATCCCACCTCACTATTAGAACTGATATTAAGTATGATTATATAATTAGATATATTTACAGGCTTTTAATTTATACGTATTAATCACTAGTCAACAAAATTTTAGAAGTAAGTTGTCTTGAGATGTCTTTCCATACAAATTGTTTGACAGTCATTCTCTTCAGCTCGATTTGAAACAGAGCAAAAGGTTACACATTCAAGATAATCATCAATGGGGTCAATTTGCTTTTCAGGACAATTTATTCTGTCATTGGTATTCATAATTAGATCCATCAAATTTGAAAACATCATAGTCTATTTATTAATAGTTCCCATCGGTATTACTTCCTAATTCTAATCATAGATAAATAATAATTATGAGAATGATTTGAAGAATTAAACCCAAAGCATCGGTTTCCCCCACCTCTAACTTTCACATTTAATTAAGCTAGATTCCAAAATAGGAAGATCAGATAAATCTAAACAAATGAAATTAATTCCTTTTTTCTTTGCAGCGGTGGCAATCTTCACTGAGATCTCAGCGACACAAGGAGGCACTATTGTTTAAGATTTCCTAATTATGTACTCTTCAACTAAGGAGATGCATACTGATTTGAAATATTACGATCATTTACTAAAAGTTTTTTATTAAATAGATTCTATACATCATAGTTTTAATTTAATAATGGTGCAAAAGCCGAGTAAATTCTTTGTTCCTTCCTTCTCAACTGATGAAGAAATCTGGAGAAAAACACTAGAAGCATTAACACCATTAGAGAGAGCAGAAGCTAATAAGTATGAATCCGAGATAAAAGAACCTTACCCAAGTTGCAAAGAGGTGACAGTGAGAAGAGATGACAAAACTGATATAGCTTACGCAGTCCGTTCTGAAATTAATAAAAAAGGAGAGGAATGGGCTATCTATCGTGAAATATAACTATTTATGATAAAAAAAAAGAGGCTTTCATAGCCTCTTCAGGATTCTTTTAATTAAGTTCAGTATTTAATACCTCTATAAGTAAAAGAAGTTTGAAGTTGTTTTTTCGCTTCAGCTTGCCTTGCGGTATAAATACTGCGTCTGTAGCTGAGCTCTACTGTTTGTTTTGGAGCAACTTCTTTATGTTGAAGATACTCTTTGCCTCTGTAAGTAAGAACAGTCATTGTTCTCTCTTGTAATGCTCAAGTCCCCGTTCCATGGCTTGAGTCTTACTGCGGCTTAATTAGCTGAACGTAATCAAATTATATCTAGTTTGATCGGATATGTAGTTCGAGCTAATACATTATGATTTATTTTTCAATATATAGTCCAATCAACTAATCACTAGATTTAATTTCCTGAACTTCATTAACTAATTTCTCTTGAAGTTCAAGGGTAATCAAACCAAACGAGGCGCAGTCTTTTATATCTTGGATTGGGTCAGTCAAATTATCATGTACCTCCAGCCAAGCTTCAGTACATCCTTTACACGCAAACCCTTTTAAATTTTGGGCAACAACTTTTGCTTTCTGAAGATCCATTAATCAATAAAGTTTGTTTAGTACTTTATACCCAGATGAGAATCTAGCAATAACATCCAGGAGACAAGAAAATAGCACGTTAATAAAAAGCAATAGGAACAAAACTAAAACATAAATCAATTCTTTAAATCACTTATTCCCACTTAATATATCTTTCACCAATTATATCTTTATTTGTGACTAATAGGCAAATTCTTCAGGTTTAACTGAACCAAATCGATATCACATTATTAAGTAGTATAAATTCTTTGTTATTAAAACGACTGTGAGCCTTTTAAAAACATAAAGAACCTTATAAATAGATCCTATCAGTTTGGAATAATTATTAAATATATATGAACTACTAAACGAATTAGCCAGAAAAGTATTCCACCATAAATAAAGCCAACAACTCCTGAAGCCCAATCATTTGCAAACCTCCATGAAATATATATAACCATTAAACCAAGAAATAAAAAAGGGTATGTCATCAAGTTGAATTGATAGGATTTGCGGACCCTAAGATTATAATTACTATCAGACAGCAAAAAAACCTAGCAAATAAGTTAAGGGGAATAAACCTCTACTTATAAAATCATGAGGAATAGAAAATCTGACATGTGACAGATTTGATTTTTTTATAAA
>QBWB01000054.1 GCA_003284185.1 Prochlorococcus sp. AG-315-C08
TAGCCTCATGGGAATATTACTCAAAGCCGGTCTAGATTCATCATTATTAGAGGCATCAGCTATAGCATTAGTAGCTATAGCTTTAGTAATGACAATATTGAACGGCCTTCCAATAGCAAGTAAATATATTCCTAATCAAGTTTTGAAACTAGGTAGCGGATTTGGGAATACTGGTTATATAGGTATACCAGTATCTCTAGCTTTACTTCCACATCAAGCACTTATCTACAGCATAGGTTTTGACCTTGGAGCCACATTAGTAATTTGGGCTCTAGGTCCATTACTTTTATCAAATAACTCTAGGGAATTAAAAGAAAAAGAATATTGGAAAAGATTTATAAAAGCATTCGCTAATAGTCCAGCAAGCAAAGGATTAGTAGGAGCAATACTAATTACTTCGATGCCCTGGACAGAACAAATAACATCATTAATTTGGATCCCATCAAGAATCGTCATAGTTTTAGCTCTAGTTGTTGTGGGAATGAGTCTCAATTGGTCGAAAAATCACAATTTATCTACAGTTAGATCTCAAGCGATAGCAATTAAAAATAGTTTAATTATCAAATTAATAGGGCTTCCGTCTTTGATGTTCTGTATATGTTTAATTCTTGAAGTTCCAAACAATATGAAAGATGCTTTAGTTCTTCAATCAGCAGCTCCTACTGCCATTTCAGTTTTATTAATAGCACAAGCCCAGTCCAATGATGAAGGAACCGCTACGTCACTAGTTGTTTTTAGTACTCTCATAGCTCTTATAACAATCCCAATATGGGCAATTATTTTAAAGTTTTGAAAAGTTAAGAACTGTCGGCTGCTTCAAACTTTTTATCTATTTTGTAATCAACAACAATTATAAAATGACAGTAGCAACATCGAAAGAACCAGCGAAAAGGAAACCATCAACAATGAAAACATCACCGTCTAAGCCTCAATCAATTGCTGCTACAATCAAGCCGATTGTATCTACTTCAAAACTTATTCAGAACTTAGGATCATCAAATAATGGAGTTCAATTCAAAATTGAAGGTAATTTAAAAACTGCTTATGGGAGGGACTAGAGAAAAATGGACCTACTAAAAACACTTATTACCGTGGGAATATGTCTTGGAATTGGATGGGCACTCTCAAAAGTAATCATGTTCGGCTTGACGCATATTTGAAATGAAAGAAAACAGAAGTATGCCTTGCAAAAATGCTTCCAGAAATGGAAAATCTTAATCACTTAAAATAATGACTAAGAATTGGGAACCAAAAAAAGAGCAACTCCCGATAATTGCTCGAACTATAGAATTCATAACTGATGAATTAGCAGAGTTACAAGAAGCACTAAGCTGCCCTAATTCTTTTATTGATGAAATTGCTCATCAGATAGCATCACCATATAAAACAGACAAGAAGAACATCATCAGAAGAGATGAGGAGTAAATGGAATTTCTTCAATCACATGATTTCAATCAATGGGGGCTTTGGACTCCTATCATCGGAGGAATTCTTCTATACGTTGGATTAAACATCAAGGTGACGGAGGTAGATCCGAATGAATAAAAGTAGACATTCACTTATCTTAAAAAAAAGCCAAAACACTTCTAATCATTTCACAGTCTAAGGATGAGACAAGGCACAATTGAAATAATGCTTCTAGCCCTAGCTTTTATGTCACTACAATTCTGGTGGATAAGAATAACACTTAAAAATGGTCGAACTGGAGAAGTTGATAAATGGGGGCAAAAAACAAATCCAGACAAACAAAGTGAACTAGAAAAGACAAAAAAAGAATTGGAAAAAATATTTCGAGCCTAGTTATCTAAACAAAATAGTCTTTTAAATTTCGCACCATCTAATTTTGCATAAAAGCTATGACTCAAGCCACCTTTTGATAGTGGTGGTAGAAGCTACAATTATTAATCAAGAAATAGGGTTTAGGTGAGAGTTATTCAGTAAATTGAACTTCCTTAGAAGGCACTGTTTCTTTCATGGAGAGACAGAAGCGAAATACAAGCAAATAGTTTCAATAATTTATTAGTGGTCTTAATGACCATTATTCGGGTGAATCTATTAATAATTTCTATAAAGAAATACATACAATTTAATACCAAGTCAAACACCTTTTAAATAAGATTTATATAAATACTATAAGTAAGTTAGTAAAAGGATATGGCAAAACAAGAGACACCAGAAGAAAGAACTGCTCGTTTTAGAGCTTTATCCAGTGATAAGAGAAAATCATTGATTAGAAAAAAGTTAAATGCTCAAGGATTGAGAGAAGGAAGTGGAGTATCGGGAAAAGATCTATCTTCCTATAACAAAGAAGAAATAATTGATCTGTTACTCATAACAAAATGCTTAAGTAAAAAAAAATAAAGAAGATCCCATTAAAAATATTTTTTGTCTAAAACTAAAATAAAGGAGCTATAGAAATATGGATAAACCAAAAGAAAAAAAGAAAATCACCTTCTCTAGATGGGCGGTAAGAGCCCTTGCTATATCAGCAAGCACGATTTCTCTTCTGGATCTTTTAAAAGGAGAATTTAAAGATGGAGGTCTTTTAGCACTTGGCTGGCTAGCAATTGTCATTGCAGAAAAAAGAATGTTTAAAAATGTACCTGCCAATAGTGATGAAAATCATGAGAATGCAAATTAATGCTATTAAAATATTGACCGCCTTATTAGAAAAAGAAAATCTAACCAGCTTGGATATATGATCTTCATACAGCTAATAAACCCAATAATTACTCTTTCAAATCATTAGTGCTATGACCGAGACTCAGAATAAAAAAACAGTTGACTGGACAAAAATGAAATTCAATATAAATGATCTTTACACTGGATTCGCCCTACTCCTATGTGCTTTCTTATGTGCTTTTAGCCTTGCATTAATTGCGATAAGAATTGGAACAGTAGCTAAGTGGGCTAATTATCAAAGCATTTGTATTGAACAAGAAAGTAAAAAAGCCCCTATTGAATGGGCAGTTAGAAAATGCAATGGACGATCTAAGGTCTATCAAGTTAAGTAATAAGAAAATGAAAAATATCTTTCCTGTTGCCCTAACCTCCAGAATCGTTTCTCTCATCTTCACCTTTACTAGAGGTGAAATATTACATAGATAATTAAAAACAAGGATTGGAAAAATAAATTAAACCTGAATAGTTATGAATGGTGGAGAAACCATAGGCGATTTGTAACCTTAGGGATTTTTCTTGCTCTATTTGCCGGATACATTAGAGGCCCATCAGCAAAAGACTTTAATATTCGTGATACTTGTGTTCGTTTAAGTGCTGATCTAATTACAAATGAAAAAGCTGCTAGGGAATTAGGATTAGGGAACACAATAATTGAGAGCGCATCGAAAAATAAAGCAAAAATGACTAATCACTACTATCACTCCAAGTATTACTGTCAGGGATATATTAAAGCTAATGTGGGATTGGTGTATTAATTCAGATTATCTAATTAAGGTAGTCAATACAAAATCTAAAGAGATTGGAATTCAATTTCCAAACGAGGTTAGAGGCAGTAAAAAGAAAATAGAGCTTATACTACTTTTCCCAATCCTTAGTGGATCAATACAAGCAATTTAAATTCAATGTTGATAAGCACTTCAGAGCACAAAATGCTCATAGCACTTTAAATATAATTGAAATATGTTCAATCTAACTTTTCATAGCAAAAGTCTTTTCTAGTTTAGCCTTTAACTGTTTTAAAGAAGGGGATGAAACTTTGAGGATCTTTTTATAAAATCTAAAAACTTTTAGGCAAGCTAATGGAACAAATAGAAGAAGAAGAAAGGTTTTCGTCTCAATCATTGAAATGCTATAAACGAATACAGAGGAAATATACGAATATTACATCGAAATCAATTCAGAAA
>QBWB01000055.1 GCA_003284185.1 Prochlorococcus sp. AG-315-C08
TTAAGCATCTAGAGGCCCGGCTAGCGTGCGGGCATAGAAAAGCTTTAGCAACTTAAAATATTACACTACTAACTACCCATTTTTTATGATGCTTCATTTGGATAAGACAAAGAATTGGATTTAAAGAATGCCTTTATTACTTTCTGGTAGGAAATTTCATGCTGATCTTGAGTCTTTTGGATGTCTCGCCATCCATACACCTTTAGAAGGAGGCTCAGAAACTCGTTTGCTTCGAAGGTTGAGAGCTGCTGGTTACAAGACTCAAATCACTTCGGCAAGAGGATTAGGAGATCCAGTGGTATTTCTTACCCAGCTCCATGGAATCAGACCTCCTCACTTAGGTCATCAAAACGTTGGAAGAAACGGAGCCTTAGGAGAAGTCCAACAAGTTATCCCGCAATTAAATGAATTGTTAGCGGAAGAAAAACCCTTGGTTCTTTGGTTACTTGAAGGCCAAGTTTTATCAAATTCAGAACTTCTCTCAATCAATAATCTCTGCCAAAAAGAACCGCGTCTTAAAATTGTTATTGAAATGGGAGGATCTCGCAGTCTCAAATGGCAACCAATGAATTCTCTTATCGATAATGGATCAGAAAGAAATAAGTGAATGATCAAAATTCAACTTGTAATGCCGATGCCCTTAAAAAAGGAAACTGGGTAAAGTTAATTTGTGGAGCCAGTAATCAAGACTTACCTTCCATAGCTGATCTTTGTGCAATTTATGGGGCAGCAGGAGTCCATTGTATTGACCTGGCTGCCGATGAAGCAGTCATTAATGTTGCGCGTAATGCTCTCGATTGGGTTCAAACAAGTTATGGGAATAAACCTTGGGTGATGATTAGTTTGAGCGATGGAAAAGATGCCCATTTCCGAAAAGCCTGGTTCGACGCAAACTTATGTCCTACTAATTGCTCAAGGCCCTGTCAAAATATTTGTCCAGCTAAAGCTATTGAAAACACAGGTGGAGTAATCCCAGAGAAATGTTATGGATGCGGGCGATGTATTGATAGGTGTCCTTTAGGAATTATTGAGGAGCAAGATAGAAGATTATCCCTTCAGGATTTCACACCCTTATTAAAAGCTATAAAACCGGATGCTATTGAAATTCATACTGCTCCAGGAAGATCAAAAGCATTTAAAAAAACAATAGAAGAAATCATGAAAGGAGGCTTGCAATTCAGCCGCCTATCGGTCAGTTGTGGCTTACAAGGTTCTGGCATCAATTATGAAAAATTAGCGGAAGAACTTTGGATTCGTCATGAAGCCCTGAGAATGCATAATCTAAAACCTCTTTGGCAACTTGATGGTCGCAGAATGAGCGGAGACCTAGGAACAGGTGCCGCTAAAGCTGCAGTAAAACTATGGGAAAAGATACGCCCAATAGCTCCACCAGGCCCTTTACAACTTGCTGGTGGAACTAATGAATCAACCATTAAGTACCTCCCCAAGTTAAAGGGACCTGAAGGAGTTGCTTTTGGAGGTAAAGCAAGAAAAATAATCCAACCGTGGTTACAAGAAGCTCAACGAAAACGAATTAGTCTTAGAGAGTGGCCAGAAGGTTGGGAGGCAGCTCTTTCAGAAGCACAACAACTCATAAATCCTTGGCTCATAAGAAAATCTTCATAATTGAATTTTCCTAGCCAAAGCAATCATACGAAAGCTTCAGTTGATTCATAAAAGAAGAAATTTTCCGATTAACTAAAAAAAACTGGATAAGGACATGACAGGATTGAATCAAATATGCAATTATCTAAGAGCAAGAATCCAAATCTGTGGCTATCAATTGCAAACATAGATCTGGAACAATGGGCCGTCGCCAAGTGGTAAGGCATCGGGTTTTGGTCTCGACATTCCTAGGTTCGAATCCTAGCGGCCCAGTTTTCAACTTTTAGTGATAAAGAAACCTTTACTTGTTCTTGATTTTGATGGTGTCATCGTTGACGGCATTGAGGAGTATTGGTCAAGTTCTCGTCAAACTTGTCTCAACATAATTTCTCCTAAAGAAAAAGAAGTAATTTTTTTACCTAGTGAGATCCCCACAACTTTTAAGACAATGCGACCTTGGGTTCACCATGGTTGGGAAATGGTGATTTTGGCTGCTGAATGTTCAAATAAAACTAGTCAACTAAACTTAAAAGGTATTCAAAATTTCTCAAAAAATTATTCAAAAGAATGCTCTTTAGCTCTTAATAAATGGGGTTGGACGCCTTCTCAATTACAAGAAGCTTTAAATCAAACACGAAGAGAAGCTATATCATATAATTTGAATCAATGGTTAAATTATCATCAACCCTTTTCTTCAGTAGTTCAACGACTCCAGATACTTGAGAAAGAAGGAATTGAATTTGCTGTTTTAACAACAAAAAGTATTGAGTTCACGAAAAAACTTCTGAATTCTTTCAAACTTCAGCCAAAACTTGTTTTTGGTCACGAATCAGGAAGCAAAATCAATGTTTTAAACCAACTCTTAAATAAAAGAATAATTCAAGGATTTATTGAAGATCGTAGAAGCACCTTAGAAAAAGTCCTGGAAGATCCAAAGTTAAAATCTATCCCTTGCTACTTAGCAAGCTGGGGGTACTTAAAACCTCAGGATCGAAAGAATCTTCCTTCTGGTATTCAATTACTAGATCTAGAAACTTTAAGAGAACCTATCGCGAGCTGGTCTTGACTAAATAGCGTACGTCTGTACTATCGGTTTAATTGATATTCGTTGAGAATCTGAGTATTTAATTATCAATCCCAACGTCTGTTGTTATCCCTCTGAATTAAAGTTATTTATCATGTCAATCGAAGCTAAACCACTCCAATCATCTGAATCAAAGAAAATGGACGCAAAATCAGGAGAGAAAGAAAAAGCATTGAATTTAGTGGTTGGGCAAATAGAACGAAACTTCGGAAAAGGTTCGATCATGCGTCTAGGGGACGCCTCAAAAATGCGAGTAGAAACGATATCGACTGGCGCTCTAACGCTTGATTTAGCTCTTGGCGGCGGCTATCCCAAAGGACGTGTAATAGAGGTTTATGGTCCCGAAAGTTCTGGAAAAACAACGCTTACATTACATGCCATAGCAGAAATTCAACGTAACGGCGGAGTTGCTGCTTTTGTAGATGCAGAACATGCTCTTGATCCAGTCTATGCAGCTTCTCTTGGTGTTGATGTAGAGAATCTTCTCGTATCTCAACCGGATACAGGAGAGATGGCTTTGGAAATCGTTGACCAACTTATTAGATCTGCTGCCGTAGATCTAGTTGTTGTTGACTCAGTCGCTGCTCTAACACCACGTTCAGAGATAGAAGGAGAGATGGGTGATCATTCAGTAGGCGCTCAAGCTCGTCTAATGAGTCAAGCAATGAGAAAAATCACTGGAAATATAGGAAAATCTGGATGCACAGTAATTTTCCTAAATCAATTGCGTCTTAAAATTGGTATTACATATGGAAATCCGGAGACTACAACTGGTGGTAATGCTCTTAAATTTTATGCCTCTGTAAGGTTAGATATCCGTCGCATTCAAACACTTAAAAGAGGAACAGAAGAATATGGAATTCGTGCAAAAGTTAAAGTAGCAAAAAACAAAGTTGCGCCTCCATTTCGAATCGCCGAATTTGATATTCTTTTTGGAAAAGGAATTAGTACCCTTGGTTGTCTTCTTGATTTAGCAGATGAAACTAATGTAGTTACTCGTAAAGGAGCTTGGTATAGCTATGAAGGTGACAATATTGGTCAAGGCAGAGACAATACAATTAGTTGGCTTGAACAAAATCCTGAA
>QBWB01000056.1 GCA_003284185.1 Prochlorococcus sp. AG-315-C08
AATAACTATCTATTCGGTCGAGGATTCCTCCATGTCCAGGTAAAGCATTACCAGAGTCTTTCAATCCAGCATTTCTCTTCATCATAGATTCAGTTAGATCTCCCACAAGAGAAAACAATGCAACTAAAATGCCAATAAATATTCCTATTAGAATACCAAACTGCCATCTAAGTATGTATCCAAATAATGCTCCTATTGTTATAGAGCAAAACAGACCTCCAAATGCACCTTCAATAGTTTTAGAAGGTGAAATTGGAGAAAGAGAATGACTACCAAATCTTTTACCAACAAAGAAAGAACCAATATCAAATCCAACAATCATTAGACACGTAGAAAATGTTATCAACATCCCGAATGTTATAAATGAGGACCACTCTAAAGGAATCAAGTTAACATTATTAAAGTCAATCTCTAAAAGATTTCTAAGTTTTAACCAGTGACTTGGCAAGAAGCCTAGATAAAACAGACCAAATATTGATGCAGCAATATCAGCGATTGATCCTGTCACAGGCTGTAGCAGCAACCATCCACATATAGCTGCACCTGATAAGGGTAAAATCGCTTCAGAGATCTCAACAGAGACATATCCAACAGCCGCTAATTGTGTAAAAAGTAATAGCAATTGACATGCTACAAGTGTAGTTTTAGTAGCAGGTCTAATACCTGTAAATTCAGCCATCCTAAAAAATTCTAGAAGAGCCAAATGTACAATTAGACTTAAAGCAAGGGCGAACCACCAGCTCCCAAGAGAAACAATTAAAATTCCGAAAGCTCCAGCGAATAGACCACTTAATAATCTTTTTCTTGAAACTGCAAAAAACATTTATTTAAAAATAAAATTGAACTACGCGTACCTTTCAAGACACAATCTAAAAAGCTTTATCAACAATTATTTATACTATAACTGATCAGTGAGTGTAAAGAATTAAGAAACAACTCTTACAAAACTTGGTATTTGGTCAGGCCACATTATCTTTTGTGATAACAACCAATTCACGCGAGATTTATCTATCATCTCACCAGGAACTAATAAAGGAATACCAGGAGGGTATGGGCAAATCATTTCAACTGCAATTCTCCCGATCGAGTCCTCTATAAGTACTTTTTCATAGGGAGATGTCCAGGCTTCTGAACATGACAGACATGGTTTAGAGACAATATCAAAAGGAGGATTATCAAATAAAGAAAACTTTTCACTTGCAACATAAGTATCAAGAATTTCATCCCAAATCTTGACAAATTTACGAGCCAAACCTTTGTGCGAAGAGAAGCCAAGACAAAATGTCAAAGTGCCAGGTTCCGGCAATTCCCCAATTATCTTCTTTTTTATAAATTCCTCATCAGCTTCAATTCCACTTAAACCAACTTTTCCTGTATGAAGAATAATGCGAAGTGGGTCATTATTCTCAAGAAGAGGAAGTCCCTTACTTAGCAAATATTGAGTTAAAAGTTCTGCTTCATTCAGACGAGTACTCAACCGCTTTTTACCTGAAGGGCTAATGAGCTCTTCAATGGCATTTTCACAAGAAGCCAACAGCAAAGAACTTGGACTTGATGTTTGAAGCAACCCAATACTTCTCTCTACATTAAAAGGATCAACTCTTCGCCCCTGAAGCCATAAAACAGAAGATTGAACTAATCCAGGAGCGGACTTGTGCAATGAATGAACAACTAAATCCGCCCCAAAAGTCAAAGATGACTTAGGTAACTTTGAGCATAGTCCGCTAAGAAAATATGCACCATGAGCCTCATCAACTAAGACTGGCCAAGAATGAGAGTGAATCTCCTCGATAAGAGATTCCATATCTGCAGAATAGCCATTATAAGTGGGATTAACCAACACGACTGCGGCTATATCATCTTGAAAGCCTTGGCTTCTCTTGATTACATTACGCAGCCAATCACTATTAAAAGTTGAGTAATGTCCTCGATCAGATAGAAAAGGTAAATCAAAAAGTATTGGTGTAATGCAACCCAATAGACAAGCTTGAATCAAACTTTTATGTACATTCCTAGGCATCAATACAGCTTGTCCTGGCCGAGCTATTGCCAGCAATGAGCTTTGAAGTAGACCTGTTGCCCCGTTAACACCATACCAACATCTATTCACACCAACGGCTGCCGCCGAAGACTTTTGACTGTCAGCAATTGCACCTGTGCTAATCAAAGGTCCACCGACTTCGAATAGCTCAGGTAAATCCCAAATTCCTGGTCTTAGCTTTAAAAGTTGCCTTAATCCTTTAGGAAGAGCCTGACCTCTTCCATGAGCTGGTAAAAAAAGATTTTCGCTTCTGTTTCCAGAAAGCAAGGTAACTAAACCCATGAAATCAATGGATTATCTAAATTGAATTTAGTCAAACCAATTCTCAAGGAACTTCTAAAAAACCCCACAAGCTTTTCCTAGAAGAACTTATGATAATCAAATGGAATACGATTTCAAAAGGGACCTGATCTGGTTAATTTCTAGGCCCTGGATATTGGTGCCTAGATTTCTTCAGATAGTTGGTTCTATTTCACTGTTATTAACAAGACTGATTTTCCAAGGATCAAGCAACGATGAGATAACTCAAAAAAGTCTTGCAAAATTCCTTCTTAAAACTCTTGTAAGCTTAGGTCCATGCTTTATCAAAGTTGGGCAAGCTCTTTCAACTAGACCTGACCTAATACGAAAAGACTGGTTAGATGAACTTACTAATTTACAAGATAATTTACCCGCATTTTCTCACCAAGAAGCATTAGGGATCATAGAAAAAGAACTAGGTAGACCAGCAGATGGCCTTTTCGAATATTTCCCAAATGCACCTATTGCATCAGCCAGTTTAGGTCAAGTTTACAAAGCAAGATTAAGAGAAAACTACTGGGTAGCAGTAAAAGTACAAAGACCTAATCTTATTTATAATATTCGAAGAGATATAGTAATAATAAGAATACTTGGTGTTTTAAGTGCTCCATTACTCCCTCTAAATCTAGGCTTTGGATTAGGTGAAATAATAGATGAATTTGGAAGAAGTTTATTTGAAGAAATTGACTATAAAAAAGAGGCAAAGAATGCCGCAAAATTCTCAAATTTTTTCCGCAAAAACAATTCTGTTACTATTCCAGAAGTAGAGAATCATTTATCATCAAAAAAAGTATTAACGACAAGCTGGATTAATGGTACAAAATTAAAAGATCGTAATGAGTTAATAAAAGATGAACTGAATCCATCAAGAATAATTAGAACAGGTGTAATCAGTGGAATTCAACAACTACTAGAGTTTGGATATTTTCATGCAGATCCCCATCCAGGAAACATGTTTGGCCTTAAAGGTAATAATGGCGATCTAGGTAATATCGCATACGTCGATTTTGGTATGATGGACTCAATATCAAAAAAGGATAGATTAACATTAACAGGTGCAATTGTTCACTTAATAAATAGTGATTTCCATGCAGTAGCAGAAGACTTCCAAAAGCTGGGATTTCTTAATAAGGATCAAAACTTAACACCTTTAGTTCCAGTATTAAAAGAAGTCCTTGGAAGTGCTCTTGGTAAAAATGTTGCTTCTTTTAATTTTAAAGAAATAACAAATAAATTTTCTGAATTAATGTTTGATTATCCTTTTAGAGTGCCCGCAAGATTTGCACTAATAATTCGTGCT
>QBWB01000057.1 GCA_003284185.1 Prochlorococcus sp. AG-315-C08
TGAAAAAGAATTTTTAAAAGAATTTGAGACATTAATTAGTAGAAATTCTACTGAAATCAAAATAGTTATGGGCCATATAAATCCCAATAAAGTAGCATTTGTGAAGAAAATGAATCTTAAATATAAAAATATTACAGTTATTTGTTCTAATCCAGGAGAAAAATTATTAAATGAAATTTGGAATCAACGGAAACCAACTAACAAGCAAAACTCTAATGAAACAATAGAAGCAGAAGCAAGTCTTCCCAAAGTTCAAATCATCAAGAAAATAGAAACCTTATTACTAGATAATAATTATGAACTTACTTTCATTCCAGCCCCAACAGCTCGCTGGCCAGGTGGATTAATTGTTTTCGAAAAACAAACTGGTCTACTCATGAGTGATAAATTATTTGGAGCACATGTTTACGAAGAAAAATGGGCTGAAGTAAATAGTAGTAGTACAGAAGAAGAAAGAAGACATTACTTCGATTGTCTAATGGCACCTATGTCAAATCAAGTCAATGGCATTATTGAAAAACTTGAAGAATTTGAGATTGATTCAATAGTACCTGGACACGGACCTGCAATCAGTGGTAGTTGGAGAAGTTTATTTAATAACTACCAAAGTTGGGGTGAAAGCCAAAAACACAACAACTTAAAAGTAGCTCTTTTATTTGCTAGTGCATATGGAAATACTGCTGCAATAGCTGACGCCATCGCTAAAGGAATAAGCAAAACAGGCATCAAAGTTAAAATTATTAATTGTGAATTCACTTCATCAAATAGCTTAATCACCGAAATCCATAAAGCAGATGGCTATTTAATAGGTTCACCAACACTCGGAGGACATGCTCCCACACCTATCGTCTCAGCACTAGGTACACTTCTCGCTGAAGGAGATCGGTCAAAACCAACTGGAGTATTCGGAAGTTATGGATGGAGTGGCGAAGCTCTGGATTTACTTGAAAAAAAATTAAAAGATGGAGGCTTTAAGTTTGCTTTTGAGCCTATAAAAATCAAATTTAGTCCTGACCCATTAATGATAAAAAAACTTGAAGAAACAGGAATTCAATATGGCAAACAATTAATCAACGCGAAATCGCGTCAGCAACGAAAAGCGAATATTGGCCTAAATACAAGTAAAAGTGATCCCACAATTAATGCATTAGGAAGAGTTGTTGGCTCACTGTGTATATTGACTGCACAAAAAGGAAATGAAGAAAATCTACTTAGTGGAGCTATGGTAGCAAGTTGGGTTAGTCAAGCAAGTTTCTCTCCACCTGGTATCACAATTGCCGTAGCGAAAGAGAGAGCTGTAGAAAATTTACTTCATACAGGTGATAGCTTCGCTTTGAATATTTTAGAGCAAGATAATCATCAAGGTCTCCTTCGGCAGTTTCTTCAATCTTTTAAACCTGGCGAAAATAGATTTGCCGATCTTGAAATTAAATTAAGCCCAAGCAATCAACCATTATTAAATGAAGCATTGGCTTGGTTGGAAGGTACAGTTAGTCAACGAATCGAATGTGGAGATCATTGGCTAATATATGCTGAAATTAAACATGGAAAAGTCATTAAAAAAGATGGGGTAACAGCAGTTCATCATCGCAAAACTGGAGCAAACTACTAACCCTTGAAAAAATGGCTCAAACCACAAACACCTCCCTCGTAATTCACTATGTCTGATAAAAAACTTCTTGTAATAACTGCTAGTAATGGTGAAAATCTCAAACTAGCTGAAAGATTTTTAATCGCAGGAAAAAGCCTAAATTATGCATGTGAGTTACTCGATTTGACTCAATCAGAACACGATTTACCAGTCTTCAATCCAAGGCATGATGCAAAAGAAAAAGCAGCAGCTAATCTTGAATCAATAAATCTTCAAATGGAAAGGCACTCGCACTGGGTCATTTGTGCACCTGAATATAATGGCTCAATTCCTCCAATCCTGACAAATGCAATAGCATGGCTTTCAGTTCAAGGAAAAGATTTTCGTAGCTTATTCAACGGTCGTCCAGTAGCAATCGCCAGTTTTTCAGGAGGTGGATGTATGGAGTTGTTGCTTTCAATGCGTATTCAATTAACACATCTTGGAGCTCTAGTTTTAGGTCGTCAATTAACTAGTAATAAATCAAAAAGTGTTGAGGACGAATCAATCAAAGAAATTTTAAATCAACTCCTACAAATAGAGACTATAACGATCAATAACTAATCAATATTAATTGCTGACTTTTCAATAGAGTTAATTTGTTGCCATTTTTCTAGCATTTTTCTAGCCATAGGCAAAGCATGAACAGAGCCTCCACCAGGTGTATTTTGTAAAAATGCCACAATAACTATTTCAGCGGCATCAAAAGGGGTAAAACATACAAACCATGCGTGATCTGAACCCCCACTGCTATCTTCAGCTGTTCCTGTTTTACCTGCCACAGGAGGCAGTGAAGGTAAATCTTGGCTTATCCTCATAGCTGTACCACTAGTTACTACTTTTCGAAGCCCTCTGCGAATAGTATCTAGTGTAGTTTGTTTAATATCAACTTTTTGACGAAATTTCATTGATCTCCAATCTTTTTTTGCATCCACTAAATGCGGAGTAACAAGATATCCATCATTTGCAAAAACAGCATATGCTCGTGCTAATTGTAATGGCGTAACTTGAATAACTGATTGGCCAATAGAAGCACTAGCCATATCTTCAACAATCCAAGGTGTCATACCAGGTTTTCCCCAGCCTCTACCTTTATCTGCCCAATCTTGATTACCAACTAAACCTTTATTCTCCTCATTGACAGTTTCTATACCTGTATATTTGTTAAAGCCAAGTTTTGTCGCAGTATCATATAAAGCCTTCGATCCTGATCCTACTCCAACTTGATAAAAGAAAGTATTACTAGAAACTCTGAGTGCATCTTCGTAACCAATAAGACCAAAACCTTTTTTATTATATTCTGGGAAACAATGACTCCCATAAGTAATACAAGACACCGTTTTTAATTTAGTATTGGAAGGAAAACTACCACTTTCCATTCCTGCAATAGCTGTTACAGGTTTCCATGTACTCCCTGGATCATATGCATTAACGGCTCGACTCAGAAGAGGAAGTTTTGACGACAAAAATAAGTTGTCATACTGTTGCTTACTAACAATAGTTCTTGAAAAAAAATTCAGATCAAATGTTGGTTTACTCGCAATTGCTCTGATTGCTCCTGTTCTTGGGTCTAAAGCTATAATTGCCCCACTAGACTTATTAGAAAGTACTTTTTCGGCAGTAAGTTGTAAAGCCAGGTCAATAGTTAATTTAAGATCTTTTCCAGGTTTAGGTAACTTTAATCCAAGACTTCGTTGAACAATACCTGTTGAATCAACCTCAAGCATTTCTCCTCCCCATTCTCCTCTCAATTCAGATTCAAAAGCCGCTTCAATACCCTTTCTCCCAATACGATCCGATAACTTATAACCTTTATCTAACAACCTAGAAAATTCATTTTGAGTTATTAATTGTGTATAGCCTATAGTATGAGCTGCTAAAGATTTATAAGGATAATGCCTGACTAAACCAATATCTATCTGCGAACCATATAAGTTGTGCTCTTGCTCTTTAAGCCTAAGAACTTGTTCAGTTG
>QBWB01000058.1 GCA_003284185.1 Prochlorococcus sp. AG-315-C08
CGTCAAAATGCTGGTCAAAATCGACCTGGTTCTATTAAGCGACAAGGTTCTAGTAATCGGCCTGGTGGACAAAATAGATCTGGTCCCCCTACAAGATCTTCTGTAGGACCTAATCCTAATCGTCCAGCTAATATTAATCGCCCAGGGATTCCTGCTGGGATGAGGAAGCCAGTTGCACCAAGTGAATTAATGCAGCTGCAAAAGCCAAATAATCGACCTGGAACTCCACCACCAAGAAAAATTGATAGTGCGAACAGTCCTAACTCAAGGAGAGAAGGCACAGATAGTGCTAAACCACCTGTTAACAGACCAACGCCTGCAGCTGCTCCCAAGAGACCTGCGCATAGACCTGGTGGTGCTCCTGCACCTAGAAGAACAGGAAGACCTGACTGGGATGATAGTGCCAAACTTGATGCTTTAAGAAATAAATCACCTCAAAAACAACGTCAAAAAGTTCATATCATTGGCGAAAATGATGATGCTCTAACCACTGAAACAAGTGGATTTGCAGGAGAACAGCAAGCGGTTGTTCTTTCAGCAAGTTTAGCCAGACCATCTAAACCCAAAGCGGGGAAGAGAAACACCGCAAAACCATTAACTGCGATTAGAAAACGCAAGAAAGAAACTACACGTCAAAGACACAGAAGACGCGCTATGGAATTAAGGGCGGCAAGAGAAGCAAAGCTTGTTCGACCCGAAATGATAATTGTCCCAGCAGACAATCTCACTGTTCAAGAATTAGCTGACCTGCTCAGTGTCGAAAGTTCTGAAATTATCAAATCATTATTTTTCAAAGGAATTACTGCAACTGTTACTCAATCCTTAGATTTAGCCACTATAGAGACAGTTGCAGAAGAATTTGGTGTTCCTGTTCTTCAAGATGATGTTGAAGAAGCGGCTAAAAAAACAGTGGAAATGATTGAAGAGGCAGACTTAAAATACTTAATCAAAAGGCCCCCTGTCGTAACGGTTATGGGCCACGTAGATCATGGGAAAACAAGTTTACTTGATGCGATAAGAAAAGCTAGAGTTGCAGCAGGTGAAGCTGGAGGAATAACTCAACACATAGGTGCCTATCAAGTAGAAGCTGAACATGATGGTTCAACCAGAAAACTAACTTTTCTAGACACCCCTGGTCATGAAGCCTTCACAGCTATGAGGGCTAGAGGAACCAGGGTTACAGATGTAGCAATTTTAGTTGTAGCAGCTGATGATGGTGTGAGGCCTCAAACCCTTGAGGCAATAAGTCATGCTCGAGCAGCAAAAGTTCCAATAATCGTAGCTATTAACAAAATCGATAAAGAAGGTTCATCTCCCGACCGAGTTAAAAAAGAGTTGTCAGAACAAGATTTATTATCTGAAGAATGGGGAGGAGACATCGTTATGGTCCCAGTGAGCGCAATAAAAGGAGAGAACATAGACAAACTTCTAGAAATGATATTGCTGGTAACAGAAGTAGAGGATCTTCAGGCAAATCCAGAAAGATTAGCCAAAGGAACTGTTATTGAAGCCCATCTTGATAAAGCAAAAGGACCTGTTGCTACTCTATTGGTCCAAAATGGAACTCTTAAATCAGGTGATGTAGTCGCAGCCGGACCAGTGCTTGGGAAAGTTCGAGCAATGGTTGATGAAAATGGATCCAGGCTTAAGAACGCAGGACCATCTTGTCCTGTAGAAGCGCTTGGTTTTAGTGAAGTTCCCACTGCTGGAGATGAATTTGAGGTTTATCCAGACGAAAAGTCAGCAAGATCCGTTGTAGGCGAACGTGCGACTGATGCCCGTGCTGCAAGACTTGCTCAACAAATGGCTTCCAGACGCGTTTCGCTTTCAGCAATGTCAGGGCAAGCAAGTGAAGGAGAATTAAAAGAATTGAATATCATTCTTAAGGCAGATGTTCAAGGAAGTTTAGAAGCCATTCTTGGGTCATTAGAACAATTACCAAAAGACGAAATTCAAGTAAGGGTTTTGTTGTCAGCACCTGGAGAAATCACTGAAACAGATGTTGACTTAGCAGCAGCCTCAGGGGCAGTAATTGTAGGATTCAATACTTCAATGGCCTCTGGAGCGAAAAGAGCCGCTGATTCAAATGGAGTGGACGTTAGGGAATATGAGGTTATTTATAAACTTCTAGAGGACATTCAGTTAGCGATGGAGGGACTGCTTGAGCCAGAAATGGTTGAGGAAGGTTTAGGCAATGCTGAAGTAAGAGCAATATTTTCAATTGGCAAGAGTGCTGTGGCAGGATGTTATATAACAAATGGAAAGTTGCAACGTAATTGCAAAGTCCGTGTAAGACGAGGTAGTCAAATAGTTTTCGAAGGTGACCTCGATTCGCTAAAGAGAAATAAGGATGATGTTAAAGATGTATCAACAGGTTTTGAATGTGGAATTGGTTGTGATCGTTTTGCGAATTGGGAGGAAGGAGATATAATAGAAGCCTTCAAACTTGTTACACAGCGAAGGAAATTAGCAAGCTAACTATATTTTATAAAATTAAGTGTAGATAAAAGATATATAAAGTAACAATAATAATCTAATTAATCCTCATCTTTACTTCGGTCTTTTAATAAGAAAAAACCGAGTATGGTTAATGCTGAAATTTGTATAACTAAATCATTAATCAAGACACCCTCTCCAGCAACGATATTACTAATCATTATAAAAAAGCCTAAGGCAGCCGAACCGAAAAGAGCTATCCAAATAGCTCTTCTTAAGCCCCTAAAGGGATTTTTAGACTCTCTTAAAAGTCTTTTGCGAACATTTGGATCCAAATCGGATTCAGACTTATTAGGATTGCTCAAAAAAATCAAATATTTATAATTAATTCTACTGCCGGTGTAGCTCAGGGGTAGAGCAACTGATTCGTAACCAGTAGGTCAGCGGTTCAATTCCGCTCACCGGCATCAATTTTTTTCTAAAGTGCTTGAGAGAGTCAAATAGAACACACTATCAGATTCCTATTTACTTACCTTCAAGACATAAATAACGAGGGATACCAGAACTCTTTGAATATTTCTTTCCTTGTTCCTGACATTGATCCATATTTTTCATTTCTATTTTTTCTATTCCATAACTACTGTTCTGAAGAATCAACCAAAAGCTCTGAGCCATAACAGCCAGGGGAGAGAACAGTGAAGTAGTTAGGGCGACCATGAAAAAGGTTTTCATATTTATTTATTGCCCTCTATTGCTTCTTTGAATTACCAGCATATTTGCTTCAGAATAATTATTTTCTCTTTGACATAAATTGTTTGAAGTTAGACCAATAGAGGTAATAACTGCTGCATATTTATAGGAACTTGAACTTTGGCTAGCCCTCTGATCTCTTATATAGAATAATTAGCCTTATCTTCTTACTTTTAATACTGAGAACAAATAAGAGTTTAGTAAGGAGCCATTGAACGAAAGAAGTTGCAATACTGTTCAACTTTCAAACGAGATCGTTTACTTTCCTGCAAACCTAAAAGTCTTGCAGCTTCTACACCCTTAATTTCGGTGGCATAATAAAGACCACAAATATTTTTTGTTTCCCAAATCCTTTCATCAGCCATAGCAGTTC
>QBWB01000059.1 GCA_003284185.1 Prochlorococcus sp. AG-315-C08
GCATTTCTTTGAGGATTCCAATGATTAAGTTTTATACCTTTAAACATATTTTCTAAATTCCTTGCCAAGGGAACTGCTGATCGTACAGCCCATACTCCAGAAGGAGGACGATAGGCTCCCTTTAGAATTGCACAATCTCCAACAGCAAATAATTCCGGGAAGTCAAGCACTTGAAGAGTATTTGTAGTCAATATTCTTCCATTTTTATCCAATGGCAAACCACTATTTAACAACCATTCAAATTGTTTATTTCCTGTGCATATTAAAGCAGGATATTTAACAATCTCATTACTTACTTTCACCTCAATATCGAAAGTTTCCAGATTTTTTATAATATTCCTAGCAAACTTCTTTCCAGGTTTCATATGTAATTGAATATATCTTTTTGGCCATCGTTTTCTTAGAGCAAAAGCAATTTCTATACCAGCAAATCCAGCACCAATTATTATAAATGGTTTAGCAGCTGAATCATTTTTATATATATCTTGACTGTTAATCCATTTAAGTGCATGAAAAAAAGGCTTAATTGGAATAGCTAACTCTTTATTCTCAATCACTAATGATTTAGTATTTATATTCGTTTCGGATCCAACATCAAGACTTAATGAAGAGTATTCAATTTCAGGGCGACCTGCTAGAAGTAATTTTTTTTGATTCTTATTAATACCTTGAATTTCTGCCTTCACAAAGGCAACATTTGCTTTAGAAGCCAGGCTTCTTAAATCAATTAGTGTTTCTTCAAGTTTATATTTACCTGCTATGACCCCTGGCAACATTCCAGAATAAATGGTAGTACTACCTTTATTAACTAAGGTAATCATTCCAGCAGGTTTTAATTGAGGATTCATTGCCCATCTAAGTAAAACCAGGGCATGAGTATGACCACCACCAGCAAGAACGAGATGATCAACCAACATGATTTTTTGAATGTTTCCGGAGCAGAACTAGATGCATATAGTTTAGAAAAAGCAAGGTTAGGAATTATTGGAGGAAGCGGGCTATATCAAATAGAAAACTTAGAGAACATTGTCGAATTAAGCATAGATACTCCCTATGGGCGCCCTTCCGAAAAATTACTAATAGGTAATCTAAATGGAATGGAAGTAGTTTTCTTAGCTCGTCACGGTAAAAACCATACATTAAACCCTAGTGAAATTCCTTATAAAGCAAATATCTGGGCTTTACGTTCCTTAGAAGTTAGATGGTTAATCTCCGCATCCGCAGTAGGTTCTCTTCAAGAAAATATAAAGCCGTGCGATATTGTCATCCCTGATCAGTTTATAGATAGAACTCATCAAAGGCCATTAACTTTTTTTTCGAATGGAGTTGTTGCTCATATAAGCATGGCTAATCCTTTTTGCAATATACTTTCCAAAATACTTAGTGAGGAGATAAAACCACTTTTAAATAAAGAAAAAAAACTACATATGGGAGGTACATATCTTGCTATGGAGGGGCCGGCATTTTCAACGAAAGCAGAATCTAAATTATATAGAAATTGGGGGTGCTCAATAATAGGTATGACAAACCATACAGAAGCTAGATTAGCCAAAGAAGCCGAAATCGCTTATTCAAGCCTGTCTTTAGTTACTGACTATGATTGCTGGAATCAAAAGTGTGAAGATGTTTCCGTTGACTTGGTTATTGAAAATTTAAAAGAAAATGCAAATTTTGCAAAAAGTATTATTTTAGCCATATCACAAAAATTTTCCTCATGCAGACCTTCAAGTTCTTTTCATAACGCATTAAAAGATTCTCTCGTTACGCATAAAGATCATGTTCCAGAGATAACTAAGGAAAAAATTAGTTTGCTTACAAACAAATATTGGAATTAGGCTAAATAAAAACCCAACCAACATTTTATGTTGATTGGGTTTTTATTTAGTTGTGATTTAAAACTAACCAGCGTTTCCAATACCTGTATAAGAACCGTAAAAGAAAATACCAAGAACAAAAATCACAGCTGTTCCACCAGCTGTAGCAACCAACCAAAGAGGAAGTGCCCCCTCTGTCCAGCGACGTTCCCAGGAGATTGCTGGACGGCCATCTGGTAGACGATCTCCTACTCGTCCATCAGGTCCTTTTAATTTGCTCATGATAAAAGAGGGTTTAGTTAAAGAAGTAGCTGGAAAAAAGAATTCCCATTACAAAAACAAGTAAGAGCCCAAGATAAAGACTTGTCCGGTTTAACTCAACCGGAAGCTTATTTGGATTTGGATTGACTTGCATGGATAAAAACAATCAGATGAAATTAGTTTATTTCAGGCGCGTGTCAAGTTCAGCCTTGGAATCAAACCGCTGAACAACAACTGGAGCTTTACTTTCTCCAGCCTGAAAATAGGTATCTGGTCTAGGAGTTCCAAAAGCGTCGTAGGCAAGCCCAGAAGACACAAATAGGAATCCTGCAACAAAGATTGCAGGCAGAGCCACAGCATGGATGATCCAATAGCGGACACTGGTAATGATTTCAAAAAACGGGCGTTCCCCGGTAGAGCCGGCAGCCATAGACTCACTTAATAAGCTCAGTGATCTTATCAAGCGAAATGAAAAGATTGGACCTCTGTTGCAAGCTGGTTACACAGAGTCATGGAAAACTTCGAAAATTCAACCAATCCATCTCAATAAATTTCCTCTTTCACCAAATACAAATCCTTTGACCTGCTCACTATTTGAATCATCCACAAATAAAATTCTTATGAAATTTGTTGGAGACAAGTCTCCAATAGGATCTTGTTCCCATGTTTTTCCATTATCATGACTCACTAACAAAGTGCCGTTACCTCCTGCCGCCCATATTGATTCAGAAGGATCCCAAACAAGATCTTGATAGTTGTAACCATTGACTATTGGAATTATTGGTTTGGACCAAGAATCAATATCATCTGGATCATTATTAAATCTGATTTCTGCTCCTCTTGAAAGCATCCATAAGTTGCCATCTGGCTTCTCACCAACACTTTGAACACGCTTACTACTTGCTCTTTGATGGGAATCCCATGTCTCTTGATTAGGACTTAATACTGAGAAAAAGTTTCCAAGACTACTCACACTTATATATCCTCCACTTTTTGTTCGCCTCATTTCTCTAATTCCCCCTGATCCAGAAGTATCAACAACTATTGCTTCCCAGTTTGTTCCTCCATCAATAGTTTTATAAATGGCACCAGCAGTAGTTGCTAATTCTGCAGAGTCTTTATCAATAGTAGTTATTAGGTAAGGGTCTCCTGGCAAATTGTTTCCCAAATCTAGACGAATCCAATTTTTGCCTCCATCATTTGTATGAAGAATCAAGCCAGGTTGTCCAGCTATCCATCCTTCTTGCTCTTTAAAATCAACACTTATCAAACGAAAATTACCCTCGATTGGTAAGTCCAAATTTCTTTTTTTCCAGGAGGCTCCCCCATCATTTGTCTCCAGAATCAATCTATCAGTTCCAACTAAAAAACCATTTTTACTATCAACAAACCCAACATCTAATGGATTAGCCTCAGTTTCAAGATCTATTAAAGACCAGGGACTTGACGAACCCAT
>QBWB01000060.1 GCA_003284185.1 Prochlorococcus sp. AG-315-C08
TTGAAAGATCTTGGCAAATTACAAGACGCAGAATTATCTACTCGTAAAGCAATTGAAATCAAACCTGATTACGCAAATGCTCATTCCAACCTGGGAGGTATATTGAGAGATCTAGGTAAATTACAAGACGCAGAATTTTCATACCGCAAAGCAATTGAAATCAAACCTGATTACGCAGATGCTCATTTAAATCTAGGAAACATATTAAAAGATCTTGGCAAATTACAAGACGCAGAATTTTCATACCGCAAAGCAATTGAAATCAAACCTGATTACGCAGAGGCGCATTCCAATTTGGGAAACATATTGAGTGATCTTGGTAAATTACAAGAAGCAGAAATATCGTTACGCAAAGCAATTAAACTTAAACCTGATTACGCAAATGCTCATTCCAACCTGGGAGGTATATTGAGAGATCTGGGTAAATTACAAGACGCAGAAGTATCAACTCGCAAGGCAATTGAACTCAAACCTAATTACGCAGAGGCTCATTTCAATCTTTCACTTATAGAACTTATAAAAGGAGATTATGATTCTGGTCTAGAAAACTATGAGTTTAGATTAAAAAAAAAGAAACCTACTATTCCTCACAGTAAGTCAGTACTAAAGCAAATTATTAACAAGTACTTAGAAAAAGGAAAGAAAATCTTAGTCATTAGTGAACAAGGTTTAGGAGATACACTTCAATTTATGAGGTATATTCCTTATTTAAAAAGTCAAGGTCTAGATGTTTCTTTTTGTGCCCAAACGAAACTACATTCATTGATCAAATCATCAGGTATTGATTCAAATCCTTTAACACCCTTACAAGCAAGTAGAGTTTCAAATGGAGAATGGATTCCATTATTGTCTTTACCTAGATATTTACAAGTAAGACCAGATAAACCAATCATTTCTAATCCATATATCTATTCAATAGATGAACTAAAAAATAAGTGGGCAAATATACTCTCAAAAGAAAAAAGACCAATCATTGGTATTAATTGGCAAGGAAATCCGAATGTAGAAAAAAATTCTCAGAAAGGTCGCTCATTGCCTCTAGAAACTTTCTCTACTATTGCTAAAAATAATAATTTCAAATTCTTATCATTACAAAAAGGATTTGGTTCAGAGCAATTAGATACTTGCTCATTTAAAAATAAGTTTATTGAATGCCAACAACAAATTGATTCGACTTGGGATTTCCTTGAAAATGCTGCCATAATTGACAATTGCGATTTAATAATTACCAGTGATACATCTATTGCTCACCTAGCTGGAGGAATGGGTAAATCAACCTGGTTACTCCTTAAGTATGTGCCTGAATGGAGATGGGGACTTACTGGAGAAAGTACATTTTGGTATCCATCGATGAGATTATTCAGACAAAAAGAGCGGCATAATTGGCAAGAGGTTATGGAGAGAGTATCAAGCGAAATCAAAAAGAACTCGAAGCAAAAGTATGTGTTCAAAAGGTAAATACTTATTTTCTATCCTTGCTCCAGTCTCTCTAGGCGAACTAATCGATAAAATCACAATTCTGGAAATCAAACAAATACATATGACTGTATTTTTGCTTTTTCTTGGAACGCCTGAAACGCTCTGACACCAATCAAGAAAGGAGATGGAGGGCTTTCGTTTGAACCTGCCTGAGCTTGATTGAACGGGTCAATTATTGAAAATGGGATTTCCCAAATAACGAAACAATATTACTTAGAGAATCAACTTATACTGCCTAAAATAGTTTAAAATTTCTAATTGTTAAAAATAAATGATTCTTAGAAAATCATTTATTTCCTAAGAGGGTGAAACGAACTATCTTTTACTTCAGGTAAATCTGTTTTAATATCTAACTCTTTATCAATCGCAATCATATTGATGTTATTCATTTTATAAAATATATTATTTGAATTTCCAAAAAAGTTATCTTTATTATATAGATCTGTAATGTGCCAATAAATTCTGTACTCTAAAGAAAATATAAATTCAATTAATTCTTTAGATTTATCTATTCTATCATTCTCTAAATATATTAAAGGTTTAGTCCTTTTAATTAGTTTTACAGCACCTTTAAGAGCATTCAATTCCATTCCTTCTATATCAATTTTTAAAATCTTTAACCTATTAAGATTGGGGAATTTATCATCTAAAGTCACCACATTTACTGGTAAAGAAAAATTATTTTTTTCATTACCAAGTGACATTGCTCCAAAGTTACCTTCCTGAGAATAATTTATATTAGGAATAAACATTTGCTCATTGCTTTTATCTGATAAAGCATTTAGATAGCAAAAACAATTCGTTATTGAGTTAATAGAAATATTTGCACAAAGATTTTGAAAAATTACATTATTAGGTTCAAATGCAAATACAGCACCTTTATTAACGGTTTTTGCGAGTGCCAGAGTATGACTTCCTATATTTGAACCAACTTCGATCACAACATCAGTTGGTGTCAAAATCCGTTTGCATAGATCTATTTCACCTTGCGCCCATTCCCCATATTCTTTGATGCTTTTACCAATGTAAGTATCATTCTTGTTAAACACCATCCAACCATCTCTCATTTTGATTAGATCGTTGAAACCACCAAGAGAGATGAATTCTTTATTGTCCATATCCAAGAATCTTCTTACGAATATTCCAACACATTAGATGATATAGAAAGTATAGCTTTCAATATTTAATTATTCTAGGACATTATCCCAACAACACATTTCCTGAGATCCTTTACAATGACTGAATTCTACCCCAATAAAAAAACCACTTCTACCAACAACATCTCCAACAACACACGAGTGAGTTAGTATGAATCCACCTGAATCCAATTGAGCCACTCTATTCATTCATATCAGTAGGTTTGAGCGATTATGAACTCGTCTAAATCTAATGAAAAACGGAGAGGAAGTCCGTTAGTGGCGAACCAAAAGGACGGCATCGAAAAGGGATGAACTAATTAACCCAGAAATACCTATATTGCCCCCACGCATGAAAAATGTTATTTGAGCGCAAATAGTATAAATAGAAGAGTTTTCGCAACCCTTTAATTATGGATTAAAAAACATAACCAAATTGGATGACTTCAACCAAGTATTTGATTGGGAAAATAGTTCTTTTTATCACGCAAGCACTGAGAACTTGAATAAAACCTGATATATTAACAGCATA
>QBWB01000061.1 GCA_003284185.1 Prochlorococcus sp. AG-315-C08
ACTTATTTTTAAAGAACCTGGCTTACCCTTAATAGAAGAGACACTCTCTCCGAAGCATAAATCAATCCCTTTCATAGTCATTGCTTCTGCTAAAGCCGTAGAAAGTTCATAATCAAACCCTTTAAGAATGCGATTACTACGAACTAATTGAGTAACGTCAACACCTAATCCTTTTAAAATACAAGCAAACTCACATGCAATATATCCCGCACCAATAATTGTGATTTTGTTTGGGAAGCTATCAAGAAGAAACATATCATCACTAACCCAACCAAGAGATGAACCTTCAATATCTGGCCGTTTAGGTCTTCCTCCAACTGCAATTAAAATTCGTTCTGCATTTAGTTCTCTTAAAACTTGCCCATTCTTTCTATCTTTCACAAGAATAGAATTCGAGCCACTGAACTCACCCCATCCTTTTACAAGTTCAACTTTAGCTTTATGAAGAAATTTCTCATGTAAGTCATTCAGCCTTAGTACCTCCTTTTTAACATTCGCTAATAAAACATCAGACCTTAATTCCAGATTCTGGAAATCAAAACCATAGGAAGATGCATATGAAAGATATTCCCCATACGAGGACCCATATACCAATAACTTTTTAGGGACACAACCTCTAATGACACATGTCCCCCCAACAAGATCTCCCTCTACAATTGCAACAGAAGCTCCGTAACTTGCAGCTCTTTTAGCTGCTGCCAATCCACCTGATCCTGCACCTAAGACAATCAAATCGAAGATTCTATCCAATTCAGTTACCAAGCATTCTTTCTTAATTCTCGTCTAAATAAATGAAGCAGACCATAAATGCAAAGAGTTGGGAAGAATTATCAACATTTGCAGCTAAAGGAAAAGACCTTATAAATGGTCCTAATAACCCATATGCCTCTCTACGTCTATTTCATAGAAGTAAAGATGATGCCGTTGTCACACTTTACAGAGACAACCATGCATGGTGTCCTTACTGCCAAAAAGTATGGCTTTGGTTAGAACTTAAACAAATCCCCTACCGTATAAGAAAAGTAACAATGCGTTGCTATGGGGAGAAAGAAAGATGGTATTTAAAAAAAGTCCCCTCAGGAATGCTTCCTGCAATAGAAATTCAAAACCATATCATTACAGAAAGTGACGACATTCTATTAGTTTTAGAAGAAATTTATGGTCCCTTGGGTAGATCTCTAAATAATCAGAAAGTTCTAACTCATCGAAGACTAGAAAGAGAACTATTTTCTTCATGGTGTAATTGGCTATGTCGAAATTCTTTTCTACCTGGACAAGAAGATGAAAAGAAATCTCACTTTCAAAATATTGCAAAGAAATTAGAAAAAGAATTGCAAAATAATGATTCGGGTTGGCTCACTCCTATATCAACAAATAAAAGCGAAAAACCTGGTGCAGCAGATATAATTTTCATACCCTATCTAGAGAGAATGAATGCCTCATTGGCTTATTACAAAGGATATTCATTAAGAAAAGAACACCCATTAATTGATAAATGGCTTCAAAGACTTGAGATGCTTGATGAATATATTGGTACACAAGGAGATTTTCATACTCATGCTCATGATTTACCTCCCCAAATGGGGAATTGCTTCACTTATTCATATCCAAATCAAAATATCTTTGCAGAGAAAGTAGATACTGGTTATGGGCTAGGAAATTTGGAGATAAAAAATAAATCTGATGAATCATCACAACATAAATTTGAATCAATTGCTTTAGAAAGAGTAATTAAACATAAAGAAAAGATCATTGCAATTAACCCTATGAGGAATGACTTATTTGATCAGCCTCTTAGAGCTGCCTTAACTTCAATGTATTGCAAAAGTAATTGTATCCCAAATAAAGAAAGCGCTTCAGCCTTACGTTATCTCCGAGATCGAATATCAGTCCCTAGAGATATGCCTTTGTTATCGGCAAGAGTATTTAGACAAGCTCTTGAACATACAGCCAGTATTGATGGAGTTGAGTTAGGTCCGAAAATCCCTACAAAAGATCGGCAAGACCAAAACCCAATACCTTTCAAGAGAACCTAGAGAAATCATTTCTCTAAATTCAGGTTAGAGATAACAAGACTCAACGTTTTTTTCGTGAATCAATTTGGAGAAGGTCTTTTATCTTTTGTACCTGACTTGCTATTTGTGGGTCACTAGAAAGTTTTTTTTCTATTTGTTCTATTGCGTATATGACTGTGGTGTGATCTTTTCCTCCAAAAGCTTCTCCAATGCGAGGCAAACTTAAATCTGTACCATGACGCATAAGATACATCCCAACTTGTCTAGCCTGACTAACAGGCCTACGTCTACTTGCACTACGCATTTCTTCTTCGGTAACATTAAAAACTTCAGAAACCTTTTCAATTACTTGTTTTGCTGTAACTTCAACTCCTTGTCCTGTTGGGTCCAACATCGGAGCGACAGAATCTACTGTCATGGGTAACCCAGTTATTGAGGAAAAGGCAACAGCTCTAGTAAAGGCACCCTCTAATTCTCTTATGTTGGAAGTAAATCTACCAGCTATGAACTGAATTAAATCCCTTGGTAAACGCATCCGCTCATGTTCAGCTTTTTTTTGTAATATTGCCATCCTTGTTTCTAAATCAGGTGCCTGAATATCTGCAATTAATCCCATAGAGAATCTTGAAATTAATCTTTCCTGTAAACGAGGTATTTGACTTGGAGGTCTATCACTTGCAATAACTATTTGTTTCCCAGCCTCATGTAAAGCATTAAAGGTATGAAAAAACTCCTCTTGTGTATATTCTTTACCCTCAATAAATTGGATATCATCTACCAAAATCAAATCAGCTTCTCTATACCTATTCCTAAATGCTTGCATCCCATCTTTTCGAATCGCAACTATTAAATCATTTGTAAAAGTCTCAGTAGAAACATAGGCCACCTTGGCCCCTGGGTCAATTTCTAGTCTGTAATGAGCAATAGACTGCATAAGATGAGTTTTTCCTAAGCCAACTCCACCACAAATAAATAAAGGATTGAATTCTCTCCCTGGAGCTTCAGCTACAGCCATCGCTGCTGCATGAGCCATTCGACTATTAGGACCAACAACA
>QBWB01000062.1 GCA_003284185.1 Prochlorococcus sp. AG-315-C08
CTTCTAAGTCTTGTGGTTCAATTCCCATGGCACTAGCAATCTCTAACCTATTTGGCTGTCTTCCAAATCGATGAGATAATTCACGAGAAATCCGACGCATTTTCGAGAGCTTTTCACTGATATGTATTGGGAGTCGAATAGTTCTAGCACTGTTATCAATGGCCCGAGTCATTCCTTGGCGAATCCACCAATATGCATATGTTGAGAATTTATATCCCATGGCTGGATCAAACTTGTCAACTGCTCTTTCAAGGCCTATTGCACCTTCTTGAACTAAATCTAGAAGTTCTAGTCCTTGATTTTGATATTTCTTCGCGACACTGACAACTAGTCTTAGGTTCGCTGCCATCATGCGATCTCTCGCACGCTTTCCCATTTTTATTTTATGCTTTTGCCGTGCAGTTCGTTTTTCAATATCAAGACTTAATAAGTCTTTCATTTGTTGGACATGGTGTGCAAGCTCAATTTCTTCAGCAGGAGTCAATAGAGGAACTCTTCCAATACTGGTAAGATAGAAACCTATTGAGTCGGTCGCTAAACGATTACTTTGCCTACGTGAAGTCCGAGATTTTTGACTACGTACATTTGATGTAAGTAGATTTTTTGCGGTCTTTGCCAATTTAGATTGATCTGATGAAACATCAGAAGAATCTTTGGCAGATTCCAGAGGGATCCCCATCACCCTGGCCTCCTAATATTAGATTTAATAAGAAGTTAGCACTTTTAATGAAAAGTTGACTAATTGAAATGAAAAATTTATCAGATTTCCTATGAAATAGGTATAAATCACATCTAAAAACTAGATGTCTTTTGTATTCAGAAAATGATTTGGAATTATAATTTTTCTTCTTTTTTATATAGTTTGATAATTTTTTCTTGACTAAAGCTTTTGTTTTTATCTAGGGCGTTATTTCTCACATAAGTTCCATTACTTTGCATACTCCATGAGTCTCTATTTTCTGTTAGGTAACAATCAAGTAATGCTTTGAGTTCTTTTTTGATTTTTTTATCCTCAATAGGGGTTACAGCTTCAACTCTTCTATCTAGATTACGTCTCATCCAGTCTGCACTACCAATAAATGTTTCTGGATTACCATTATTATAAAACCAAAAAATTCTTGAATGTTCCAAAAATCGACCTACAATACTGATTACTTTGATATTTTCGCTTAAGCCTCTTTTTTGAGGATAAAGACAGCACATACCCCTAATTATTAATTCAATTTTGACTCCTTCTTGAGAAGCTTTGTAAAGTAATTTTATAATTTCTGGATCCACTAAAGAGTTCATTTTTGCTATTATTTTTCCTGGAACTCCATTTTTTGCATACTTAAGCTCTCTTTTTATTAACTCAATTAATCCGCTTCTAAGAGTTACTGGGGCAACTAGTAATTTTCTATAGCCTTGTTGCTTTGAAAATCCTGTGAGATAATTAAATAATTCAATGAGATCTTGACCTATTTCAGGTTGGCAAGAAAATAATCCAATATCTGTATATATTTTTGAAGTTTTTGAATTATAGTTTCCTGTTCCAATATGAAAGTAGGTTCTTAATCTATTTTTTTCTTTTCTGATAATTAAAGCAATTTTTGTATGAGTTTTTAGTCCAACCACTCCATAAACAACGTGAACACCTGATTGTTCAAGTTGTTTTGCCCATTGAATATTATTATCTTCATCAAACCTTGCTTTAAGTTCGACTAATGCCATAACTTGTTTACCTTTTTCAGCAGCTTTAATTAAGGCATCAATTATTATTGAGTCTTTAGAAATACGGTATAAAGTCATTTTTATACTCATAACTTGTTTATCTTCTGCAGCTTGATTTATTAATTCTTCAACTGATGTTGAGAATAGATTATATGGATGATGAACAAGTAAATCATGACGACGGATAATTGAGAATATACTTTTAAAATTATTGTTACTTCTTAGATCTAAATCTTCAGCCTCTCTTAATTGACTATTCTTCAGATCATAGTGAGTTATGCCTTGATGATCTTCATATTTTAAAGTGGTTTCATCAATATCTGTTAACTCAATTAGTTCATCTAATGCTAATAATCCTTCAATTTTATATAGATTTTGATCGTCAATATTCATACCCTCCTGTAATAAGTCAAGAATCTTTATTGGTGTGTTTTCTGAGACTTCTAATCTTACAACTTCTCCTCCTTTACGTCGCTTTCTTAATCCTTCTTCTAATGCACTCATAAGGTCATCAGCCTCAATATCTCTTAGTTCAAGATCTGCATCTCTGGTTACACGGAAAAAAGAATGTTCTTTTACCTCCATTCCAGGAAAAAGAACTGATAAGTTATAAGCAATAACTTGTTCAATTGGGATTGCTATAAATTTTATAGTTTCCTTATCAGATAATTCTTGCGGAATATTTATAAATCTACTTATGCTTTCGCGCGGAATTTTTATGCGCGAGAATTGTTCTTTGCTGGATTCAGGATCCACTATAATTGCGGCTAAATTTAGACTTAGATTGCTTATAAACGGGAATGGATGTGCGGGGTCTACGGCTAAAGGGGTTAAAATAGGAAAAATTGCATTCGTAAAATAATTATCTATCCATAACCGCTGTCTTTCATTTAATTCAGTATATTCTAATATATAAATATTTTTCTTTTTAAAATCTTCTTTAAGATAGTGATTTGTGTTGTGTTGTTGTTGTTTTAAAATAGGCTCGAGATTTTTTCTAATAGCAATAAGTTGTTCTTCTGGTGATTTACCATCTTGACTTTTTTTAGAGATACCTCCTTCAATTTGAGATTTCAATGAGGCGACTCGGACCATGAAAAACTCATCGAGATTATTACTAAAGATTGAACTGAATTTTAATTTTTCTATTAATGGTGTGTCTTCTTCTATAGCCAGTTCTAAGACTCGTTTATTAAAGTTAATCCAACTTAGTTCACGGTTAATATAAGTTGATTCATTGATTTCAGGACTGCTCATTTTATTATTTAATTTATAGCTTTTCTATGTTCATCATAATTCGTGATTTTAGATTTGAAA
>QBWB01000063.1 GCA_003284185.1 Prochlorococcus sp. AG-315-C08
CGGACGAAGAAAACCCCTGGGAATGTTGTATTAGAGGTCAATACTCAAAAGGCGGCAATGAATTGGAACCACTACTAGGTTATAGAGAAGAACCTGGGGTTAATCCAAACAGCACTACTGAAACCTACGTAGCCATGAAACTATTTATAGATAATTGGAGATGGCAAGGAGTTCCCTTTTATGTAAGGACAGGAAAACGATTACCTAAAAGACTTAGTGAAGTAGTTTTAACATTTAGAGAAGCACCAGTTCACTTATTTGATGCCGCAGGAGGATCTCCTACCTCAAATCAGTTAATTCTTAGAATTCAACCTAATGAAGGAGCAGAATTTAACTTTGAGGTTAAATCTCCAGGTTCTGGAATGAGAAGCCGGCCAGTAAATATGGAATTTTCCTATGACGAATCATTTGGAGAACCTTCAGATGAAGGTTATGTGAGACTTCTCGCAGATGCAATGCTAGGGGATCCAACATTATTTACTCGAAGTGATGAAGTCGAGGCAGCTTGGCGTTTATATACGCCTCTACTTGAAAAAATAGAAGACGCACCTTGGGAATTACCTATTCATCAATATGAAGCAAGAACATGGGGGCCCACAGAATCAGATTTACTACTTGGTAAAGACCAACTCCTATGGAGACGTCCTTGAAACAAAAAAGTTAAAGCCTAATTCAACACTTCAAAATCCATGTCTCCACAATTAACCTTACAAACCCCTCTTCAGTTACCTCCAACAGAGATCCCTACTTATTTGAATCAACTATGGGCACATGATGAAATAGAAAATAAGGGAGCAAATACTTTTTGCTTGATCATTTGGCAACCCGCTTGGATTGAACAAAAGCTTGTAAAAGCAGGGAAAATTTCAGGGCCAATAGTTGGGAGTGAGCGAAGAGACCTCATAGAAGCTGCAAGAAAAATCGTTTTAGAAGAGGAACTACCCCTTAGCACCTCTCCTTTGGACTTTAGAATCCTCTCATCCATTCAAAGTTCAAATTCAACAGAAAATGTTGAAGATCTTAGAGGCCAACATATTGATACTGCTATTAGCAATTTGCAACCTAGGCGATTAGTAACTCTTGCACCCACAATTGACAAAGAGATTAAGCTAGAAACTTTGGTAGCAGCCTATTGTCCTCTCCCAGAGGAGGGAGGAGGTAATACGGCCTGCGGCGATGTAGTCGTTCTTCGAGGAAACAATACAGCTATAAATTCAGGTCTTGAAATTGTAGAAACACTTATACCAGATGAACTCCCCTCATGGTTGTGGTGGAATGGAAGAATTGATGAAGCGGCTGAATTACTTAATTCTCTAGCCCTTCCTAATAGAAGATTAATTGTTGATTCAGCTTTAGGAGAACCTCTTGATTGCTTAAACTTATTGCTTCAAAGAATCAACTCTGGACAAGCTGTTAACGATTTAAATTGGCTCCGATTACGAAATTGGAGAGAAACTTTAGCAATGGTCTTTGACCCTCTTCATAGAAGAAATGCACTTGAAAACTTGATAAAAATAGATATAGATATAGAAGGTTCGCAATCAGTTCAAGGATTATTACTCGCCGCCTGGATTGCTGATCGGCTGAACTGGAAACTTAAAAGTTCTATTTCATCAGAGAAAGAGCTTATAAAAGCAATTTTTGTTCGATGTGATGAAACACTTGTGACTGTTACTTTAACTTCCTTACCAATAGGGAATCCAAGTATTCATCCTGGGCAAATAATTGGACTGAGATTAATTTCAAGTTCAGACAAAAAACCAAAGAATGATATCTGTGTAATCCTAGCTGCTGAATCAGGAGAATGTATGAGATTAGAAGCAGGAGGGATGGCAAGAATGGAACTTATTGAGCAAGTGGTTCCTATTCAAAAAAACTCATTAGAAATGGATGTGGCAAGATTACTTTCAAGTAGCAGAGGGACAACCAGTCCTCTTCTTGAACAAGCAACTGCACTAGCTACAAAAATGCTTAATTTTATAAAGCCCTCTAAATAAAATCAGCCTCTTATGGCTTGTGTTATTTCATCAGCGTCAAGTTCAAGCGGTAAAACCCTTCTAAGTCTTCTTTTAGTTTCCTGGGTAAAAAGTGAACACAATAGTATACAAACTTTTAAGGTTGGGCCTGATTATTTAGATCCTCAACAACTTTCTGCCGTTTCAAACAAAGCTTGTCGAAATCTTGATCTAATTCTTTCTGGGAAAGAATGGGTTAAAGAAAGTTTTCATTTCTTTGGAGGGTTAACTGATTTCTCTCTTGTAGAGGGAGTAATGGGATTATTTGATGGGATCGGGCCAACAACAAAAGGAAGCACAGCAGATTTAGCAAGATTCTTAAGATTACCAATAGTACTTATTATTGATGCTCGAGGAAAAGCAGCCTCAATAGCTGCATTAGTAAATGGATTCAAAGACTTTAATAAGGACTTAGAGATTGCAGGAGTTGTACTTAATCATGTCCAAACTTCTCGACACAAAAAAATTTTAGTTGAAGTCCTTTCTCAGATAGGAGTGAAGGTATTGGGTTCATTGCCAAATTGTGCAGAATTAATTCTTCAAAGTAGACATTTAGGTCTGGCTCCTGCACATGAGATAAGAGATCTACCTAAAAGAGTTGAAGAGTGGGCTTCAATAGCAAAATCATATCTGGATATAAAAAGTTTCAAGAAGCTTCTTATATCACCAAAATCTACAATTAATCCAATTCAGTCTCTTTCAGGAAAAAAATCTCGTATTACAACACCCATTGCTATAGCAGAAGATAATGCTTTTCATCTCAAATATGTAGAGACAAAAGACTTTCTAGAAAAGAATGGAATGCCAATTCTTATCTGGAAACCACTTGAAGATGAA
>QBWB01000064.1 GCA_003284185.1 Prochlorococcus sp. AG-315-C08
ATTCCTAGAAGTGATAGTTCAGTAATGATATTGACTGTATTTGTTACAGTAATTACTCATAATTTAGCTCTAGGACTTCTTTCTGGTGTTGGACTTGCTGCTATTTTGTTTAGTAGAAAGGTCGCTAAAGTTATAAAGGTAGAGAGCTCATTAAATGGAAACAATCATAGAATTTATACTGTAAAAGGCCAGTTATTTTTTGTAAGCAGTATATATTTCAGACAAGGATTTGAATTACATGAGCATCCTGAAAAAGTAACGATAGATATGACTGAAGCGCATATATGGGATCAGAGCGGGGTCGCTATTTTAGATCAAGTTATTAGAAGAATAAAATTGGGAGGTAGCAAGGTTGAAGTAGTTAATCTTAATGATGAAAGTTTGAATCTATTTTCTCGAATAGGTCAGGCTACTGAGGCAGGAGGAAGAGGAGGAGAATTTAAATCTGCTCACTAATGCAAAAATTGTATTTTCTTATTTGAAATGGGTGCAGATCTTTTTAATTGCCTGAAATAAAGGCTTATAAGGGTTCATTTCCATTTTTCTTGCCATATTAAATTTGATTCATTTAAATGTATAAGTGGAACAGCCCTTTGATCAACCTTCATTTTCGATGGTAATGGCATGTATTAGATTTTCTTATGGTTGTCTTTTGTTCTGCTTGGGAAATTTATTTCTTGACTTCACTTTTAAAAATAAACAATTCTTTTCCTCAGACTTGTCTAAACAAGAATTTGACGTCAATTTGAAAATGATTAATTAAATTGGTATGCTTGGACTTCTTTTTCTTGGATTTTCTGGTTTAGGAATCTGGACTGGTGTAACTTTAATGAAAAAAAGCACTAAAAATGCTGATATAAAAGAACTATTAGCAGATATAGTAAGCAATATTTTTAAATTAATTGATGTATTTATGATTTTATTTGAGAATGTTAAAAAACTTATAATGATGCTTGACTATGTAAGGAAGGACGAGAAAACTGCTTCAGTGATTAATGAAGATAAAGCTAAAATCAAGTTGAATACTCCAAAGTTGTTAAATATACAAAGCCAAGGAGATAAAAATGTTGCCTGAACTTAAAATTAATTACTTGATCAGGCAAAGAAAAGCAAACCCATTAATTGTCTTTAACCTAATGGGTTTGCGTTATTGAATTGTAGAAATTAAATTCCTCTATAGATTTTTAATATCTAATTATCCTTTATGGATGGGGATTTTGAAATGGTACTTGGTTTAGCTAGAAGAACCTTTCTAAGCTTAATTATCAAATTTGGAAAGATTTGGCCCTGCAATTGCACCAACTAGTACAAAAAGAGCTATTGATGCAATACCAACTATTGCTGCTGAGAGGCTCCCCTCTCCTAAAGCGAAGGTTAAGAATGACAAATGGGGCATTTTTATTTAGATGCAGATATATATATAAGCCTAAAATTGCCCCAAATTTATAATCTCGTTGCACCTTGAAAAATTAAGACATCAAATTATTGATTTTTGTATCTCTAGGCCATTGGGAAATCATTGGGAAACATCGTATCCTTTTCATCTTTTATTGCATTGGTCTCGCCCTTTAGCCAGTCTCTGACACCGTTAGGCTTGACTGTTTGGGCGTTACGAGCTGCAAAAATGATTACATGAAAGGGGATTACTATCGCAAAGAAGAATAAATGCACTAAATACAAATCCCAAGGAACACCTTGATATCCATAATCGGGAAAAAATATTGCGGTAAGAAAGGTAAGAACCATTGTTCCGATAATTTTTGTACATTCATCATTATCGAAAAAGGTCCAATTCTTGAGTGGCGGCCACAAATATTAACTTCTAGACATGGAAATGTTTGTTTAAATTCTTTTTGAAGCCTTATTTTCGGGTGTTTCAGCGAATTATCTATTATTTGTATTCACTATTGCTTTGGAGAGTCGCAGTATTGAATTTGATAATGATTTTTAAACAGCTTCAAGGACTATTGGGAATTGCCTTGAAGCTATTTATGAAAAGATCTCCCCCTAACAAGGGATGTAAAGCTAGATCGATAGGAGGCGATGCCTCTGAAGGGTTTTCCTTGCCATCATAAATAAATTGTATAACCTGGGAAAACGTAATGATAGAAGGACTGCGGCTTCGCCATTAAAGCCTCCTAAATGGACTTTTCCTACAGAAAATCCAAAAATCAAGCAATCTTCTAGCACTTTGAGAGAAAAGAATAAGTGAAGTAAATTGAGAATGGATAGGGACCCAATTTCATATTATTAAATAAGTTTTTTAATATAATATGAAATCATTTACTTTTATAGAATATAAAATTCTAATAATTATGTTTTTAGCAAACATTTTCAATTTTTTATTTACTCCTAATTAATATAGTTTTCTAGAAACTTAATAAGCCAAAAGCTAAAACATAAACTTACTACTATCCATAGTGAAAGTATAAAATTCCTAGCTTTTTTATGTCTTAGAAGAATAATCTTATCAAGTGAGTATGCGCCGGTAACTGGTATAGATATTAATATTGTCATTTTAAGGAAAACGTCAAGAAAACTTTGTGCCACTTTTGGAGTGATAAGCCAAGCTATTAGAATCCCACTTATCAAGTAGCCACCATATTGGATTAGTTTTTTGATCATTTCACTATATGTAGTATCTTAAAATAATTATCTCATTCTTAGACTTAATCTAACTATTCTGCTTAATTTTTTTAAATGATAAAATCATATCTTCGTAAAGTTACACTTTTTTCTTTATAAGATGTGATATGGCACTTGCCATTCCTCTATTTGAGGATTAGGCAAAATAGGCATTTC
>QBWB01000065.1 GCA_003284185.1 Prochlorococcus sp. AG-315-C08
AAAACGATTTCAGGACGCTCACTATCTCTCCATCTGATTCGATAGGCAGGCATTTTCGTGCCTCTGCTGGTCGTTTGCTCCACTGGTTCCATTACCCAGCCACGTCTTGAACGTCCCTGGGGATTTCGTTTCACAACAGCATCGGCGTGTTTAAAACGGAACCCAACTCTCTCTCCACTCATCTGAACAAAACACTTACTCGCCTAATTATCCACTTTGATGGGTCATTTTCCAGTTTGTTTTGAATTTGAGTCTGGACGAAGAAGTGGAAATGCAATGACATCTCTGATTGAGGAACTATCAGTTAAGAGCATTACAAATCTATCAATACCTATTCCAAGGCCTCCAGTTGGAGGCATTCCTACCTCTAAAGCATTTATAAAGTCTTCATCTACTCCATGAGCCTCAAGATCTCCAGCTTCCTTTCTAACTTGCTGCAAAAGTAAACGTTCTTTTTGGTCTACTGGGTCAATTAATTCGCTAAAGGCATTTGCTGTTTCTCGACCTGATATGAAAAGTTCAAATCTTTCAACCAGTCCAACTTTCGACCTATGTTTTCTTGCTAATGGTGAGATTTCAATTGGATAATCCATAACAAACGTTGGCTGAACCAACTCAGACTCAACAGACTGCTCAAATGCTTCATTGAGCAATCTTCCCACGCAATCAGCCTTATCAGGTACTTCTAGCCCCGCCAAGAGCATCGCGTCGGCGGCGGCCTCAGGTCTATCCTGAAATGCCTGAAAATCAATTCCAGTAGCTTCCAGGACTAATTCGTGCATTGTTGCTCTTCTCCAAGGAGGAGTCAAATCTATCTCTTGCTCTTGATAGGTTATTTTTGTTGATCCACAGATCTCTTGACAAACTGAAGACAATAATTTTTCTGTTATATCCATCATGTCGAAATAATCAGCAAAAGCTTGATAAATCTCTACAGAAGTAAATTCAGGATTATGGCGCGTACTAATCCCCTCATTTCTAAAAATTCTTCCAAGTTCATAAACCTTTTGAAAACCTCCAACAACTAATCTTTTCAAATGTAATTCTGTTGCAATTCGAAGATACAAAGTTAAATCTAGAGTGTTGTGATAAGTAATAAAAGGTCTTGCATCCGCCCCTCCAGCTTCTGATTGCAAAACGGGCGTTTCAATCTCAAGGAAATTTTTTGCATCAAGCCAGCGTCGAATAGCGCTAACTAATAAAGCTCTAGTTCTAAAAGTTTTTCTTGATTGAGGATTAACAATTAAATCCAAATATCTTTGCCTATAGCGCTTTTCAACATCTGCCAAACCATGCCATTTATCAGGCAGAGGTTGGAGAGATTTTGACAACATTGTCCATTCATAAACTTTTATCGAAAGCTCACCTTTATCTGTCCTCCGAAGAGTCCCTTTCACTCCTATCCAATCACCAGAATCAACAAGAGAAGTTATGTTTTTAAAATTATTTTGTGGTTCTTCAATACTTTGAATTTGATTGAGTGTTGCTTTCTCTAAAAAAAGCTGAATTGTTCCAGTCTCATCAGCGATAGTAAAAAAAGCTAGTTTGCCCATTACTCTGCGAGACATAACTCGCCCAGCCAATGAAACTTCTTCTATTTGTTCTGAACCATTGGGCAATTCTTTAAATTTTTCTTGTAAAAAAACTGCCGAATCAGTCGGTTTAAAATTTAACCCATATGGACCTATTCCAAGGCTTTGCAGTACTTTTGCCTTCTCAAGGCGAGTATCTCTTAATTCAGACAAGGATAATTGAGCATAAAACAAGCAATTAGAGATTAGATGAAAACCCTATCGATGCTTAGCTAGTGATATCTAACTAGCAATAGCTGTGGGGAATTCTCCTAGTCTTTGAGAAGCATAACCAATACCTCGAACAGTCAATATCAGCTCAGGATTCCTTGGGTCAGGCTCTAGTTTTCCTCTTAAACGAGCTACATAAACATCAACCACTCTTAAGTCCGCTGCTCGTCGAGGAGGGTAGCCCCAAAGTTGCTCCAAGATCTCAGCTCTTGGTACAACTCTACCAGGTTCACGAAATAACAATTCCAGCAAACTAAATTCGGTATAAGTCAGACCAATGCGTTCTCCTCCTCTGCTTACTTGTCTGCGATTTGTATCTACAACAAGATCGCCAAGTTTCATTACACCTTGACCAGAAGGAATCTCTCTTGGCTCAGCTACAGTAGGAGCAGGTCCAACTCTTCTTAAAATAGTTGCAATTCTTGCCTCTAACTCTTTAGGGCTGAAAGGCTTAGCCAAATAATCATCAGCACCTAAATCTAAACCGGCAACCCTTTCCGAAATCGCCTCAAGTGCAGTTAAGAAGATTATTGGGACGCAAGATTCTGCTCTAATCCTGCGACAAACAGCAAAGCCATCCATCTTAGGAAGCATTACGTCTAGTACCACTAAATCAGGGGACTCTTTGTGAAAAACTTCAAGTGCTTGTTCTCCATCTTGTGCAGATAAAACTTGATAGCCAGCCAAATTAAGCCTTGTGACCAAGACCTTTAAGACTGCTGGCTCATCATCTACAACCAAAATGCATGTCATGAGATTACATGTTGACTTAGTGACAGGGGCATCAAAAATTTAATGTGAATTGGGTAGCCTTATTACATGAAGATATCATTATCAAGGCATGTAAAGATACTATTTTATCCAATCTAAAAGACTGAGCCCCTACTAATAAATAAGTATTTATTCTATTTTTGAAGATTTTCACTTAATTTTATTATTGTTTTTTTT
>QBWB01000066.1 GCA_003284185.1 Prochlorococcus sp. AG-315-C08
CATGAACTTCTCTCATCATTTCGAGAGAATATATTCTTTTTTGTAAATGCGTGTTTATCCATGATTCAACAACATTTAATAGCTTCAGCCAAACATGTTTAGGACCTAGTATTCTTCCATTGCTATGAAAAGGTATATTTTCTTTTAGAAGCCTTTGAAGTAAAGCTAGTTCAGATGGATTCAGCTCAATATCTGAATTGGGTATTGACCCAATAGCAAAACCTTCTTCAGGAATAAGACTACATCGCCACGACCATTCACCAATTGGTGGAATTAACTTTAAACCTGATCGACAGCAGTTTTGAAGTGGTAAGCAATATCCACCTAATGCTAATAAGTGTATGCATGATTGAACACTTATAGCTAAAGAATGTAAGGAGTTGAATTCATTTTTATGGAGATTATCTAATCTATTTAAATGAATTAAAACTATCTTAAGTAGCTCTTTCTGTGGATCATCATTTCCAACAAGAATCATTATTAATTCAGAAATTGCTTGTGCAGCTGAAAGTGTTTCTATATGTTTGCCAAGATTTCCATAACTCTTAAGGATTTTGATTTGTGTTACTCGCTTGAGATTTTTTTTGCCAATTATATGCAAATCTAGAAAAGTAAATGGAGCAGTTGCACCTAGTCTGCTTTTTGGTTTTCTTGCACCTGGTATCGCAAGTCTAGATATCCCACTCTCTTCGCTAAGGATAGTTAGAAGCCTGTCATTTTCTCCAAGTGGACCAACTTTCAGTGATAGACCTTTAATTCTTTGATTTGAATTCATTGAGTCTTATTCTTTTGTCCTTGTATAAGTTCAAACCCAAAGCTCGTTCCTATATGATTTGCACCTGCTTGAACAATTTCTCTTGCTTGATTGAATGTTTTAATTCCTCCTACTGCTTTAATTGAACATCTATTTTTAACTATTTCAGAAAGTTTTTTGATATGAACACTTGTGGTAGGAGGACCAAAGCCATTACCACTTTGAATACCATTAACCCCTGCTTCTATAGAGGCATTTATTGCTATTGAAAGATTCTCTGATGCTAAGAGACTATTGGTATCAATTATAACTCTCACTGGTATGCCAAGTTCACATATTAGATTTATTTCCTCGGCAAAAAGCTGATTGTTTTTATCATTTAAAGCATGAAAATTTGGAACTAAGTCTAATTCCTCTGCTCCCTCCTCAATTGCATATTCGGCTTCTTTTATTTTGTTGTGAGTTGGTATAAAACCGAATGGGAATGCAATTATGGAAATTAACTTTGTGTCGTTCTTGTTACCTAATCTTTTACGTGCAATTGGCAGATGAGAAAGGCTAGTACATAAGCCGGCAAACCTATTTTGTTTGGAAGCATCACAAATTTTATTAAGCATATCCGAATCCATGTGGGGATTTAAAGCTGCTTGATGTATCAATTTGGAAATATCTTCATAATCCTCTTTTGATCGTTGCCGTCCCATTTTATTAATACTTATTTTTTCTCTTGAATTACTCCATAACCTCCATGATTCCGCTTGTAGATAACCCTTAAAGCTAATCCATCTTCATCTCGAAAGAGATAGAAGTCATGATCAATTAAATCTAATTGCTCCCTGGCTTTCTCTATACTCATTGGAGTCATTTCAAAATATTTACGTCTTACTCCTGGATTTGGTAGATGTGGTTCTTTTCCTTCAACAAGTGATGTATCTATAGATTTTGATTCTATAGCTTCTTGATCTTGGGTTTGCTGTGCGGACTTGTTCTTGTGATGATTGTTGTGACGCTCTTTATACTTACGTAGCTGTCGAGCAATTTTATTTGCTACTAAGTCGATGCTTGCATAAAGATTTTCACTTCTTTCTTGGGCTCTTATCACTGTTCCATTTACAAAAACGGTCACCTCTGCTATCTGTTGCGGCACTCTTGGATTACGAGCAACTGAGAGGTGGACATCTGCCTCTTTTACCATTTCATGAAAATTATGCGTCGCTTTATCAATTTTTGATTGTGTGTATTCACGAAGAGATGTGGTTAATTCAAGGTTTCGTCCATGAATAAGAAGCTTCATTCTTTTTCTCAAGATCCAGTGCCTGATTCCAACCTAGATCTAACCCCTCAACTTGTACAAACTTCTTCTGCTTTTCTTTTTGAGCCAGAAAAAATTGTTCCATTTGATGTGGCATTAAATTGGCAGAAAAATCTTCAGAGAACCCTTATAGAGCAACCATTCTCTCCTCAAGCCGTTTGGTTACTTCAACATGAATCTTGCTATACCCTCGGTCGAGGGAGTAAAACGAAAAACTTGTTATTTGATGAGAAAAATAGTCCAGCTCCTCTCTATAGAATTGATAGAGGTGGAGAGGTTACTCATCATGCGCCTGGTCAAATAGTTGGATATTTTGTTCTGGATTTGAATTTGTTCAAAAAAGATTTGTTTTGGTATTTAAGAGAATTAGAGCAAGTTTTGATTGATGTTCTTGGTTTGTTAGGGCTTGAGGGCCAAAGATTGAAGGGAATGACGGGTGTTTGGTGTCAAGGCTTCAAAGTTGGTTCAATAGGTATTGGGTGTAAGAGATGGGTTACTCAACATGGCTTCTCTTTGAATGTTGATTGCGATTTAATGGGCTTTCAGAGGATCATCCCTTGTGGTTTAGAGAAAGAAAAAATA
>QBWB01000067.1 GCA_003284185.1 Prochlorococcus sp. AG-315-C08
TCTCACTTAAACCTGGGAACTATTTTACAGAATCTTAATCAATTAAAAGAAGCTGAATTAGCGACACGAAAAGCTATTGAATTGGAGCCTAATTTAGCAGTTTCTCATTTAAATCTCGGATCAATACTAGAAAGATTAGGGAACTTAGAAGAAGCAGAAATATCAACTCGAAAAGCGATTGAATTAAAATCTAATTACTATAAAGGATATTTCAATCTTGGAGAGATATTAAATAATAGTGGAAAATTAGAAGAAGCAAAAAAATCATTTGAAATTTGTATAGATTTAGAACCTAAAACAATAAACCCCTTATCAAGTCTTCTTGTTGTTCTATCTCAACTTTGTTCTTGGGACGAAATAGAAGCTTATTTACCTAATCTGAATATTTTAGGCATAAAGACAACGGCTATTAGTCCAATTGGATTAATGTATTTAGAAGATAATCCAAACAATCATTTGAAGCGAGCAATTAAGTTTAATCAAGGTATAAAAAGAGAAGTCTTTCCAAATCTATGTATTACAAAAAAGAATAAAATTAAGATAGGTTATTTTTCATCTGACTTCAGGGATCATCCAGTCACACATATGATAATAAGGATACTAGAATTACATGATAAAGAGAAATATGAAATATATGCATATAGCCTTAGCAACCTCAATGATAAGTATAGTCAACGAGTGAAGAGTGCTGTTTTTTGTTTTCGAGAAGTAAATAATTTAAATGATATTGAAATCGTAAAACTCGCAAGAAATGATCAAATAGATATAGCAATAGATCTAAATGGTTATACTAAATTTAATAGAGCAAGTATATTCTCTTACCGAGTAGCTCCAATACAAATCAACTATCTTGGATATCCTGGAACCCTTGGTTCTGAATCATTTGATTATATACTTGCTGACAAAGTACTAATACCAGAAGAAAGCAAGAAATTTTATACTGAGAAAGTCTTATATCTTCCATATTCTGGTTTACCTTATGATGATACAACCCAAATATCAACTTACAAATTTAGTAGAGAAGAATTGGGACTACCAACAAAGGGTTTTATATTCACATGTTTTAATAACATTCGGAAAATCACAAGAAAAGAATTTAACATATGGATGAATTTATTAAAAAAAATAGACAAAAGTTATTTATGGATAATCAGACCTAATTCATCTGCAATAAATAATATTTATAACGAAATGAATAAACATGGTGTAGAAAAAGAAAGGATAATATTTGCAGAAAAAATGAATTCAAATGATCATTTATCTAGGCATTCATGTGGTGATTTATGTCTAGATACTTTCAATTTTAATTCAGGTGTTACCGCTTCAAATGCATTATGGGCTGGGTTGCCAATCATAACACTAATAGGTAAAAGTTTTACAGCTAGAATGGCAGGTAGTATTCTAAATGCTTGCAATCTAAACGAATTAATAACTCATAATGAATATGAGTATGAATCCCTTGCCTATGAACTTGCCACAAATAAAGAAAAACTTGATAAAATACTTATAAAATTAAAAAATAAAGAATCTTATTCTTTTTTTAATTCAAAAAGATTTACTCTTGAATTAGAGAAAATATATAAAAATCATAAATGATTATATAATAAATAACAACAAAAGTTAACTATCCTTTGGGCTAAATTCATACAGATAAAAATTAAAGAATATATCTTATCTAGATTGGATTTACGATATGGGATGTTTTTGGCGGCTCTATTTTTGTCTGGTTCATATAAACAATAAAAAAGGAATAAGCTAGTTATCCCAATAGATCAAAGCAAATTGAAACTAATATCAATTATGCGCCACGGTGTGAGCCATTTACGTTTTGTTGTACTACCTAAAAGCTGTTATACCAAACGATCACAGAAGAATAATGCCCTTCATGCCATGCAGGTTCTCTACCAGCTGAGCTATGGCCCCAAGTGTGTGAAACGGCAGCAATATCAAGAGTTTTGGAAGATTTAGAAAAATCCGCTGGTTTACTTGATAGCACTTGATAGTGGTTAAATAAGCACTTATGCGCCCATGATACGCGCCATAGGGGGCTAATAACCACATAGGATCTTAGAGCAAGGTATAATCATCATCAATAGATCCTTTGTAAAACAAATAATTTGACCGAGGAAAAAAGGCATCAAAAGCAAGCAGGCTATGAAGTGAAAACATACCCAGTTCCATTTGCCTTAAACGAAATCAAAGACAATATTACTCTTAATACCAATACTCCTTCTAAACCTTCTAAAGAACAAATAATTAATCAAGCAATTCAGTTTCATTCACGAGGAAACATTACAGAAGCAGAAAAATATTATAAATCCTGCATAAATCAAAGTTTTGATGATCCAATAGTATTTTCTAATTATGCAACAATATTAATAGATAGAGGAAAAACAATAGAAGCAGAGAATTTGCTTAGTGCAGCAATTCAAATAAACCCTAATTTTGCAGAAGCTCATTATAATCTTGGAACAATATTGATAG
>QBWB01000068.1 GCA_003284185.1 Prochlorococcus sp. AG-315-C08
GAAATAACAAGACTTCTTTACTAGCAAATGATCCTGATGTAAGCCTTCCTTATTTAATTAAATCTCAGGTTTACACAATCCCCTCTCCAAGAGCACAACGAGAGCTGAGAGAGTCTCTCTTCAGACTTAAACCTGATTTAGTCCATGCAAGCCTTACCCTTTCTCCTCTTGATTTTCGACTGCCTGAGCTTTGCCAACAACTCAATTTGCCTTTGATTGCAACTTTTCATCCAGCATTTGATTCAAAGCTTAGAAACCTCACAGCAAATACTCAGCAACTTACTTACCAACTTTATGCACCATCTTTAGCCAAATATGACAAAGTAATTGTTTTCTCAGATATGCAAGCCGAAGTACTTGCAAAACTTGGAGTAAAAGAAAGTCGACTTGTTGTCATACCCAATGGAATTGATATTGAGAAATGGAAACCTGACACCTCTGATTCCTTAAACAATTTTCAACTAGAAATTAAAAAGAAACTTGGATCTGAAAGGATATTTATTTATATGGGCAGAATTGCCTCTGAAAAAAATGTTGAAGCACTTCTTCGAGCATGGAAGTTAATTCAACCAAAAGGTTGTCGACTCGTAATTGTTGGAGATGGTCCCTTAAGACCGACTCTTGAAAGTAATTCAATTTTCAATAAAGAGGGTAATGTAACTTGGTGGGGCTATGAATCTGACCTAAATAAAAGAATTGCGCTGCTTCAAATTGCAGAAGTTTTCTTTCTTCCCAGCCTAGTTGAAGGATTATCGATCGCTTTACTTGAAGCAATGGCTACTGCCACAGCATGTGTAGCAACTGACGCTGGCGCAGATGGAGAAGTGATTGACGATGGCGCAGGGATTATTTTAAACACAGATGCAGTTACTTCGCAATTAAGAACACTTTTACCAGTTTTAAGAGATCAACCAGTTCTTACAAATGAATTAGGTAGACGTGCACGTTTAAGAGTAGAAGCACGATATACACTTCAACAAAATATTGACTCACTTGAAAATTTATATAATAACGTTCTTCATTCATTCAACTCGACATCTTTTCAGCCAATTGACGACTCTTCTCGGCTGCTAAAACAACTGCTTCAATCAAAGAAGATCTCAAGCCCGTAAGTTCAAGGTGTCGAAGAGCACTAATTGTAGTTCCAGCTGGGGATGCAACCATATCTTTAAGTTCAGCGGGATGTAAACCTTTCTCTCTTAATAGAGATGCCGTCCCAGAGAAAGTTTTATGAACTAATTGATTTGACAAATGACGTGGCAATCCAGCAGCAACAGCTCCGTCAGCCATAGCTTCTACCATCAAAGCTATATAGGCAGGACCAGATGAGGTTAAAGCCAAAAAAGAATCAAGCTGATATTCAGGTAATTCAAAAATTTCACTTATTGGCTCAAAAATTTTTTTCACCTTGCGTTTTTGATGCAAACTTATATCATCTCCCCAAGCCAAGCCAGTAAGACCTTCCCCCACTAGTGAAGGAGTATTTGGAACTGCTCTTACACATAAATGACCAGGGAAAGATTCCTGAAGGGTTTTTAAAGTTATTCCTGCTAAAATTGAAATCATTAAAGGCTTTGAGGCTTTATTAATTGATTCAAACCTTGAAGCTGATTCTCTAACTTTTTCCAGTTGCTGTGGTTTTACAGCTAAAACCTGGAGAGGAGCACCCCAAGCCATTTTGGCAAGAACATCATCACTAGAAAAAATACTTACTCCTTCACAAAGCTCATTTAAGGCTTCTGGAATACTTGAGTCATTACCAACGATACCAAAAACTTGATCAGGGGAATATTCACCTCTTTCTAAAAGAGGTGAAATAATAGCCCTCGCCATACGTCCAAAACCAATTACACCAATAGATGTGTCCAACCTTGATATTGTCTAAAGAGCTGTCGCCATTGTCTCTCCCCAGGCAGGTTCTGGAGCAGGATTTGACTCCTTAGAAATCAAATCTGTTCCTTTATTAACCATGTTTGAAGGGGAAGCCTCTTCTTGAAAAGAGTTAGTGACTGTCACACAAGAAGGAGCAAAAAGAAAAATACTTTCTCCTACTCTTTCTTGATGTCCATCAATAGCGAAAGTCCCGCCTGCAACAAAATCAACAGCTCTTTGAGCTTGATCTGGCTCCATCATTGTAAGATTTAAAATTACTGTTTTCCTCTCACGCAAAGCTTGAATGACCCTTGGCATTTCATCAAAGCTACGGGGCTCCATCAAGCTTACTTCGGAAGCAGTAGTCGAAATTCCTGGCATTCCTATAACGTTTGAGGAAGGCAAGCCATGACCACCTTCAAATGGATTGGACTGAGATAAGGTTGCTATCTCTCCACTCCCTTCTTTACGAGCTCTATTAACATTATCAAATTCGTCGCCAGTTTCGTAATCGAGCTCATCAAAATCACTATCTAAAAAGTCGTCGCCAGCAACGACAGCACGAAGACGGGAAATAAGCGACACCAGTTAATCCTCTCGGG
>QBWB01000069.1 GCA_003284185.1 Prochlorococcus sp. AG-315-C08
TCCACCTGAAGCTATTACAGGTATTGGTACATTTTCGGAGATGGATTTAGTTAATTCCAAATCATATCCATTCTGAGTTCCATCTCCATCCATTGATGTGAGAAGTATTTCCCCTGCACCTAATCCAACAACCTTTTTTGACCAAGAAATAACGTCCAGACCTGTATTTTTACGCCCTCCATTTACATATACTTCCCACTTATCAGATCTATCTTGATTCCTTCTCGCATCAATTGCAATAACAATGCATTGCGAACCGAAGAGCTCAGCTCCTTTAGAGATTAAGTAAGGATCATTAACAGCAGATGAATTTAGACTGACTTTATCGGCACCTGCTCTTAATAATTCATTTATTCCATCCAAAGAACGTATTCCCCCTCCAACCGTGAAGGGAATTGTTACGGATTCAGATGTTCTTCTAACAAGATCAACAAGTGTCGATCTTTTTTCATTAGTTGCTGCTATGTCAAGGAAGACCAATTCATCAGCTCCCGCCTTGCTATACCTGCAAGCGAGCTCAACTGGATCTCCAGCATCCCTAAGACCAACAAAATTAACACCTTTAACTACTCGTCCGTTTGCGACGTCTAAGCAAGGAATCAATCTAAGCGCAACCATGAATTTACATCAGGGGAACTGTTAAGGTTTGCGCAGACTAAGCATTTGCAGGCCATGCCCAAGCCAACGTCCCTCACAAGAATAGGTTCTAATGTCAAGATTAATCTTGAACGTGTACGTGATCGCATACCTCCTGGTTTGATCAAGCAACTGTCAGAAGACCCAAGGGGAACAGTCATGGACTACAAGATGACTGATGGCAAGGGTGGCATAGGAGTAGTAATTAAACTAAAAGATGGTAGTAAAAATTGGTTCTTTGAGGAAGAGATTTCTTAAACCTGAGGTTTAAAAATGAGTGATGCTAGACAACTCCTTGGAATAAAAGGAGGTTCCGAAACAAAAAACATCTGGAAGCTTCGGCTACAGCTAATGAAGCCCATAACATGGATCCCTTTGCTTTGGGGGGTTATTTGCGGGGCTGCTGCCAGTGGTAATTACCACTGGCAATTAAGCAATGTACTAGCTGCTCTTAGTTGCATGGTCATGAGTGGACCACTACTCACAGGATACACCCAAACAATAAATGATTATTTTGATCGAGAAATAGATGCCATCAATGAACCTAACCGTCCTATTCCATCTGGAGCAATATCTCTATTTCAAGTGAAATTACAAATTTGGATACTATTAATATCTGGATTAGGGCTTGCATATGTTTTAGATATCTGGGCTCAGCACAAGACCCCGACAGTTCTCCTCCTGGCATTGGGAGGATCATTCGTAAGTTTTATTTATTCCGCTCCTCCTTTAAAACTCAAACAAAATGGTTGGCTTGGAAACTATGCATTGGGAGCTAGTTACATCGCTTTGCCGTGGTGGGCTGGGCAAGCCCTTTTTGGTCATTTAACTTGGACTACAGCATTGCTTACTCTTGCTTACAGTTTGTCAGGCTTAGGAATTGCAGTAATAAATGATTTTAAAAGTGTAGAAGGAGATAAAAGTCTTGGACTTGAGTCACTACCTGTGGTTTTTGGTATAAAAAATGCAAGCTGGATCAGCGCAGGAATGATAGATGTTTTCCAATTAGCCATGGTGGTTGTACTGATAGCTATAGGACAACATTTTGCATCTGTAATTCTTGTACTACTTATAATTCCCCAAATAACATTTCAAGATATTTGGCTATTAAGAGATCCATTAACTTATGACGTTAAATATCAAGCAAGTGCACAACCTTTTCTAATTTTAGGGATGCTTGTAACTGCAATTGCGATAGGACATAGTTCTTTAATTATTTTATAGTTTAGATTTTGAAATCTAAACTGTTTTTGGTTGCAGCATATGCAGCAATAACTAATAGAGGTATTTATAAAACTCCAAGTCCTGTAGAAAAAATTCTGGGCCCGAATAATAAAACAATTTGGAGTCAAGACTCTCATAAGAAAAATAATAATAGAGTACTGTCGCAAGATTTTCTGATACTCTCAATTGGATGCTTCAACAATCAGTAATTAATGGGACAGGAAATATTGCATCTTTAAAAACTAGACAAATAGCTGGGAAGACAGGTACTTCCGAGGGGAATCACGATTTATGGTTTGTAGGATCTATACCACAATTATCTACAGGTGTTTTGTTTGGTAATGACAATAATAAAGAGACAAAAATGAGCAGTGGGAATGCCGCATGGGTATGGAA
>QBWB01000070.1 GCA_003284185.1 Prochlorococcus sp. AG-315-C08
TAAAGATGATAAAAATGGCAATAATAGTGATTTGATCTGAATTAGTTTATGTCAACAAATAGACCCATGCCGACTTTATTGATTATACCTACTGGCATAGGTTGCGATGTAGGAGGATATTCGGGGGATGCAATCCCAACTGCACGTTTATTGGCTGCGGTTAGTGGATGTTTGATTACTCATCCAAATGTGATGAATGCAGGGTCTTTATATTGGCCAGATTCTTGTATCCATTATGTAGAAGGATATAGTTTAAACCTTTATACTTCTGGTCAAGTGATGCTGAAGCCGGTACGACAACAAAAAGTAGGTTTATTATTAGATGCTGGCCTAGAATCTGATCTTAGGAAGCGTCATTTGCAAGTTGCAGATGGATGTAATGCAAGTTTGGGTTTGGATATTGGTCCTTGTATTACAACAGAAAGAGCTTTGCAAATAAATTTAAATAGAGGATTGACTGGTTCTAGCTGGGGAAATATTGAGGAACCTGATATTCTCTTGAGGGGTGCTGAAAAACTTAAGCAGTCAGGTGCTACAGCAATTGCTGTGATTACCCGTTTCCCTGATGATGGAGAGAGCCTAGGAACCCAATTATATCGTCAAGGTAAGGGTGTGGATGCTATTGCCGGTGCTGAAGCTGTAATTAGTCATTTTTTAGTTAAGAATTTACTTATTCCATGTGCTCATGCACCAGCTTTATCAGCCTTACCGATTGACTTTGATTTAGATCCGCGAGCCTCAGGAGAGGAAATTGGCTATACATTCTTGCAAAGTGTTCTCGTAGGCCTTAGTCGTGCACCAGATCTTGTCCTGAAAGTAAATCTAGATTTGAAGGACAATTCCTTTACTCAAAGAGCAAATTTATTAAGTATTGATGATGTAGGTGCAGCAGTTGTACCACAGGGAGCGCTTGGAGGGGAGTCTGTATTGTCTTGTATAGAAAGAGATATACCTTTGGTAATAGTTGATAATCCTGGGATCCTAAATGTTACCTCCAAGAAGATGAGACTCGATGAAAGAATTTCTGAAAAGGGGCTAAAAGTTTTATTTGCAAAGAATTATGTTGAAGCCTCTGGTCTGGTAATGGCTTTGAGAGAAGGAATTAGTATTCAGTCTTTACGTCGACCTATTAATGCTGTGAATGAATTGAATTGATTATGTATATTATTTATTTTGATGCTATTGGTTTTTTCCATCCACTACCAAAAGCTTGATTACTGATTTTCAAAAGAGGAGGTGCTTGATGACGTTTGAATTCAGCTTTCTTTATTAAGTTGGCAATTTTTTTGACAATCTTAGGATCAAATTCTTTTTCTATTAAAACTTCAATAGGTGCATGATCTTCAATGAACCCTTTGAGTATAGGGTCGAGCACAGCATAATCTGGTAATGAATCACTATCTAACTGGTCTGCTCTTAGTTCTGCACTAGGAGGCTTATTTCTTATATCGATACCGATGATTTCTTCTTTGTTAGGTAGCAAAAAGTCCTCTCTACATTGTGAGGATGATTCACTATCTATCCAATTACATAACTGAAATACATTGGTTTTATAGAGATCACCAATTACAGATAATGCTCCATTCATATCTCCATAAAGAGTGCAATACCCTACTGCTAATTCAGATTTATTTCCTGTAGATAAAAGGATATGGTTTCTTTGGTTTGATAAAGCCATAAGTATTGTCCCTCTAATACGAGATTGAATATTTTCAGCTGTGATTCCAGTTGGAATTCTCCCGGATGTATCTTTTAAAACTTCATTAAAAGAATTCATGAGATCTGATATTGGCATGACTTTTGTAGTCGTTTTTAGCCTATTAGCTAACTTGTCTGCATCTTTTGTAGACTCCAATGAACTCCAAGGAGACGGCATTAAAATGGCCTGAACATTAGATGCGCCTAAAGCGGCAACAGCAATAGTAAGAACTAAGGCTGAGTCAATACCACCACTTAGTCCAATGATTGCGCTTTTGAAATTGCATTTAGATGCGTAATCTTTTACTCCAAGAACAAGAGCTCTGAAGATCATTTCTTGTGATGATGGTGATTTGTTAGGTAAAGATTTAATTTTGAGTGAATTCACATTCCAAATTTTCACTGATTCTGTAAATGCAGGGAGTTCTTCTTGTAGCTCTCCATTTTTATTAAGCGCGAAACTTGAGCCGTCAAAAATCAGCTCGTCATTCCCTCCTACTTGGTTTAAATAGACCAGAGGACAGGAAAGACGAATAGCTGCTTTTGCCGCTATT
>QBWB01000071.1 GCA_003284185.1 Prochlorococcus sp. AG-315-C08
GTTTTATCCATTTGTTGTGAGTATTTACTCTTATTCTGTGTTCATTTTTTAATTGCCTTCCATTTTTTTTGATTTTTAGAATAATAGTGGTGTAGTATTTTTAAGGACGTAATATTTTCAATGGCCCGAAGAAGACAAAAATTAAGTCCTGAACTTGAAAAAAACATTGCATTAGCAAAAAAGCAAGTAGAATTAATTACGGCGATAATACATGATATTAACGAGGAAGACATTCAAGAGGAATATAAGTCAGCTTTTCTTCCTGTAATGTCTTCTTATATGTCACTTGATCAGTTGTACAAAGAAATTGGTTTTAATGAAGATACTAAAAATCTTTATAACGATTATTTATCTAATTTAGATAAATTCAAAAATGAATATGAAATATAAATAATATTATTATCTAGTATAGATTTAATATATGTCCTCATATTTTAAATTTAAAAATAGATTTTCCTTATAATTGCACCCAAATCATTTTCTGGTATCACTAGTTTAAATTTCTCTTTAAGAAACTTTTCCCATATACAATTAGCCAATAAAAAATTATCACACAAAACTAATTTCATTTCTAAGCCAACACAATTAAAATACTATGGACCTTTATTATTAGATATGAATAATATTAAATATTCAAATAATATTTTTTTGATTCCGATAATTAATGATCAGTCTAAACCTTTATTTCTTGCTGTCTATTGCGAAATCCCCTTTATTAATGTGAAAGGTTCCAATGTCTGGAAAGGATGGAGAGAACCATTTTATTCTTATGAACAAGATATTTGAATAAGTTATGTGATTTAGTTTATAAGTATTAGTTTTTTTGTTGTTTATTTTTAATCTTTTTTATTATCATATATATATAATGAATTCATGTTAACCGAATTGGGTTTCTTTGTTAAATTCTGAGCTTTCTTATTTTCCTCTTATTAAAATAATTTTTATTTATATTGAATATGAGTAGTAAATTATTTCAGATTAATAATGCTATGAATATGATTAAAGAAGAATTGATGAGAGATCTTTCAGAGTCTGTTATAGAAAAAAATAAGGAAAGAAGCAACATTCTTAAAAATGTTTCTTTTTCAGAGAAACATATGGATTAGTTTTTGCTATGAGTGCACTGATACATTTTTCTTCTAGTGTTGTTACCATATAGACTTCTTGAACTGATTTACCTTTTCTTGCTATTAATTTAAAGCCTGTTCTTGTTCTTCTGCTTATCTTTAATGATAATTTTTCTTCTATTCCATTTGCATGTGAAAGGCATCCTGGTGTAATTGTTTTAATTTGGGGATTTCTTGAGATCCTATTTAGCCATTTAATTAATCCTAGAATATTCGTGCTGTGATTTTGGACGAGTCTAGCCATTTATTTATTTCAAGTATAAAGTTATGACTCTTTATTTATTTTATTAAATTTAGCTCCATTTTTTATATAACCTTCTCTATAAGATATAATTTAATAAATATCTAATCTATTATGTTGTTTACCTTAGGTTGGGCATCACTAGCAGCAATTTTCACATTTTCAATTGCCATGGTTGTTTGGGGAAGAAACGGTGATGGTTCCATTGATATTTAGGGTTTCAGAATGTCAATAGATTATTCTTTATATGAAATTCTATCTATAATATCAATTTCCTTACTTGTATTTATAACAATTGGAGTTGTTTACATAAGTTTAATTGATTTGAAGGATAAAAGAAGAAAATAATATTAAACTAATTGATTTATTTATTTGCTCTTTGATTTTATATTTTGAGATATTATTTCTAGTGCCTGATTCATTTTTTCAATGTTAGATCGATAAAGACTTATGTCCTTTTCAACCCTTTCTTTTGGATAACCAATTATTTCAGCAAATTTAATTATTTCATTAATTAATTCTTTCTTATCAATTTTATCACAATCTAATATTTCTATCATTATTTTGTATAGTCCTATTGCATTTATTCGACTGTAATATTTATCATCTGATTTATCATCATCTATAGAATCAATATATTCTGATAAATTATTAAGTGTAATTATCTCTAGCTTTTTAGTTAATTCATCTCCCATAGATGTAATTACTTCAGGATCAAATCCAGTGCTATTACATATAGCATTAAACAGTAGAGCTATATGCTCATTAGGTTTATAGCCATTCGTAAATACTGTAAACAGTTCTATTAATCCAACTGAAAAAATAGGTGTTATTTTAAAACTTTTTTGATGACTTAGTAAATGGA
>QBWB01000072.1 GCA_003284185.1 Prochlorococcus sp. AG-315-C08
TTAAATTAATGTCTGGAATTGTTCGTATCCTTTTAATTACAGACCATTCAAAGAATACCTATTACGACTGAAGGGCGAAATTCAAAACCTATCGATCTTGTTTTAGAGCAAATTCAAATAGCTCAGCTTTCAAATTTAGGCTGAATGATCATTTCTGCCTCTCACTGCCCACCATTCGCTAAAGCAATAATTATCTAGGCTTAAAAGTTTCATGGACTGACCAAAAAGTTTCTGCTGATTGCTTAAGACGTATGGGGTATGAAAAAGATTAACGCCAGTCTGGAAAAGATGGTGTGAAGTAACCCAGAGAGTGGAGACGTTCATCTTGAATGTCTACAGAGCATATCCTTACTATTTAGCTCTCATGCCTAAGAAGACACGAATCTTATGAGGCAGATCAATTCTATGTTGCACCAATTGTTTTCAGCTGATCGTCTTGTTACTCATTTAAATATATAAAAAGAAAAGTACACACATTGATAAAATAAAAGTATTGCGATTTCTAATGAGGCTTCTTAGGCGCTTGCCTCATCTCTCCTGTAGCAGTTATCAAAAAATTCGATTTTTTAGTAAGTGATTTTATGTTCATGACGCTGCTCTTGCTCTATCAAAAGCTCTAGATCGGACTTCGTCATTACTCCAGTCGTAGGCCTGCTCATGCATTTTTACGCTATGCCCCATAGCTAAAGCCATACTTCCTCCATCAATACCTAGGAAATGTCCTCTTGCTGAATAGGAATGTCTGAAGGAATAAGTTCCAAGATTTTCTCCTCTTGATTCCATTAATGCTTTTAGAGATTGCCAGCCTTTTTGATTGGCGTTCATGTATTTACGCATTGCTTCGGCTGGCCCATTAACTGAACTTAATTTTGGGAATATAATGTCTTTTTCTTGTAGTCGTGATAACAAATTCCATTCTTCAGTTTTCCCTTCATCATTTATTAGAGGTAACGGTTCTAATGCTCTTTTCTTAGTTACACCAGAACCACTTCTTTTCTCATAGGTGCAGTACAAATAAGGCTTTTTTGTTAAGTCATGCAGTCTTAATTCAAGATGATTCAACTCAACTGCTCTTAATCCATAAACGGCCATGAACTTCAAACAGTCAGTCCACCTTTTTGCTGCGGGTGTTTCTGTCATTGAATTAATTAAGTTAATTATTTCTTGATCAGGAATTGAACTCATCTGTTCGCTTTTTTTTCCTTTTGGTTTTCTTCCGTAGTAGGGCTTTAAGTCTGAAGCTGGCTTCCATGAAGGTGGAAAGTCTTCTCGATCAACGCAATAGTTTAAAAAATTTGCAAGTCTTCTAACTCTTATTTCCCTACTTCTAGAACCAATTTCCCAATCGACAACACATTGATCTATTAGATCTTTTGGATTATTTGGGCAATCATTTCTATTGAGCAGATTTATTGCATATGTAAGGACAGGTACGAATTCTTTTCTCCATGTTGTTTGTGGATCTATTCCATTTCCAAAAGATATTTTCTGAACTTTGAATCTTTCATAAGCGCCTTGCCAATCTCTTTTATTGGTTGCTTTTGGTGCTTTTCCTTTAGCTATGTTCGCAGCTTCTTTAATGGTGTAACCACTTTTTGTGTGGATATATATGTTGTTAACTCTTCGGATGATGTCTCCAAGGCTTTGCTCATGCCAAAGGAAATCAAGACCAACTGATTGCATTGGTTCTCCTTCAGTTAAAACTTGAAGTCTTACCTTTCCTCGGTGTTCTCTTACTGCCCATCCTTTTGCAGTAGAAGACCTCACTGCCTTTCTTAGCTCAGGTACCCAAGTTTGATCATGTACAAGTTTTGGCATAGATAGCGCGAGTGTATTTAGAGCACTAGGTCGCAGTTATTTTTTTGTACAAATGTTTTTAAGTACACAAAATGTACACAAAATTGTCAGACTTTGCCACTATTCCTTAGGACAGATTGTCATTCAGCATAGGATTAAATCTCTTGCGATACCTAAGAGATGAGTTTCCAGAATGACTGTCATAACTGCTTTAAACTCAATCTATGACTTAATTGCGCAACTCTCCAGTCATAGACTATTATGAAGGTTGGCGGGGCGTGGCGCAGCTTGGTAGCGCGGGTGCTTTGGGAGCACTAGGTCGCAGGTTCGAATCCTGTCGCCCCGATCAGTTCAGGACTGCTTTCCCAGGCGGTCCTTTTTTAATTGGTAAAAATAGCGTGGGCAAAACGTGGGCAAAAGAACTTTCGGTGCTGG
>QBWB01000073.1 GCA_003284185.1 Prochlorococcus sp. AG-315-C08
TCCTCAATTTCTTTTTTAGTTTTATACATTATGGTTTCAAATCTCTATCTGGAATATATTCAATAGTTCCATCTTTAATTACATGAACATCAAAATTAGTACTTCCTCCTGATGTCTCCCATCTCCTTGAAAGTTCAAACTCTTTGCCATTATATTCAACTCTCATAGTATCTTTATTAAACTTTAAATTCTCCCTTTCAAAATCACCATCAATTTCAAGTTTGAAATCAGCATTTTGATATATTCTTTGCTGAAGAATTGAAATATCATGCTTTATAATTTCATCCATATATTTTAATTTCCACCAATTTGCTGGACCCATACCTCCATAGGTAGATTCGTATAATTCTAGTTTCTGTATGCTAGTTGCTTCTTCAAAGATAACATCATTTACCTTTAATTCACCTTGCCAAAACATTGCATACTCTCTTTTAGAACTTGCCATAATTTCTTTCATTTCATAGCAAAACTCTTTTAGAAAACATTCAATTTCAAGTGAATTCTTCCATCTATTTTCGTAAAATTCTGGGTCACATCCATGCTCACAATAATTCTCATTTAACTCTTCATTCTCTACTGCTATCTCTTGGCATTCTTCTTTGATATCATCTAATTCTAATCTATAATCCATAGCATCTTCGTCATCCCAATCAGATTCTTCATACCATGAGTTCTCATGTGAAGTAAATAGATAATTATCATCAACTATGTTTCCTCTCCAAGTAAGAGTAGTCATTCTTCCTCAACCAACGGAACTTTATTTTCTTCTTTCTTTTTTTTAGTCATTAGTAATGCCTCTCTGGAGATGCTTTTGTAATTTTCACCTGATTGCCATCTATACCATCTGCCTTGCTGAGCCAAAAACTTTTCTCTTCATCAGTCAATTCTTTTTTAGTGCCAAAAATCCTTATAAACACCTGACCTAATTTCACCCCATCCAGTTCTTTTAGGTCTTCAGAAATTCCAAAGAACTCTGCCAACTCTTTGTTGCCAGAGAAGAACCCATCACCTTTCCAAGTATCAATTCCATTTTTATCGGTGTATTTTCTCTTGAAAAAATAGTGCTTTCCTTCTTTTCCTGTGAGGTCTTTCCATATGTGCCAACCAACGATTACGCAAGGTTTTCTATTGCTTGCTTTTCCCATTCCCTTCGTAATGCTTCAATTTATTTTAATCATAAATCCACTTAGCCATATAGACAAAAGCAGTATACTTGTACTAGCCTGATCCTCGTCGCGAACGCAAAGGAAGCACCAGTGAGCAGGTGCTTTTTTTGTCTCTTTCATAAGGGGAACTATGGATTGGTCAAAGAAATCAAGATTCGTTTCACCTTTATAGTTTGTCAGAAAATGCTGTGAAAGATCTCTTTCAAATTTCGTCAAGCATTCATAGATTGATAGCTCAAAAGAATTACAATTATTGGATTAGGTCCCATTGTTTATTTAGTGCTTGCATGGAATAGGTGTTGGGTTATCCACAACGAAAAAGACTGTAAAATCGCAAAATGTTTTTGGAAAATATTTCCCTTGTCCTATATGAGATAGGACATTAAATCTTGAAAATAATTTCACACGATTTTTTTAGTTAATTGCTTCGTGTTGAAAAACAGCATCAACTCTTCTGAAGAAATACTTTCCTTGCTGCTGCAACTTGTACCTGATTTCCCATGTGCGAATGGTCATGCGTCTGGAGAAGGAACTACCAAAACATCATCCATATCAATATCAGAAAAAATGAACTCACCAAACTCAAGAAATAATTGTGACCTTGATTCAGGGTCAAGAGTTTTCATTCTCTCCAGTGCATGAACTACAGAATCTTTGATTGTTGCTTTCATGCATTCGTCAATGTTCATCAGATTTTACCTCCCATTCTCAAAAAGGTTTCTCTATTGCAAAGGCAAAGTTTGTAATCAGGAAAAGAACTTTTCATCCTTGCTGAAATTGCCATCGCAGATAGTGAACTTGTGCAGAGTGCAGAGTGCAGAGTGCCCATATCTCCTTTTCTTTTTCCAAGAAAATGTGAGTTGGATATTTCTTCCTCATGCTGCTGCTGCCTTTCATGCTGCTACCTCCTTATTACGATCAAGAATTTTCCTGATAGTTGCAACAGCAAGACCAGTTTGTTCACGAATCCCTCTTAAAGATTCACCTTCCTCTCTTAATCGCATCACCAACTTTTCTTTCTTGGGTGCTGTCTTTGGTCTGCCTCCAAG
>QBWB01000074.1 GCA_003284185.1 Prochlorococcus sp. AG-315-C08
AGTATCAATTGCTTCTTGAAATTTACTCTGTTCAAAAAGTGATTTAGCTATATTTATGCTCGTTTCCAATGCTTAAGGTAAAACATATTTTGTTATTATACTAGTATTATTAACTTTTAGTTTTTCATTGTAATGAATGTTAGATTCTAATTTGATATTTCAGCTCACGAGTATTTATGAATTTAATCTTATAGAGTCAGAATATGCAATGTTAAACCCAAAGACTATTCGAAAGAAAATAAACAATTTTAGTTTCTAAGATATAAAAATATGATTGATTCTGGGTTGTTTCCTTGTCTACCGTTCATTATATTTGCAATAGTTTAGTTTTATATTCTTTAATATATCAGGACAATTGTAGTCTCTAATTAAAAGTCTTTAAGCTTAAAGGCTATTTTCTTATTGATTTTGGACTCCAATTTCTTGGCAAATAAGTATTTTCTTTAGCGGCATTAAGTGATGCCTTGAAGAAATCAATATATTCTTTATAAATATCTTTATCATTAAATAGATTACGTCTAGATTTATAGTTTATTTGAGATCTAATGTTGTTCATATATGATTTATCAAAAGCTAATTTTTTGCAAAAAGATATATATTCTTTTTTTGTGCTTGCTATCGGAGCATTTATAATGCCCATTTGCATGTATCCAGCGTATGCATGTCTAGATTTCATATGACTTGTTGGCATTGTTACTACAGGAGTATTGAAAGCCATTGAATGATAGAAAGTATTACCCATACCAAAGTAAAATGGATCTAAAATGATATCTAGATTCTTAACTATCTCTAAGAAGTCATCAAAGCCAACTCTTCTATGAAATATAGTTCTTTTAAGAACGAATTTTGTGTATTTTGACCATCTATGTTTTAGTTTATCTGTCTCATATGTTTTTGTACCATCTAAATAGAAGAGATAAGAATTTGGGATTTCTTCTAAAATTTTATCTAAAACAAGATCATAATCTGGATGAAATTTTATAGGAGAGTGAGGTATACCAATTAAAAAAGATTTTGCAGACAGATTCGTATCAGAAAGTTTAAATGTGCTTTGTTTTATTTTAGGTGTTGAGTAATTAGCCGGTATCCTACTAAATCTTACTAAACGTTCTGAATAAAACAGATGAGAGTTCTTTGTTTCATAATTATCACATGAAATACAGTAATCAATTTCGTTTGATCCAGATGTATTAGGATGACCAAGAGTTTGAACTTGAACCAATGCTAATCTTGATAATGAGAGTAAATAAGTATAATTAGACATGCCAATATCGAGATACCATATAATATCAATAGACTTGTTTATCATTAAATTGGTTGCTTCTTTTATTGAGTTTGGTAGCCTTATTACTTCAGAAGAAAATGTATCAATTAATTGGCTATTCTTATCTTCCTCAGCATTTGGCCCTCTAAATATTAATACTTCTATATCTGTAGAAGCTATATCCATTATTATATTTCCAAAATAGTTGCAAACTGAATGTTCGTTTAGGAAGTCAGAAATAATTCCTAGCCTAATATGATTCCTTCTTTTTTTCTCTTTTATTTGCTTAGCTTTGTTAAATGTTCTATTTACGATTCCTTCTTTTCTTGACAATGCTTTAGCTAATTCCTTAAGTATTAATTTGTCATTATATCGATTATGGTATGCAAGCTTAAACATATTTGTTGAGAATGGTTCATCATTAAATATTAGCTCAGTATCATTTTTTATGATTGATATTTGTTTTTGATATTCATTTCTCTCTGTGTTTATTTGTTTATTATTCATTGGTATTGTAGAGAATACCAGTTTACTTATAACGTTATATTCTAAATTTCCAGGTGTTAGTTGAAGAGCCTTTTTGAGTACATCTTTTGCTTCTTTTGATTTGCCAAGTTCTTTCAATATTTGTCCCAGATTGAAATACATTTGTGCGGAATCAGCGTTTAGTTCAATGGCCTTCCGTGTATTAATCTCTGCTTCTTTTAACTTACCAGTTTTCATTAATATGACTCCTAAGTTGGCATAGGCTATAGAGTAATCTGGTTTAAATTCAATAGCTTTCCGAAGTGATACTTCTGCTTCTTTCAGTTCACTTAGATCTTTTAATATGCTTCCCAAATTATTATGAGCCTGTGCGTAGTCAGGTTTGATTTCGATAGCTTTTAGTTGAAGCATCTTTGCTTCTTTTAGGTTGCCAGT
>QBWB01000075.1 GCA_003284185.1 Prochlorococcus sp. AG-315-C08
ATCAGGCTTAGATGGAAGCCAACCACACCAAGGTAAATTATCTTTAACTTTTTTAGTTACATCCCAGACTCCTCCAACTTGTAAAAAACCAACAAGTGGTATTGATAATTGTCGGCACAAAGCTGAATAAGCAAAAGCCGAACCAGGCGTATTCCCCGAAGACAAAGAATTAACGAGAATTATTACTGGTAAATGCCAATCTGCTAAAAACTCAAGCCAACTACCTTTTCCTGAATGGTTTTGGGCAGAATCACCATTTAAAAGAATTAAACCATTCCCCTCCGTTAAATTATTAAGAATTTCAGACGGAGATATTTCGCAAGAGATTTCTTCTATCTCTCCCCCCCAAACATCAGACAGTGCAATGGATGCTTGCTTAATCTCAGAGGCAGAAAGATTATCAGACGTAATTAAAAAAGGCTTATTCATGATCAAGTTTCGGACATAAAGGTACATTGGTATATATCAGTTCTTGCTTGCGGTGAACCGTGACCAGTTTTCTCACTGCAGCACATCCTGAAAATACTAGTCTTTCCCATGAGACTAATAGGCTCAGGTTAATAAGTGGCACCTCAAACCCTTCATTGGCTAAAGAAATTGCCACTTATATGGGGGTAACCGATGTCCCTCTTGTGTCAAAAAGGTTCGCAGATGGCGAGCTTTATGTCCAAATCCAACAATCGATTAGAGGTTGTGATGTTTTTCTAATACAGCCCACATGTGCTCCTGTTAATGACAGTTTGATGGAGCTAATGATCATGGTAGATGCATGCAAAAGAGCATCTGCAAGACAAATAACTGCAGTAATACCTTATTTCGGATATGCACGTGCTGATAGAAAGACCGCAGGGAGAGAATCAATAACTGCCAAACTAACTGCAAATATACTTGTCAAATCAGGGGTAGATCGTGTCCTGGCAATGGATCTACATTCTGCTCAAATTCAAGGCTATTTCGACATCCCTTGTGATCATATTTATGGGTCACCAGTATTAGTTGATTATCTTTCAACTAAAGAACTCGATGAAATTGTAGTCGTCTCTCCTGATGTAGGAGGTGTAGCAAGAGCAAGAGCTTTTGCAAAACAAATGAAAAGCGCACCCCTAGCTATTATTGATAAACGACGATCTGGTCATAATGTCGCTGAAAGTCTCACAGTGATTGGAGAAGTATCAGGAAAGACTGCAATACTTATTGACGATATGATTGATACAGGTGGAACTATTTGTGCAGGAGCCGAATTACTTAGAAAAGAAGGTGCAAAGAGAGTCATTGCTTGCGCCTCACATGCTGTTTTCTCCCCCCCTGCATATGAACGTCTTTCCCGCAAAGGTCTTTTCGAACAAGTAATTGTAACTAATAGTATTCCTGTTCAAAAAGAACAATATTTCGAGCAATTAAAGGTTTTATCAGTTGCCAATATGCTTGGCGAAGCTATATGGAGAATTCACGAAGAAAGTTCAGTAAGCTCAATGTTTAGGTAATCCCTTTCAAATCAATCCAAAATTAGTTCTACAACTTCTCTTGTATTAGAGGAAATTTTAGCCTCATTTACTTTCAAAATAGCCTTATACATTTCTTGTTTGTTTGGATAAATGTAAGTTTTCCATCTAGAGAAAACTTTGGCCATTCGTGAAGCTGTTATTGGGTTAATTCTATCAAGCTCTAATAGTTTCTCAGCAAAAAACATATAGCCTTGCCCATTAGAAGCATGAAAAGATTCAATATTTTTAGTAAACCCTCCTAAAACAGCCCGGACAGAATTTGGAGCCATCCAATCAAATTTAGGGTGAGATAGCAATTTCTGTACGACATCTATCGCATGAGCATTAGATCTAGATGCCTCATAAGAGAACCATGCATCTAAAACGACTGGATTATCTTTCCATTTTTCAAAAAACAAATTAGATGCTTCTTCAGATTCTAAACAATCAATTAGCTTCAAGGCATTAAGTGCAGCCTTAGACAAAGTCATAGAAGATTTATTAACTGCTTGTACACAATCTCTTTTAACTTTTGTATCCCCAGCAAGAACAAATAAAGACCAAATTGTTCCGGTTAATTTTCTTTCACCTTGTCCTTCAGGCCAAGTTT
>QBWB01000076.1 GCA_003284185.1 Prochlorococcus sp. AG-315-C08
ATAGATATTTTTCTCTGGCCAAAAAGAGTTCCAATCTTGCCAATAACACCAGGAGTGTCGTCTGTGATTAAACGAATATAATTTTTTTTTCTTATTTTATTCTCTTCGGCTACACAACAATCTCGCCAACTTTCTGCTGATAGAAGTGGGTCTAAGTTTGAGCTTGAATTTTCCATTAATTTAATGCCGGCGATATTTAGGATGTCTGCAACTACGGCCGAAGCGGTTGGCCCTGAGCCTGCTCCTGGTCCAAAAAACATTACTTGGCCTATAGGATTTCCTTCTACAAGAATTGCATTATTAACTCCATTTACTCCTGCTAAAGGATGTTCTTCCGGTACCAGGGTTGGCTCAACCCATACTGACAATGGCAAACTATCTTCATTTGTTGTTTGTTGTTCGTTCTTTTCAGATATTGCCAGGAGTTTTATTACGTATCCAAGGCGCTTAGCGTAATTTACATCTTTACTTTTTAAACAATTAATCCCTTTTACTGGGATCTCAGATCGTTTGATTGGTCCACCAAAGGCAAGACCGCTGAGGATTGCAATCTTATCTGCGGCATCTAGACCTTCTACATCTGCCGCAGGATCAGATTCTGCGTAACCAAGCTCTTGAGCATCTTTTAAAACTTCATCATAATTTGCTCCTTCTTTATCCATCCGAGAGAGAATGTAATTGGTTGTTCCGTTAATGATTCCGCTGACTTTTGTTATTTGATTTCCACCTAGAGATTGTTTTAGGGGCTCAATAATAGGAATTCCTCCGCCAACAGCCGCTTCAATAAGAACATATACTCCAGCGGCTTTTGCTTCATTTGCGATTTCATAACCATGTCTAGCTATTACAGCTTTATTGGCTGTTACAACTGATTTGCCCGCTCTGATGGCCTTGATGATTAACGATCTTGCTGGTTCTATCCCTCCAATTACCTCAATAACTATTTGAACGGAAGGGTCATCAATTACTTCTAATGGATCTGAGGTGAGTATGGATTCTGATAATGCTAGATCTCTCTTTTTTTTGAGATCCCTTACTGCAACACGAATTAGTTCAAGTTTAGTCACTAAAGGGTGTCTACCAAGGGGAGTGTTGATAATGCTTGCAACACCTGAACCAACTGTGCCAAGACCTAGCAAACCAATACCAATTTTTTTCATGTTGTTAATGACAATTTTGTTCAGGATTATTAATCTTAGGAAGCAATATGTAGAGCAAGATTTTTAGATTGGGCTTTCATTTTTAGGAAAATGTTTAAAAATCCATTTGCTCTTGATGGAGTTAGGCTTTTACTGAGACCAGTCATTTCAATAAAATTTTCATTAATAGAGAGTACCTCAATAGGAGTTAGATCGTTTAGTCCTTTTATTAGAAATGCAAGTAATCCTTTTGTTATCAAGGCATCTGAATAACCTTTCCATTGAATCTTTCCATTGACAAGCTCTCCAAGAACATATACTTCAGAGATACAGCCCTTTACTTTTGTAGTGTCTACATGAAGCTCTTTGGATAAAATTGGGAGGCTTTTAGCTAACCAAAGAACATATTCATAACGCCTTTTTAGATTTGAAGTTGATTGAAGTCGCGCTATAAGATTGTCTAACGACTTGCTTCCATAAGTATCTATTAAAGAATTAGCTTTGATTGGATCCACCTGAAATTAATACTTTTTATATCTTATCGCTTAATTAGTTATTTAGTTTGTTTGATTTGATGGAGTCCGTTCTCATTAATCCAACCGTTAAAAGGTATATCCCATGAATCACGAGGTAAGGACCTTTCTGATACGCAATTCTGACTAATAATAACAAAAGAAGGAATGTTCCTCCATAATTGGTTTTGTCTAAGACGATCATAATATCCTCCTCCATAGCCTAATCGGTAACCTTCTTGATCAATTGCCAATGCTGGCACAAGTAAAAGTGATAGATCATTATGACTAAGGGTGTTCTCTTTCAGTGGTGCCGGGATATTATTTGAGTCAAGAATTAGATTTTCGCTAGACCAATGATGATATGTTATTGATCCATTATT
>QBWB01000077.1 GCA_003284185.1 Prochlorococcus sp. AG-315-C08
AGAAGCAGAATTGTCCACTCACAAAGCAATTGAAATTAATTCAAATTACACTAAGGCCTATTATTTTTTATCTAAACTTAAATACTCAAACGATAATACAATATGGAAAGATCAACTCTTTTCTGAAAGTATCTTAAATAACAAATTGCCAAAAGATCAAGTTGATATTTACTTCGCAAGATCAAATATTCTTCATAAGGAAAAAAATTACAAAGACAGTGCTAAATGCCTTCAATTAGCAAATAACTTGAAACTTGATCTTCAACCATCTAAGCCTGATATTTTTATCAATAAATCTAGAAGATTACTGATTGAATCTGATAAAAAAGAGATTAATCAAAAAGAACAAATAAAATTTCCCCAGAGTATTTTTATTGTAGGGATGTTTAGAAGTGGTTCTACATTATTGGAATCAATTCTTAGTATGCGCAATGATGTATATGATCTAGGTGAAATTAATATGCTAGAGGAATCATTCCTAGAGTCTAAGAAATCTAAACAAAGCATAAATCTTGCTGAATTTTATTGGGAAAAAGTAAATAATAAGACTCAATTGAATATCACAACTAACAAATGGTTATACAACTACCAATACGCAGGTATCATTGCTAAGCAAATACCAAACACAAAAATTATTCACTGCTATAGAGATCCTTTAGATAATATTCTTTCAATTTACCGAGCACATTTTCCTAAAGGAAATGATTATTCCTCTTCCTTAGTTGATTGCACAAGAGTTTATTTAGATCAAGAAGAAATTATGACTCAATATAAGAATAGATTTCGATCAAAAATATACGACTTAAATTATGATTTATTAGTGAGCAATCCTAATAAAGAAATTAAATCTTTAATCTCTTGGTTGGAATGGCAGTGGGATGACTCCTATCTATCTCCGCATCTAAATCCACGCTCAGTGTCAACAGCAAGCAATGTTCAAGTTCGTTCACCTATTAATTCAAAATCTATTGGTGGATGGAAAAACTACAAAGAGATGCTTCAACCTGCTATTGAAATTCTTACGAAAACTCATAGATATCGAGACTTGATTTCTTAAATTATCAACAAAAGCAAGATATTGAGAACTAAACACCGGACAAAATCAGCACAGTTCTCTTCTATAAAGACAGTCAAGCAGGTATTCCAAAAATCCAAGAGAAGTGAGACTTGATACTTTACTCCCACTTAATAGTTCCATAGCATAATATCCCCTAAAATCCCAGAGATAAACCCAAGCAATTTCAGTATGATTTTCGTGTAAAACTGATATGAAACTCATAGGAGACAATTATGCACTAAAAACTTCACAAAACGGCATTAACCTAGAGACATCGTAGGCAATCATTCAAAGAGACTAATGCTTTATCTCCTCAATATGTAGATAAAAATGATTTCGGCACTAGTAGTAAAATGTCTGGTATCAACAATTAGACAAGGTCAAGATGGAAGAATCGCGTAAAGAAGAGGAAGGAAATAAGAAAGTCACTGGAATAAGAACATTCCCAGTTACATTTGTTTTAAAAGAAGTCAAAGAAAATCTTACTATTAATACCAATACTCTTTCTAAAGAACAAATAATCAATCAAGCCTTTAAGTTGCATTCAAAAGGAAACATGTCAGAAGCAGCAAAATATTATCAATATTTTATTAATCAAGGGTTCCAAGATCACAGAGTTTTTTCTAATTATGGATCAATATTGAAAGATCTTGGTAAATCACAAGAAGCAGAATTATATACTCGTAAAGCAATTGAACTTAATTCTGACTACGCAGAGGCACATTCTAATCTGGGGAACATATTAAACGATCTAGGTAAATTACAAGAGGCAGAAATATCCACTCGCAAAGCAATTGGGCTCAATCCCAATCTCTTCAACTCTCATTTCCTGCTTGCCAATATCCTCATTAGGCAAAAGAGACTACAAGAGGCTGAACAACCTCTTCGCAAAGCAATTAAACTCAATCCTCATTTAGCTGAGGCGCATTCCAATCTGGGGAACATAT